>CAZOLK010000139.1:0-13259 GCA_964580325.1 uncultured Verrucomicrobiota bacterium | reverse complement strand
TTCTCTGGCATCAGGGCGAGTCCAACAGTGGTTCGCGTGATTACGATCAGCTCTTCGAACGGATGATAAGCGGCTACCGCGAAGCCTTCGGCGAACCCGACCTGCCGGCCATCGCCGGTACCGTCTGCGAGGATGGCAGCAGGCGACACCCGGTCAATGACGGTCTGAAAAAAGCGGCGGAAAGCCTGAAGCATGTCCGCGTTGTCAGTTCGCTTCGCACGCTCTCCGACAATGTCCATTACGACGCTGACTCCCAGGATGAGTTGGGCCGCCGCTACGCCAACGCCTACCTGACCCTGAGCGGCAAGCCGCAACAACTCGAAATCGAAACCACCCTGTTGCCCGAGGGATCAGCCGGTTGCTGGTATGTCGCCGACCTCCAGGCCATCGGCGGCGACGGCTCGCACCGGACCTGGAAAGCCGAGGGCCTTCCCGAAGGGCTGACGATAGAAAACCGTACTCTCCAAGGTGTTCTGCCGGCCCAAGTCGGCGCCGTGTCTTTCACGGTTGAAGTCAGCGATGGCAGCGGTTCTGCCAGCCGCAAGCTCAAGTTGCCGGTAGTCGCGGTCGCCAAGGATAGAATCGAGATCATTCCGAGCGATTGTTTCACGATCAGCGTCAAAAACATTCATCGCGGAGCGAAGCAATTGCTCGTCAGTCCCGATTCCAAATATAGTAATAGATATCGGAGCTATCTGAAGTTCACTCTCCCGGCCGCCTGCCGTGGCGGCCAGCTTGAGGAACTGCGCCTGCCGATGCTCTTGTCCGGCGGCCCGTTTCCGCTTAGTTTGCAAGTCGCCGTCTTGACCGACCCGAACTGGAGCTTGGATGAGACGAAGCGTTACGGCCGTAATAATCCACCGCCCAAACCGGAATCCCGAGTTATCGGCACGCTCGACATCGCCGAGGCCGCCGGGCGCGAACTTGTACTCAAACTGCCGACGGACCTCGCGCAACAGGTCAACGACCAAGGAAGCATCGCCTTTGAAATCACCGACCCCCGTGGCGAGCGGGGCGGTAGCACCTTCCTGACATCCAGCCGAGGAGAAAAGCCACCCCTGCTCATCATTGTGAAATATTAAAGAGGCACCTATTTAAACTCGCCCCTAGTAGGACAGAGTTGGACATAGCCGACGCTGTCGGCGGTTCGACTCGTCGTTGAGCCGGATGTGATATGGTCATGCGGTAGCGAAGACCGCATGCCATGCGGGATTCGGCGCAGGGAGTTATGTTTCTGCGCACCGTTTAACTTACTTTGCGCACCGATTTTTTTGTGAGTTGGATCATTGACGACCAAAAGGACTAGTGAGCCAAATTCCTCTTCGATAATCATCCGCTTTTTTGAGGCACATTCCGATAGCGAGTTAAATTATCGGAAAAGAATGCTCCATGTCAAAAGAATTGAAGCGGATCGAGAAGTTGGAAGCGGCCCTGGCGAAGATCGAACCGATGCTGCCAGGAGGGATTACAGAGCAATGGAACGTGTGCGGAAAAGCAGGATGTAGATGCAAAGCCCCCCACACGCCGAAAAAGCACGGGTGATTGTGCATTGGTCGACTTCGATCCCCGAACTCCGAACACCTAACTCCCCCATTGCATCCAGTAGTGCGTTTCCGTTTCGTCGTAACACTTAAACCCAAGACGGCGATATAACTGGATGGCCGGATTCGATTTGAGGACCTTGAGGCGGATCGGCAGGCAGCGTCGACGCGCAATGGACATGAGCGAGCGGATGATCCGGCTGCCGATGCCCTGGCTCTGATAATCCGGTAAAAGAGCGATATTGGCCAGGTAGACGTGGTCTTCGCGCACCTCGGAACAAAAGAAACCGGCAGGCTTCTTCTCGATCTCGATGATCAGGTATTTTTCCGGAATGCACTGGCGGTCGAAATATTCGCGCTGATACTCGATCGTGGTCTTGAAGGTCTTGTTCACGTAGGGACCAATGCAGGTTCGTTGGATATCCCATAACAGCATTCGATCCGCTTCACTCGCCTGGCGAAAATGGTAGTTCATAACCTACATCTTTTTTTCTTTCGTCTAACCCTGAAATATAGCAAATTTACTGCATGAAGCAACAGGAAAATCGAAAATGACAAGCGATGCGGATGGCCTTGAAAACAGACAGGAACCGGCATACCGCGATGAAGAACCGCACCCTTTCCGGGCACTGTGCATGGATGCGGCCACTGAGCGTTGCCTTTCGATTCACGTGATCGGTTTCCGCAACCGCATGAAACATACGATTTATCTGCCGCACGGCACGCCGTACCACTTTCTTTTCATGTTTTATGAGCCCATCGACATAGCGACCTGCCGGCACACCTGCGCGGACCTGTCCAACGGCTTGGTCATCGTCACGCCGGACAAACTCATCAGCCAGGGCAAGCCCGGCCAGACATGGACCCGTTCATGGGTGCGTTTTTCCGGCGCACTGACCGATGCCCTGCTCGAAGAAAGCGGCGTGCCCTTGAACCAGCCGCTGCACGTCGCGTCGCAGAAGGAAAACGAACGCCATCTGCTGGGATTGCTGAACGAGATCCGACGACCTCAAGGCCTGGACGAACGCTGCCTAGAGCTGCGCTTCAAATTGTGGTTGAACGAGATCCGACGCGACAATACGCCGCATGACCGACCGCCGATCCCGGAGAAAATCCTGGCCATGCGCCGTCACCTGGAAGCCCATTTTACCCAGACCCTACTCATCCGCGACCTGGAATCAACCTTCCATGCGTCTAGGTCATGGATCTGCAAAGCTTTCAAAAAGCATCTCGGCTGTTCGCCAACCGAGTACCTGATCAGCCTGCGCCTGTCCCATGCCCGGGAACTGCTGCCCGACCGGACCTTGACCATCCACCAGATCGCGAGATCGTGCGGGTTCAGCGACATCTACTACTTTTCGCGGCTATTCAAAGCCCGTACAGGAATGACGCCAACCCAGTATCGCGGCAAGAAATGACAAGTCATTCGCCATTGGTCATTTGTCATTGGTCACTGCTTACCGATCACGGGTCATTGGATGAAAGAGTCGGACTTTTCGGACGAATTATGTTCCGTCGTCTGACCTACAAAGCGGATCTTGCCCCATCCTATCCGCAGCGTTATGGTCTGAAAGTGGGCCTGGGTCAATTCCAGCACTTCGCGGCCATGATCTAGCCAGTTGAGGTAGGTTTTCTTTTCGTGCTCGATCATGCAATGCAGGGCGCGGATACGCGGCCAGACCACACGGATGGCGGGTTGGCGGCAAACGGCATGGACAAAACGCAGGAATGGGGTGCGCCAGGGCTCAGTGAAACAGAATAGGCCGCCCGGCTTCAATACGCGCCGGACCTGGGCATAGACGCGCACCAGATCGATCGACAGTTCGGGAAGGTGGTGCAGACCGCCATGGACAAGGACCACATCACGGCTGTTATCGTCCAGCCCTAGGCAGCGACAGTCGCCGGCATAGAGCTGGGCCGGTCCTTGGTAAAGATGCAGAAGTGGCAGGCTCAGATCCACGCCTTCCAGATGAGTAAAACCCAGCATTTCAAGCGCCTTCAAGCCATTGCCGCGACCGCAAAAAAGTTCCAGTACCCGACAATCCCGCGGCCATGTGTGCGCACCGAAAGAGACCAGGCGCTGCTGAAACTTGCGAATCTCCTGGCCCGGCGTTTCGAATTGGGTGTAGGCCTTTTCCCAGACCGAATCAAGGGCCGTCTCCTCTTCCAACCAGCGGATGATCCCGGCTTTGTTTTCAGGCTTCATCGGTATAGCGCTCTGGTTTCAGTTGGGCGATGAATTGAAGCCGACCGCCAAAAATCCATTCCGCGGGCAGCGGATAGAGCCGCAGGGCGGCATCCCAGCTTCGCAGCGTCAGCCCGGCCCGTTCGAACATATCGAGCCAGACCGGCCTGGACCAGTACTGGTAAGGCAGTGTGATGCCATGACGCGTGTTGGCGATCCAGTCCATAAAGCCGAGGCGTTTCCAGGCTAGAGGACCGCTGCAATCGTGGTCCTTGATCAGCACGGCCCGGCGCGCCACGCGACAAGCTTCGCCCAGCAATCCCTGCACGTCACCAGCGTGGTGCAGCACATCGGCAAACAGGATCACGTCCACGCCGCAGTCCTTGTGCGGGATATGCAGGCCATCGAATCCTTGGACCGGGATCGCGGTCTGCTCGCGAACCTTGAGATCGATGCCGGTCACGCGGATATCGGGGCGCCGGTCAGCCAGCGCCCGGGAAAGCAGGCCATCGCCGCACCCCACGTCCAGCAAGTCCGAATCGGGTGGAATTAATGGGACCAGTTTATTGCACAGGATCCGGCACCGGCGCAAGTGCACGTAAGAACCGTGAACGCGTTCGATCAGGCTCATGTGCGGTGCAGTCCCAGGATGCTGGCGAAAAAGCTGGCAATGAAGCTCTGATAACCGAGGGCGGCCAGGGTTACGCCAGGGATGACCAGCCGCATGGTGCGCGCGTAATCGAGCAAGCCGAAATCCGTGCGCCACCATTGGAGAAACGCGATGGACAGCAGGCCCAGGCCGGTCAGAAAAACCAGGAAGCTCAGCAACAGGCCACGTTCCAGGTTGAAGACGTTGAAGTAAGCCATCATACGCGGATGCGGCGGCAACAATTTGTCGCCAATGGCGAAAATCGTAGCCAACCCGGCGAACAGCATGCCCTGGTAGCCCATGAGGATGAGCAGGCTGGACACCAGCAACGTATGCGCGCCCAGGGTTGCGCCAAAAACCTGGATCCCGGGCAGGGCCAGCACGTAGCCGACGAAACCGAGCAGCATCAGCACAGCGCCGGGAATGAAAAACAGGCAGGTCGGGCTGCAGAACATGAAGAAACGCAAAGTGCGCCAGCCGTCGCTGAACGTTTTCAAATGGGGTTTGTGCGCGCGACGGCCGTCCGGGTGCAGGGTGATCGGCACTTCGCTGATGGCAGCGCGCATCAGGCTGGATTTGATCACCATTTCAGTGGCAAACTCCATGCCGATGCAGCGCTGGTCGAGTTTATCGTAATGGGCGCGGGTAAAACCGCGCAAGCCGCAATAGATGTCGTGGATCGGCGCCTTGAACATCAGCCGAGCCATAGCCGTGAACATGGGATTGCCCAGCCATTGATGCAGGAAAGGCATGGCGCCGGGTTCAATGGTTCCACCGCCGCTCGGCAGACGGCAGCCCATCACCAGGTCCGCGCCAGCGCGCAGTTTATCGACAAACTTCGGAATGTCAAGGAAATCGTAGGAATCGTCGGCGTCGCCCATGATGATATAGCGACCGCGCGCCACGGCAATGCCGCCCATAAGCGCATGGCCATAGCCTTTACAGGGTACATGCACAATACGCGCGCCAGCCTGCGCGGCGATGTCCAGCGACCGGTCCGTACTGCCGTTGTCGGCGACAATGATTTCACCGTCGATCCCATGCTCGGTCAGCGCGCGCCGGGCTTTTTCAAGACAAATGCCCAGCGTGTCTTCCTCGTTCAGACAAGGCATGACCACGGAGCATTCAAATGCGATGCGATCCTCTTCCTTTTTCATGATGAAAAATCCGTCTAATCGATAAAGGCTTTAATCCAAGAGACAAACAGGGGAAAGACCACCTCTGGTTCGGGAAGCTCCGGATGCCAGCGTTTTTCGTGTTCGAACTGCAGCCAGCCGTCATAGCCGTTTTCCTTGAGCAGTAGGATAGATTCTTCGAGCGGCAATTCGCCAAGTCCTGGCGGCACATAACGCCAGCCGCCTTTGACGCTTTCATCGCGGATCGCGTCCTTGATGTGGGTGTAGCCGATACGCGATCCGATGGCGGCATAGGATTCCCGTGGCGTTTCACCGCCAACCCGGTAGGTATGGCCCATGTCCCACAGCGCGCCAAACGCCGTGTTGTCGATATGATCCAGCAACAGCTTGCAGTCCGCGGCCTTGACCCAGTGGTCGTGGGTTTCAAAAACCCAGAGCAGGTCCGTGGCGCCGTCCAGGGCCAGGATACCCTCCATGCAGGAGCACCCGCGTTCAGCCGCCTTTTCACGGCCGACATCAGGAACGTTGCCGCCGCCGAAAACGCGTACAATGCCACAGTTCAACCCCTTGGCCACCTCAATCGTGCGCTTGGCCTCATCGATGTTATCCGCATGCTTAGCCTCGGAACAGACATTGATACTGGAACTGATGGCGCTGACCTGCAAACCGGCGCTGTCCAATTTCTTACGGGTTTTCTTCAAATCGATGGTGAATTCATGTAGCTTGGTGACATCGATCTCATCCAGGTATCCGCGGAAATCCACACCGTCGAATCCGTAATCGCGACCTTTTTGGCAGATGGTGTCCAGATCCCATTTAGGGCAGCCGAGCGTCATGAAACTAATTTTCATGCTTGTTCCTTTCCGGTTATTGAATCAGTTGGGCTGTATGCAACATAGCTCATTTCACAACGCAAACCACATTGTGTCAATATCCAATCTCAAACAACCATCGTACAGGGGGGGGGTGCCGGGAGCAGAGTAGCGCGGAAACCATGTCAAATCCGACTTCCCTGCCTGAACACCGAACATCGAACACTTAACCCCTACCATCCCTGTTCCCTGCGCCTCCCCTTATGCCCTCTGCTACCGCTTTCGGCCAAACCAGAAACCCGGCTCGACATAATGCCATTCCAGCGCTTTGATGGCCGGTCGCTGTTCAGGCACGCCTGAAAAAACCATGCGGTCTTGCGGCCGCATTTTCTCTGTCCAGCGGGTAAACGTACGCGCATCGCTGTAGTTCCATTGGATCAGACGAAGCACGTCCAGATTCTCGACCGTCATAAGCGATGGCGCGTAGCCCAGGGCATAACGCCAGGGGGCATGCGGTTGCAGGAAATACAGGCAGAAAAAAACGCTCGAGTCAGAAGAATAGACGATCCCATCCTCGCCTGGCATCCAGCCCTGGTGCTCCAGGGGCTTAAGTTCCATGGCCACCAGATGCTTGTATAACGACCAGCGTCCATCGATATTGCGCAGCGAAGCAGGCAGCAGCGCCAGTCCGCACACGGCCAGCACAGCGAACCTTGGCGCGGCTTTTTTCCAGGTCGCGGCAGGGACCAGGGCTTTGAGTTCTGTGACAAGCCAGAGCATGTACGCTGGCCAGCCCCAATCGCGCCAGAAACGCAACACCTTGAACCCGCAGGCCCAGCATAACAGCATCATCACGAACAGCGGATTCCGGACCAACGCGCGAAGAGATTCGCCCCGCTTGCGGCAGCATACGATGGCAATCAGCAGGACATTGAAATAATCGCCGTCCATGGGCCGGAATTCGCCGACCTGCATTCGCTCCAAGGAATAACGGCCAAAACAGCCGAACAGGATGGACAGGTGTTCGAAAACAAAGCGGATCGGAGCGCCGGTCAGGCAGGCTCCAAGCAGCACGCCACCAACCCAGCAGCAGCCCATGAGGATACTGTCTTTCAACCGGCCGGCCAGGAAAAAAGCGGCAATGGGCAGGGCGAACAAGTACCAACTGCCATGGATCCAGGTCGCCAGGGCGAACAACAGCGTGCTGACGCCAGTCTGCAACGCCATGGATCGTGAACGCTCCTGTGGCAGCCACCAGACCAGTTGGATCAGTAAAATGCTCATGGCCACCAGGAAAGGACGGCCGAGCATCAAACGCAGCATATAATTGGGTTCCGCCAGACTGGTCAACAACAGTGCTGCCAGCCAAACTTCGGGCCGGCGCACGCAAATCATGCCCGTCATGTTGAACAGCATGAACAAGCTGATCACGGAGAAATTCAATAACATGCGGGACGACCAGCCGAAGAGCCGATGCCAAATGCCAAGGACGGCATGCCATCCCTCGTTATGATCTATGGTGATGTCATCGCGCATGATCATCACCTCCTGCCAAGCCTTGCCCGAAACGACCTTGGCCACATGCCGCAGCGCATCGTCCCCCGGCGTATAGCCCTGCACGATCAAAAGCGTCGGGATCAGGGCAAGCAAGAGCAGCGCCGCGGCCCAAAGGAGCAGGCGCTGGCCGCCATACGTCAGGAATCGTTTATCCAGTTGCGTCACATCCATGCTGCATAAAATAACAATAAATGACGGTTGATGAAATACTAAATGAAGAAAGAATAAACCAGCACGATGAAACGCCCTAAGCTGGCAATTCCAAAGAATTGCGATGGCTTAATGGCCGGAACATTCAGGCAGAGCGATCCTGGCGCTCGACCCGGTTGTAAAACGACGGCGAGATATTGATCAACCAATCAATATAGGCGCGGTTCCATCCGATATCGTAACCGCGCTTCTCGCTTTCATACCACTTATGCAGCTCGACATCCTTCTTGATCTCGCGGTATCGATGCACGAGCCTGAAATGCTCCAGCCACTGTTCTGTCGTCGTTTCTTCCATGGTTAAGTATATAGCACAATCAATGCCATTGCAATTTGAGACAGCCTACAAACAGCGATGATTCAACGCAATAAAAAAACATCTGTATTTCTTGTTCGGTTCAGGATGTGCTTTTAATGGCCATTCGTAACACTTCAGCCGGATGATATGCTCTGCGCTGACAGCCGGCCATGATCTGCTGGCGGCAACTGGTGCCAGGGGCACAAATAAGAGCCTCTGGTTCTGCCCGAATAGCTGGAAACAGCACTAATTCGCCGATTTTCATGGATAATTCGTAGTGTTCTTTCTCATAGCCAAAAGAGCCAGCCATTCCGCAGCAGCCGCTGGGTATTTCGCCCACATCCATTTCCGGAATCAAACGCAGGGATTCCAGTACTGTATTGGTCGAAGCCAACGCTTTCTGATGGCAATGACCGTGCACCAGAATCCGTGACTGGGACAATTTTTGCCACTTCAACCGACGAAGACCACCATTCTTGGTCTGGCGCAACATGAATTCATCGAATAACAGGCATTGTTTACCAATCTCGACCGCTTTTTCGCGCAAATCGGCAGGCGCCAGGTCCGGTGCTTCATCGCGAAAACCAAGGAGCGCCGAAGGTTCCAGGCCGATGATCGGCAGGTTGCGCTCGACATAAGGCCGCAACGACCGGACAGCCTGGGTCATCAGTGCTTTGGCTTTGCGCAGGAAGCCTTTGGACAAATAGGTGCGCGCCGAATCGAGACCGTCTACCAGGTTCACTTTATATCCCGCGCTCTCCAGCACTTCGATAGCGGCAATGCCCACTCCCGGCTCGGTGTAATTGGTGAATTCATCGTTGAACAGCACCACCTCTCCCGATTGTCCGGCCCGAGCGCTGGCCGTATGCTGCTTGAACCATTGCGACAAGGTTCGCGCCGCAAAAGCCGGAATGGTGCGCTGCACGGCTATTCCCAGGATCCGCTTGCTGATGGACAGGTTCATGGCCCATGACGCCATGGTTGGCGCCAGACGCGCCAGCCGGGCATAAAAACCGAAATACCCGAACAGGTGTGAACGCAATTTGACGCCCTTTTCATCCATCTGTTTCTGCAGAAACTCGGCTTTCAGCCGTGCCATATTGACACTCGACGGGCATTCGGTCATGCATCCCTTACAGGACAGACAGGTATCCAACACCGCGGTAAGGTCAGGATGACTCCAGGTTTGCTCCGGATTCTCGCTGGTAAGCAGTTGGCGCATGACATTGGCGCGACCGCGGGTGGTGTAAGCCTCTTCCAGGGTGGCCATATAAGACGGGCACATCACGCCGCGTCCCGGGCTTTGACGGCAGAACCCGGCGCCGTTGCACAATTCCGTCGCGCGGACGAGCCCTTTTTCACGGCTCCAATCGAATACGGTCTCGATGTCAGGTGTGCGCGATTGGGGATGGGCGCGCAGCGAATCCGTAACCGGTTTGGCATCGATGATTTTGTTCGGATTAAAGATGTTTTTCGGGTCAAATGTCTGTTTGATCTTGACCAGCAGGTCGTACACATCCGGGGTCAGCATCTGTTGGATGTACGGGCTGCGCAAACGTCCGTCGCCATGTTCGCCGGAAAGACTGCCGCCGTAACGCACCAATACTTCGGCGGTTTGTTCCAGGATATTTTTGAAGATGCCGAGGTCTTTCTCGGTCTTGAGGTTGAGCATGGGGCGCAAGTGGAGCAGACCAACCGAAGCATGGCCGTAGTGTACACAAGCGCAACCGTTACGGCGCATGACTTCACCGATATCGCGGATATAGGCGGGCAGGTCTTCCACGGCCACGGCGGTATCCTCGATGGCAGTGACCGATTTTTCATCGCCCGGAATGCCGGTGAGCAAACCCAGTCCGGCCTTGCGCAACGCCAGCACACGCGTCATATCCTGAGCCTGCACCACAGGGAACGCGTAACCGAGTTGCTGCCGACCCATGGCCTCAATGAGCTGCTGGATGTTTTCATCGATCCGCGGTTCAGCCGAAGCGTGGAACTCAATCAACAGCACAGCGCCGGGATCCTTTTCGCCCTGGATCCAGAAACGGTTGGCGTTCTGCTCGCGGTTGTTGCGGGTTGCATGGAGAATGATGCCGTCGATCAATTCAATGGCCGTGGGCTGGAACGGCAGGGCAACCAGGGTGCCGCGGCAAGCTTCATCGATATTGCGAAAATGGGCGCAGACCATTTTCTTATGTTTGGGAATAGGCACCAGCTTGAGCAAGGCCTCGGTGATCAGGCAGAGCGAACCTTCACTGCCACAAAGCATGGGGATCATGTTAAAGGGCGGTCCATCCGGATCCCAGGGCTGCTGACGTGCCAGGATGTCCAAGGCATAACCCATGTTGCGCCGCTTGATCTGAGGCTTGGGAAAACGTCCGAGAATGAGATCGCGATGCTGGTCGATAATCTCGCAGACCGTGCGATAGATGGCACCTTCCAGGTTGTTCAACTGCTTTTTGGCAGCGAGTTGCTCCGTGGAAAGCGGGCCGAATTGGGCCATGCTGCCGTCACTCAACACAGCCTCGAGTTCAAGCACATGATCGCGGGTGGAGCCGTGAACAATGGAGTAAGCGCCGCACGAATTATTGCCGATCATACCGCCGATCATAGCCTGCTTGGATGTACTGGTGTCGGGCGCGAATTTGAGACCGGCAACGGCTGCGCGATCGTTCAAATCGTCCTGAATAACGCCCGGCTGCACCCGGGCTGTGCGTTGCTTGGGTTGAAGATCGATAATTCGGGTCATGTGGCGTGAAATATCAACCACCAGCCCGGATCCGACGCATTGCCCGGCCAGACTGGTGCCGCCAGCGCGGGGGATCAAGGGAATGCTCTGCTCCAAGGCATAGGTGATCAGGTGCTGGCAATCCTCACGATGCCTCGGGCGAACCACGCCCAGCGGTTTTTCTTGGTAGATGGACGCATCCTGGCTGTATAACCGCTGCGCCAAAGATGAGACATCCAGTTCGCCATCCAAAACCTTGGCGAGCATATCCTCTTGATCTTTAGATAGTTTCGTCATTCGTTATCTGTTTCCGTACTAGAGTTCACGATACGCCGCTTCCGCGCATCCGTGTGGTCAACGTATACGTTGCCTGAGTTCAGGGCGTGTGTCAAGAAATCTGTGGATCGAGGAGTTCGACCTTTACTTCCGGGGTGATGCGGTAATCGGATTGCTGCCCTTGGCGCTTATCGAGAAGTGCAGCATCGCCGAGCAGGCCCCGGAATTCGAGGAAATCAAGCTCCAGCGCCTTGCCGAATTCGTGCGAGGTAAAGACGAAATGCTTCTTGAGCAGTTCGATGACCGGTCCGTGGGTTTGGATTTTGGATTTTGGATTTTTTGGATTTGCAATCCTCAATCCGCAATCCAGCACTCCTACTAACTCCGAACTTCTTCCATCCTAACCTAAACCAATGACACGATATGCTTTTCCACATCGTCTTCCGTTGGGCAGTCCGGGACGTCACGATGCAGATTCCACGTTTCGCGGTGCGATATGGAAGCGCCGGGCGCAAGAGATACCAGCGGACTCAGGGATTCCAGCTCCAGGATCGATTCGTTGCTGAACGTTTCGAAGTTGACGCCGCCATCGGGATAGGCCATGTCTTCGACCCATTCGATATATTTGACGAACAGGAAACCTTTGACCAGGTAGGCGACCCAGCCTTCACGGTGCATCACACCCAGCTTGGTAGCGCCACGGTCGGGATCCTGGCGCAAACGCACATAGCGCGGTCCCAGCATCCAGCGCGGATCGCTTAAATCGGTGAACGACCACAGGCTCCAGTTCTGGTTGTTGAGAAAATACTCGCCATGGGGCCGTTTCTCCGGCAACGGGATAAAGGCTTCGCCCTCGGTGGTCATGACCGTCAGGGCCCAGGACGCGCATTCGATGGATTCATCGTTGGTGTTTTCCAGCGTATGGCGGACCTCGACCCGGTTGCCGGCGCCGACCAGCCGGATATCCATGATTTTTCGCAATCCGGTTACAGGACCCGGGTGCTGGATGGTGCGCAGGCCGCCGTCAATCTCCATATAGTCCACGGGATCGTTGTCCGCTTCATAACTGAAAGGCGCGGATTCAGGCGCAGCCCAGAGGCGATGGCCGCCGCGGATCCGCCACGAATTTTCGCCCATGCCGCCCAGTTGATCCGGGCATTCTTTCAAAACATTCATCTGATCGACGAAACCATAACGTATAATGCGCGGCCCCACATCCAGGGTCACGATCAACTCCACTTCGCCGTTGGTCAAACGGGCGTTATGCTCCCACCCGCCAAAAGGTACGATTTCAACACTCATGCTGATGCTCCTTCATAAATATTTACATTATTTAACCGGCACTATCCCCAATCCCGGCCATAACATCAAGGCTTTTCACATGCACTGAAGCTTTCGAAAAAAACAGGGGCGTGACGCCTTTGCTAACCCTTTACAGCATGTTCAAAGTTCTGCGCACGATCCATTCGAGCAACAGGATGACGATGAACAGCAGGGTGAACCAGGGCCGGCCGTAGACGATGGAGATATCCGACGTTACGGTTTCACGCATGTCCTCGTTCACCAGGTGTTCCAATAACCGGTCGGCTTCGCGCTCGGGTACATACATACCCGCGCCGCGGTCGGCCAGGTCGGTCAGAAATTGTTCGTCCAGTTCCAGGTTGGCGCCTTCGTCGAGCAGTGGCGCCACGAACAGAGTTTTTTCATAGGTTTCCAGCTCGCGCTCGCCTTCGTAGGCCAGCAGCGAAAACAGGTGCAGCCCGCGTCGCTCAAACACCATGCCCGCTTCAAATGCGCCGGCATGCCCGCTGAGCGGTTCGACCGGGATCCGGCGCGCATCGTCGCCCATGCGCAACGTAGCGACAAACCGCAT
>CAZOLK010000138.1:0-13267 GCA_964580325.1 uncultured Verrucomicrobiota bacterium | reverse complement strand
TCCCCCCCAGGATGTTGTCCGTGTAGCAACAACTCACGGACGCCGGTTGTTCGATCTGGCCGCAGCAGACGTAGGGCAAACCCATGGCGTCCAGGATGCGGGTCGCGTCCTGGTCCTCGATTTGCGCGATCAGCCCGTCGCCCAGCGTGTTCAATGCCAGGCGGCGTAGGTCGCCGGCGTCCTTGTAGGTGTAGATCAGCAATTGGAACATGGATGGATCCAGCACGCGCTGGATGCCGGCGATCATGTCGGAGTAAAACCATTTATAAAACCGTTCGTCGCGGTGCGTGGCGGTGTGCCGTTCGAGTTTGACAATGGTTCCGGTACCGGCGCGGCGCAGGGCGCTGGCGTGCTTGTCCGGCACATACCCCAGTTGCTCGGCTGCATCACGGATGCGCCAGCGCTTGTCCGCGGAGACTTGATCCGGATTGTTATAGGCGCGGCTGACCGTGGCCGTGCTGACCCCGGCCAACCTGGCCACATGGTCGCGTGTGGGTTTTACGTGTTCTTTGCCAGCCATACGAGTGCTTCCTCGATTTCGTGCCGCTCAAAACCGTTCAGTTGATAGGCGATCCGCCGAGGTCCCAGTTCGCGATGCAGTTCCTTGAGCTTGTCCAGGCTGTAGGGGTACAGGATCAGGCTTTTACCGGCTGCGCGCACTTTGCGGAACAGATCGAGCCATTCGCACATGTGCGGCTGACCCGAGCCCGAGACCCACTGAATCACATCGATATCCGGAATGGACAGAATGTCGTCAAGGTGGGGCAGGGCGCCAGGACCGTCGAGATGATAGGCGCAATGATCCAGGAACGCGGCCTCTTCGGCCAGGGCCGGAATGATGAATTCGCGCGCCGTGTCCGGGCTGACCATGCAGATATAATCGCATTGTATCGTGGCATAACGCCCCTCGCACCAAAGCGGGATCCAGCCGACGGAGCCGGTGGCACGGCTCATGCCGCCGACCTCGTAGATGCCGTTGTAAACGAACGGGTAGGTGGCGCGCACCTGGTTCATGGCTTGGTGCATGATTTCGGGAATATCGAGAAAATCCATGCAGAATTGCTCTGTATTACACAGCGCGAGCAGCGTGTCAGCGTTGGAGTGCAGGTCGCACATCCCCACCAGGCAGCGTCCTCGGCCATGCTCAGCTAGGACCCGGCAGTGCGCGAGCAAGTGTTGCCACCAGGCGTTGTCCGGTTCGATGCGCAAAGGCAGCGCCTGTTCTAGGTCATCGATGACCGGCTCAACCCATGATGTGTTTTCGGAACCCTCCACGCAGATGAGTTCGGCGCCCTGGTTGAAAAAGGCGGCGTACTGGTCCGGACCCAGATCCGGGTCGTAACAAGGCACGCATTCGCCGAGAAAATCGGTGTTTTCGAGCCATTGATCGATAAGATCCAGCGTTTTTGGCCATTGTCGATGAATGGCCCGGTAGTAATGCTGATGTCCGGGATGCACGGGCGTATGTCCGGGTTTCGTGCATTGCGCGATGACCGGAGGTCTTTTATCCACATCGCCGGCCCAGAAATGAGCCATCCGGTGCCTGACCGCGTCCATGTCTGGCTTGGTTTCGAGCGCTATATCTTCCATCTGCTTCAACGTTGCTGTCATAAGCATCTCCATAATTTGTACACGTGTACATTTACAGCTTGCGATCAATATGTCAAGCTGCTTTATTGAAGAAATTCGTAGAGATTAAAGCTTCAAAATTAATTATTTTATAGGCAAATTTATTTAAGATAGAACTATGAGAGAATCTTTTCGTTGCATTTTTCTGGCTCCCATTTTAACGATCGTCGTCCGCTAAGGGTTCACGGGAAAATATGACATTTTGTGGAGTCAAGTTGCCCAGCAAGGCGCAAAAACGCAGGAATATTGGAATGTTTCGATTTTTTGCAACGCCGCTGGATGGGATAGTTGGCCCTCAAAATGGCATGTTATTTTTCTGTGGGTCCTGACGTCAACTCATCCGTGGCGAGTACATCACTCGCAACTCACCCTCGCCCAGGTACCATGCCGGGTTGTACGCGGGCATGTAGCGCTGGAACAGGTTGCGATTCGACGAGGCGTAGAACAGGAGCAGACCGCAGCGCTGCTGCTCATCAAAAAGGTCAAATGACGCCTGTGGATCTTTGGCGAAACGGGCGAGCAGGAACTGGCGCAGCAGCAACCGTTCGGACTCGTCTAGGATCGGATTACAGCGCTGGGCGATCTCCAGCCCTTTTTTGTTGTAACTCGGGTTGATCACCCGCGGTTGTTCGGAATCGACCATGACAGGCAGGCCCAATACGTCGAAAAAGGTCTTGATGAACAGGATCGGCTCCATCAGCAGCAGTTCGTATGGATGGACGGTCAGGTTGCTGAACAGGGGCATGAACACGTCCAGGGTCTTGTCCCAGTACAGCCTGTGCGCGCAACAGTGGTCGTTCAGAAATTCACTGAAAGTGAAGGCCGCGCCCTGTTTGATATGCTGATGATAGGCTGATTCGATAAACGTATCCTGTCGCCGCACAAACGCCACGCCGTGCAGGGTGAAGCCTTCAAAAATCCGGTCCAGGTCGGCCACGATGGCTTTGGCGTTTTCAAATGCGCGCGGGTATTGGCCGCACAGGTTTTCCGAGCTTAAAAGGATGCGCGGTTCCGCCACCGCCTTGTACTTGGTTTGAAAACGATTGCGCCAGTGGGTCAATTCATCGGGCAGGAGCGGTGCGGCATTGTTGAGGTAAATGCCAAGATCCGCGTCTTCTGGGTCGTAGAAGAGACCGGCCTGACGCAATACATCACGCGATGCGGCTAGGATGTTCTGCAATAATTTCGAGCCGGTTTTTGGCGCGCCGAAATGAATATAGACCGTTTTTTTCATGCGCCTTCATCCCTCTTCCACGCAGATCCGGAAGCCGACATCCGCGTTGCGGTAATTGCGCGGGAAAAACGTACGCTGAAACACGCGCAGGTATTTTGGATCCTTCTCAGCCCAACTGCCGCCACGCGCTGCGTCCTTGCCCTGCAGCGTCGCCAGCGGGGGGGGGCGGCACCACTCGTAGACATTGCCGCCCATGTCATATAGGCCAAAACCATTGGGTTTGCGCGAACCGACTGGGAGCGGGCCGCGCGTGTTGAATACGGCGTGCGCCTGCCAAGGACCCCATCCCCAGGGATAGCGACCGCCTTCCACGCCGGCGCGGGCCGCGTACTCCCACTGGATTTCCGTGGGCAGCACAACCCGCACCCCTTGACGCGCACTCAGCCAGGCACAATAACGCGTTGCTTCATCGAAACTGACATGGGCGATCGGCTGGCGGTGCATATGTTGGCGGGGTTTGTATTGTGAGTTTTGTTTGATGATCGTTGGTGGTATGGTAACCTGAGGTTGGACCGCGTTCAACCAACGACAGTATTGCGCAACCGTAACCTCGCGGGCAGCCAGTTTAAACGCCGGCATGCTCAACCAGCGGGGTGGCGCATGGGCACCGGTTTCATGGCTGCCAAACATGTTGACACCCATCGGCACGTCCACCAAATCAAGGGCGGAACGAACCACACGCCTGCCGCATCCTGCCATCAACATGCAACCCATAACCAGCAATACACCGACCCAACCCGTAAAAAGTTTGCTCAGACCGGCAGACATTGCTCTATATAGTGTTCACGCGCAATGGGTAACGTAATTTAATGTCGTGGTCCAGCAGCAATTCGACCCAGTGTGTGCCTTCTTCGTTAAAAGCCACGTTGATGAAGACCTCCACATTGGTGGCTGTTGCCTCGGGATTATCCAGTTCTATGGGGATTTCCTTGCCCACAACCACGGGTGTGTGCTGGTCAGGTTTGAGAATCCGCGTGGTTTGGGTAAACCTTCCGCGGCCACTGCACCAGCGGGACACCATGAAAAGTCGCGGATAGCGCACTGGCAGACGCTGTGATGCAATGGCATCGAATAAGCCGATCAGGATGAACTTTCCGTTGCGCTCCTGGCGCACATCGTCGCACAGAATGCTGGATTGCAAATCCGGAATCATCTTGTCCATGTCCTGGCTGTTGTCATTCATGGTTGTTCAAATCGACCTGCATGGCTTTATCAACAGCTTCGATAAATAAATCCAACCCCGTAGATGGCACAATAATCGTATCCCTCCGCCCACCAACATCTTCCGTAATTTTCAGGAAACGGCCTCTCGGATTCTCCTTGAGATCGAAAAAGAACTGCTTCCTTTCAATTTGTATGCGATCACTATAAAGCTCTTCGTCCACAACCCTATCCTTCCTCTCGCTTTACATACTCCATCCACCTGCTTACCAAAATCAACGTTGGCTTGCAAGACTACTCCAACCCCGTGGATTGTCAAGCACTCATTGTGCACAGGCTGCACCTCGGGATTACAAATCAGCCCGAAGGCTGTACTACGAACGCACAAATTCATGGAGCAATGCATGCTCGTAGTACAGGCTTCGGTCTGCCGCTGCCGCAAGCGATTTCGTAATTTGAAGATGCGCTCATCGCGCACCAGGTTGCATAAGCCGGCGCTTGCGGTAATCGCTGTTTACGATGCCGCATGCAGCGCTTCGCCAATGGCCTGCGCAAGATAATCCACATTGGCGGGCGTAATGCCGGCCACGTTGATCCGGCCGCTGCCCACGATGTAGATGCTTTTCTTTTCGCGCAGATATTCGACTTGCGGCTTGTTCAATCCGCTGTAAGAAAACATGCCCTGCTGCTTTTGGATAAAGCTGAAATCGCCTTCCACCCCGTGTTCCGCGAGTTTGCTCACCAGCAGGGATCGCATCGACGTGATGCGGTTGCGCATGGTCTTCAACTCTTCCTGCCACTGCCGGGTCAGCTCTTTGTCGGTCAGAATGGTCAGCACGATCAAACCGCCATGGGCTGCTGGGTTGGAGTAGCAGACGCGGATGGTTTTGAGCAGGTGCGAGAACGCGGCCGCGGCTCGTTCCTTGTCGCCGAGTACCAGGGTCAGCGCGCCGACACGTTCGTTGTAGAGGCTGAAGTTTTTGGAAAATGAACTGGCGATCAGGACATCCACGCCTGCTTCCGCCATGATGGCCACGCCCGTGCGGTCCTGTTCCAGGCCGCGACCAAAACCCTGGTAGGCAAAGTCGAGGAACGGGATCCAGCCCCGGCGTTTGGCGCATTGGGCCACGTTTTTCCATTGCGCCTCGTCCAGGTCGACGCCGGTCGGGTTGTGGCAGCAGACATGAAGTAGCACGATATCGTTGGCCGGCGCCTGTTCCAGCGTCGCCATCATCTCGTCGAACCTTGCCACATGCGTCTCCGCGTTGTAATAAGGATATTCCTTGATCTCCAGGTCGGCGGCGCCGAACACGCCTTTGTGATTGGCCCAGGTAGGATCGCTCATCCAGATCGCCGATCCGGGCAGGTGCTTTTTAATGAAATCCGCGCCCATACGCAAGGCGCCCGTGCCGCCCGGTGTATGCGCGGTCACAGCGCGGCCGGAATCGACCAGCGCGTGGCCTTCGCCAAAGAGCAGCTTGCGCACACAAATGCCATATTCGGGTTTTCCTGGTATGGGCAAGTACGATTTACTGGTTTCGCTCTGTTCCAGTTTCTTTTCCGCGGCCTTGACGCTGGCCAGGATCGGAGTCTGGCTGTTTTCATCTTTGAAGATGCCGACACCCAGGTTTATTTTGTCGGGATTAGGATCGTTTTTCCACATTTCCGTCAGGCCCAGAATCGGATCGGGCGGCGCGGGCGATAAGTTTTCTAACATGGTTTGTTCCTTTTGTTTTGTTTTATATTCGGCTCCCTTAAATCACGCGTAATATTTTCTGAACAATAGGGTGATGTCATTGCCTTCGACATGGACGATGCCCAATTCGCGCGCCGAGTTTTCCGGCGAATCCGAAGCGTGGGCCGCATTGACCATGACGTTCTGGCCCAGTTCGCGCCGCACGGTTCCGGCATCGGCCTTGGACGGGTCGGTTGAACCGAGTATGCCGCGGATCTTGTTGACCGCATCGGTCCCGGCATAAACCAGGGCCAGGCACTGTTCTTTTCCGGGCTGCTTTTTTTCTTCGGCAGGACAGTGGTCTGGCCATATTCCGGTCATGAACTGGACGATCTGGTTGAAGCTGTAATCGCCGTATAACGGTCCGAGCAAATCGGCTAGTTGCGCCCTGACCTCGTCTGGGATCTCCATACCCAATGCGTTGTGGATGGCTTCCGCGGATTTCGCGGCGACTTTGCCTTTCAGTTTCTCGCGCAGAATATCGCGTACAGGGCCGTAAAAGGCCTCAGCCTCGGCGCAGCTCATTTTGTGCACTTTGGCGCCGATGATGCGCAGGCCGGAACGCGAGAAAATATCGATAATATTGCCCGGCCGTACATTGGGAAATCGGAAATTGTCAGGTTTGATCAGCACCAGGGTTTTTTCAATGGGTTCATCGGCCAGGTCGCAGGCGCTGTCGATGATGCCGCCGTCGCGCTCCGCGAACTCGCTCCAGATGGACAGCGTTTTGATTACGTTTTCACGGTCGCAACCGCGCATTACGGCCGGTTCCAGGTAGAACAGGTTGCGCGACTCGTCCACGATAAAATCGCCGTAGGTGTCGCGGATGGTTTCGCCTGATGTGGTGTTGTGCTTGAGGTTGCCGGTCACCTGGCAAACTTTTTCGATGGCGTCTTCGCCTTCGAAAAGCAGCAGCAGCACGCGGGCGGGCCGGCCGTCAGGAGTCGGTGCGTAACAGCGCATGACGTAGTCGGCTAGCATTTCGTTGATTTCCTTCTCTTTACTGTTATCTGAGCGCAACCGTTCCGCGTAACGCTCGGCCAGTTCCTGGCTGGGTCCATACATGCGAGCCGCCACAAGCGAAAGCCCGGTACGACTTAGATAGCGGGCAATAATGCCGCCGGTCCTAGATTTTTCCAGGGAATAGGGGTTGAGCAAGCTGAATGCAAGTTCTTTGGCCATAGTTTATTCCTTAAAGTTTTATCAACATGATCCAAGGTATTCTAAAAAATTCTCGCAACAGTACCCATGCCGGTTGTTGATGTCAAGCGATGATAAGCAGGTTCAGAGGAGTGAACGTTTTGAGATATAACAGCGATAACTGGTTGCACAAAAAGATCGCTATATCTGTTCAATGTTCTCCTCCGGAAGGTTCGGCGTTTCGCTTGCGTTGAGCAGAAAGCGTTCGTAGGCTTCGTGTACGCGATATTGGCGCTTGGTCAGTTCGTGTATGAACGTGTGGTCTGTGGCATCCACGCCCAACATGCGTTTGGCCAGCGCGGTTAGCTCCACCGGGTCGCTTGGCAGGGCGTGTATCTGGCAATCCTCCAGGATCTGCAAGTAGTGTTCGGCGCGGCGCATGAAGATGTAGTCGTCGTGCAGTTGCGCGGCAAGCCCGACGGGCAGCAGCGAACGGGCGCTCAGGCGGTTCAGCGCATCCATCGTGTTGCCATGCAGGATGTCCGGCCAGCGTTGGGCATGGAGCAGTTGCAAACCCTGCACCAGGAATTCAATGTCGCGGATGCCGCCCACGCCGGTTTTGATGTCATGGCCTGCCGTGGGTTTGTTGGCCTGGATGCTCTGCGCGGCGCGGCGCAGCCGGTCAATGGTTTCGACCACAGTGTCGCGTTTGTGTTCGCCGACCAGCAGTGCATGTACGCGGTGCATCAGGGTTGCGCCCAGCTCGAGGTTGCCCGCTACAGGGCGCAGCTTGAGCAGGGCCTGGATTTCCCAGGGGGCGGCGTTTTTCTCGTAGTACCGGGTGATGCCTTTGAGTGAGTAGACCAGGTTGCCCGCTTTGCCGTAAGGACGAAGGCGTAAGTCGACCCGGTACACGTGACCTTCAGCCGTATGCTCACTCAGGTCGCCACGCAGGCGCGCGATGATCGTGGAAAAATCTTCCAGCGGGCGGATGCCGACCGGCAGCCGGGTCTCGTCGTAGACGCCGATTAGGTCGATGTCGGAGCTGTAATTCAATTCTTCGCCGCCCAGTTTGCCCAGGGCCAGGATGCAGAGGCAATCGGCGCGGGCTTGGCGTTCCGCTGCGGTAAGTCCGGAGGTTTCGCGGCGCCAGACAACTTCAAGCGCTGTCTGCAGAATGGCATCGGCCAGCACGGACAGGTCGTGGGTGATGACCTTGAGCGGCAAGCCCAGGCACATGTCGCGCGTGCCGATGCGCAGAATTTCGCGGCACCGGAAACGGCGCAGCACGGGCAGCCATTCCTCGCGGCTGTTCACCTGGCATGCGGCCTCGCCCAGCGCATGGCGCAAATGTTCACGCCCGTGGCTTTCGTAGAGCACCTCGCACGAGGTGGCCCAATCGAAAAACTCGGGATGCTGGATCAGGGTATCGGCCAGGAACTGGCTGCGCGAGAAGATGCCCAGCAGCACCTGGAACCGTTTGGGCTGGGCAAAGAGCAGTTTGTAATGGGCTTCGGGATGTGAAATGGCGCGGGTGTATCGCTCCCAGTTGTTCAACGCCATGTCCGGATTGGGCTCGTGCTTGAGTTGGTCGCAGGCCAGCACGGCCAGCTTGGCGAACAGGTCGCGCCGCCGCCCGGTTCCGGCCAGGGCGCGCAGGTTGGCGAAGGCGCGATCCAACACGCGAATGCCGTGGGCGGTCAGCACCTTTTCGCGCAAGGCCTGGTCCGGTTCGTCGGACAGGATCAGGTCGGCCACGTTGCCGATGGCTTTGCCGGGCAGAGATTCGCGGCCGAGGTGGCGTTCGACGAACGAGCGCACCACGGCCGTACGCGTCTCGAATTCGACAAACAACTGGCGCGCCGGTTCAAGTTCGCTCCGGTCATGGTAGCCCATGCGCCGGGCCAAGTGGACGAATTCCAGCGAATCCATGGGCGGCAGAAACAGGTCCTGAGCCGAGCCGCGCAACATGCGCAGACCGTTGATCAAGTGGCGCAGAAACGTGTAGGTATTGTTGAGTTGCTCGCATTCGTCCTCGCTCAAAATACCGCTTTCGGTCAAACCCAGCAGGGCTTTGTGGATCCGCGGCGTGCGCAATACGGGCTTGTCACCGCCTGACATCACTTGCAGTAACTGGACCGAGTACTCCAGATCAACCAGGGCGCCTGGGCTGAATTTAGCGTTGAACAGACCGGGTTTGTTTTTCTCGCGCGACTGTTTTTTGCGCAGGTCGCGCAGCTCCCTGGGCTGGATTGTGGCCGCAGCATAGATATACTCGTCGCGCAGCCGTTCTATTTGGGCGCCCAGTTCCAGATCGCCGCCGATGGCACGCAGCCGCACCAGGGCCAGCCGCTCATAAGAATGCGCCGCGCCGCCGGGTCCGTAATATTTGCAGAAACTTTCCAGGCTGACGCCCATGGGACCGCTGGCGCCATGGGGTCGCAGCCGCAGGTCGACCCGGAAGATGCCCTCGCGCTTGGTTTCGATGAAATGCGACGTCTCCTGGGCCAGGGTCGAGAAAAATTCGGCATTGGACACGGCTGGATCGCCGTCGGTCTGGCCGTTATCGTCATAGACGAAGAGCAATTCGATGTCCGAGGCGTAACCGAGCGCGGCGCCGCCGAGTTTGCCCAGGCCGAACACGGCAAAGGACGCTTTGATGCCGGCAATGGTCATGGGCTGTCCGTACCGTTCGCTCAAGCGTTCGAACACCAGTTGCGTCGCGGTGCGCACGACAAATTCGGCCATGCCGGTCAGTTTCTCGGTCAACAGGCGCAGATCGGTCTGGCGGTCGAGAATGTGATCCAGGTCGAGCAGAAACAGTTCGCGGTCCTTGAACTCGTTGAACAGCCGGCGCTTTTCGTCAAAATCGGAAACCCCTTCGAGCAGGCGGTTGAAACGGTCGTCGAGTTTGTTCAGCGGCGCGCTGAACTGGTGCGAACCCAGGTGCGGCTGCAGGATGGGAACGAGCTGCTCGTATTGTAAGCGGATGAAATCCTCCCAGAGAAAGTCGCTCGCGCCGAGGACGGACGCCAGGTCGCGCATGGCTTGCGGATCCGAGAGCATGCCCACCCACTTGTCGCGATCCGCAGTCTTGAGCATATCGGCGGCGATCTGTTCATAGCGCGAGAGCGCGGCATAGGGGTCGGGCGCGCGATCCAGGAAATAGGTGAATTGCTTGGTCAGCAGGACGCACAGTTTGATGTGGTCGCGCAGTTCGCTGTCCTCGATGGGATTGCCGTGGTGGTCGGTGACATCCAGGATATTCTCGACCCGGCCCAGGATGGTCTGGATCCTGACACCCTCGATCGAAAGCCCCTGCAGTGACAGCGCGTTGCTCAACGAGTAGAGAAAGGCCGGCGTGTCCTGGGAGACGACTTTGAGGCGCGTGCCGCGGTTCGTGGATTCGGGGAAGGACAATTCCACCGGGTAGAGTACGGAATCGAGTTCCACTTTGCCGCCATCCGGTTCGCGAACCTTGTTGGCAGCTTCGCGCCGTTTGAGCCTGATCAACTGGCGCGTAACCATTTCGTTGACCTTGCGCCGGGCAGCCTGACGCGACGCGTCTTCGTCTTTTTCCAATGCGCTGAACACATCGTAGAGCCGCTCGCGCAGATCGCGGATCCAGAGGTTAGGTTGCGCGGGATGGAGCAGCTTGCCGGAGAAGCGGTCAATGATCCTACGCCGACGCAGCGCTGTTTGGCGCGGGTCAGGTTTGCGTCGCCGGTCCTGTGCCGGTGCATAGGTTTTGTGGTGGTAGGTATAGACGGAGCCGGAGAGAATATTGAAATCCAGTCCGGCCAATACACCGGTGATCAGCGAGAACACGCCGGGATAGTCAAAGGCCAGCACGGTACAGGTTGCCTTCTCATCGTGTTCCAAGGTCAACAACAGTTCCACGGGATTGCGTGGACTCAAGCGCGTCAGCCCTTTGATATGGTTTGCGACCTCTTCGGGCGTGAAGCGTTCGAAGTAATCGGCATCCAGCCGCGTCAGGTGTTCCTCAACCAGCGCCCGATCCGCGTCAGGGCAAAGCGCTGTTGTTTCTTCTAGCGTGAATTTCATGGCAACAGCATACAGGATGGCGATCGATTACGCAAGAAGCGGCGCACGGGAGTTCCGTACATGTTTTTTACCACAGAGGTAAGTTGGCGTTTTGGCGGTGGGATGATTGGAAGCCGAAGCCGATCAAGAAAGAGCATTGGGTTAGGGCTAAGGACCCACAGAAAATAACATGCCATTTCGAGAGCCAACAATCCCATCCAGCGGCGTTGCAAAAACCCGAAATATTCCAATATTCCTGCGTTTTTACGCTTTGCTGGGCTGGGCGATTTGACTCCAAAAGGTCATCTTTTTTTCCGTGAACCCTAACCATTAGATGACGAATGAACCCTTGATTTTTTGCTTTCTTTTCGTGCCGGTTCGTGTGCATCATGCCCAACTTTGATTTTTTCGTACAACGCAGGAGCTTATAATGGATATTCAGAAGCTGTTTGCCGAGCGGATCGGCGGCGATCAATTCGGGTTGGACAATGAGATATATAAGTTTGAGAAAATCAAGCGCGCCAAGGCCGCGGCAAAAGCGGCGCGGCCGGATGTGGAATTACTCGATTTCGGCGTAGGCGAGCCGGACCAGATGGCGCCGGCGCCCATTCGCACGGCGCTCAAGCAGGCTGTCGACGACCCAGCCAATCGTGGTTATGCCGATAACGGCCTGCCTGCATTCCGTGAAGCTGCCGCGCGTTACATGGAATCGTTTTTTGGCGTTGCCGACCTGGATCCGGCTACCCAGATCAACCACAGCATCGGGTCCAAATCCGCGTTGGCCATCCTGCCGTTGGCCTTTGTCAACTTGGGCGATGTCGTGTTTACCACGGTTCCCGGATACCCTGTGCTAGGCACTCACGCGAAATACCTGGGCGGAGAAGTGGTCAGGCTGCCGTTGACCAGCGAGAACGGTTTTTTGCCCGATCTCGACGGGATCGATCCTGCCCTGGCTGATCGCGCCAAGCTGTTTTATGTCAACTATCCGAACAATCCCACCGGCGCAGCGGCCACGCCCGAATTTTTCGACCGCTTGATCGCGTTTGCCGGCAAGCATAACATCCTGATCGTTCAGGACGCGGCCTATGCCACGCTGGCTTATGACGGCGGCGGTCGCTCCATTTTGGATCGGCCCGGCGCCATGGAAACGACCGTCGAACTGCATTCCATGAGCAAAAGCTATAACATGACCGGCTGGCGTCTCGGTTTTGTCGCCGGCTGCGCCAAGGCTGTGCAGGCGTTTGCCGAAATCAAGAACAACACCGATTCCGGTCAGTTCAAGGCCATCCAGATCGCGGCCTGCGCCGGCATTGCGGACAAGCAGTTGGCCGACTCCATTCGCGACCACTATGCGCGTCGCCTGGGTATGCTGGTCAAGGTGCTGCAGGACGCCGGCTTTGCGGCGACCATGCCGGGCGGGACGTTCTATCTCTACGTCAAGGCCCCGGTCAGCGGCGGCGACACGTCGTTCGCCAGTGGCGAGGACGCTTCGCAATACCTGATTCGCGAGCAGTCCATCTCCACGGTGCCCTGGGACGATGCCGGCGCGTTTCTGCGCTTCTCGGCCACGTTCGAGTCAACAGATCCCGAGGACGACGAACGTATCATGGATGAACTGGCCAAACGCCTGAAAGCTGCTGACTTGAAGTTTGGATGAGAGTGGCAAGTGTTGGGTGGGGGGCGCGAGTGCAAATCCGCAATCCGCAATCCGCAATCCGAAAGCAGATGAGTCGTCAGTCTGAAATCCGCAATCCGCAACCGCTCGAGATCGGATCGCTGAAGCTGTCTACGCCATTTGTTCTGGCGCCTATGGCCGGTTATACCAATTTCCCGTTTCGCCGGTTATGCCGTGAGTTCGGTTGCGCTTTGACCTATACGGAAGTGATCAATGCCGAGAGCATTCTACGCGAGGTGGGTCCTTCGCTGTTCATGCTGGAGACCCGGTCGGAAGAGCGTCCGGTGGCTGGGCATATCTACGGCACGGATCCCGGCATCATGGCCGAGACCGCGGCCTATCTGGAAAGCCTGGACCGGTTCGCGACCATTGACATCAATTGCGGTTGTCCCAACCGCAAGGTCACGGCCAAGGGCGCCGGCGTATCGTTGATGCGCCACCCACGCACGATCCATGACATTGTCAAAGCTGTACGCGCTGCCGTGAACCTGCCGGTCATGGTCAAGACGCGTCTGGGCATTCATCCGGTCGCGCCGCTCATCGACGAAGTGGCCCAGGCCGTGGAAGAGGCCGGCGCCCATGCGCTGGCGGTCCATGCGCGCTACGCGGTCAATAAGCACAGTGGTCCCGCCGATTGGGAGGCGCTGGC
>CAZOLK010000137.1:0-13638 GCA_964580325.1 uncultured Verrucomicrobiota bacterium | reverse complement strand
CGCCATCCATCCTCGTCAATAAAGTGGTACATTTATTTTGTGACAGGCCCTTAGTTGTGGATACTTGATAAGAAATCGCTTTTTGCCTTGGGGCGGAAAGCATGTCAAATTGTCCTATTTTCGTATTCATGTGGTACATTATTGCAATAATGCCCCACCATGAACACGAAAACAACGCTTTGGATGCTAATATCACACCACCATACCTGACAAGGTATTGCATCATTTTTTCGTGTTTTCATGTTGCGTCCGGGCGGCATGGCGTCCCGCCCCTAAGCCTCATCCTCAGTTTCCGGCAAGTTAAGGGACAGAATGCCCCTGCTACCCTCGACCAAAATGCTGCAGCAGGAAGGCCAGGTCCAACTCCGAATAGAGCACGTATTGCTCCAGCAGCGCGGCAACTCGCTGGCGCGCCTTAGCGGCGACACTGTCCTCAAGCGTGTACTTGGCCTTGCTGATCTGCCCTGCTTTGGCGCCTTTCTGGACCATGCTGGCTTTGGTCGCTTTGAGCACTTCGCTGATGATGGCTGCAATTTTGCCCATCGCTTCCTTGGGCATGCCCAGCGTGGTCACCGCGGGCGTGCCGATGCGTAGACCGCTGGTGTACCACGGACCATTGGTATCGAATGGCAACGAGTTGCGGTTCAACGTGATGCCGCATTCACGCAGTGCGCTTTCGGCCTGGCGACCGGTCAGATTCAGGGGACGCATATCGATGAGCAGCAAGTGATTGTCCGTACCGCCAGTTACCACGTCAAGACCTGCCGCGACACAGGCTTCCGCAAGAGCACGGGCGTTTTCGACAATGCGTTTGGCATAATCCCTGTAGGCCGGTGAGTTTGCCTCGGTAAAAGCCACTTTTTTTGCGGCCATGACGTGGGGTAAGGGACCGCCGATCACCAATGGACAGCCTTTGTTGACCGCTTCGGCAAACTCCGTTTTGCAGAGCACCAGCCCGCCGCGCGGACCACGCAGGGTTTTGTGGGTCGTGGCGGTCACTACGTGGGCATAGGGTAGGGGATTGCATTCGTCCTCGAATACACCGCCAGCCACAAGCCCGGCAAAGTGGGCCATATCCACCATGAATACGGCGCCGGCCTTGTCTGCGATTTCGCGCATGCGCCGGAAATCGATCTTGCGCGGATAGGCGGAATAGCCGGCCAATAGAATCAGCGGCTTCAATTCCATGGCCTGCGCCTCGAGCGCATCGTAATCCAACAAGCCGGTTTGCTTTGACACGGTGTAGGTGTGCGCATCGAACATCTGGGCCGATACGTTGTGGCGATACCCGTGGGTCAGGTGGCCGCCGGAATAATAATCCAGGCCCAGCAGCCGCTGGTTCCCGGTCTTGGCGCGCACCTTGTTCCAATCTTCGGCGCTCAACTTGCAGGGATTGGTCTCACCCATTTCCGCCAGCATGGGTTCGGTGACGCGTGTTGTCAGAATGGCCCAGTAGGCGATCAGGTTGGCATCCGCGCCGCTATGCGGTTGAACATAAGCGTGATCGGCATTGAACAACTTACGCGCTTCCTCGCAGGCCGCAGCTTCGATGGCATCGACATGGTCGCAACCGGCATAAAAGCGGTGCTCGGGATAGCCTTCGGCGTATTTATCGGTCAGTAGATTGCCCATGGCCAATTGCGTAGCCAGCGAACAATAATTTTCGCTGGCAATCAATTTGAGATGGCTGCGCTGATCGGCCAGTTCATGTACGATCGAAGTGGCCACCTCGGGCGCCGTTTCAGCAATTTTCTCCAGGCTGGCGAGGTAGGCCAGAAAACCTGCATCAAGGTTGTCCACCGATCGCCCGGAAAGATAGGCGCTGATTGCGTTTGACATAGCTCCGTGCTCCTCAGTTTAGTGTAAAGTAAAGTGAAAAGTAAGAATATACAGCAGGGAGCCAAGGTTGGCAAGAGGAAGCTAAGGGTCCACGGAAAAAACATGCCATTTTGAGGGCCAACGATCCCATCCAGCAGCGTTGCAAAGACTGGGCTGGGCAACTTGACACCACAAAATGTCATGTTATTTTTCCGTGGACGCTAATGACCAAAAGCTTCGTGCATCCGTTCGCAGTAGTAGCGCACATTGTCCCACTCGGCGTCAGGCGCGATGCGGTGGTCGGGACAGGGAATGTAACCGCCCAGCTCTACCAACGGTTTCAGCCGCTCGATCTCGGCGTCCACGGCGGCGCGGTCGCGGGAAAAAACGGTTTTATCCGTACCGCCAACGCCACGCAGTTCGCGGCCGTACTGCTCGCGCCAGGGCGCGATGCTGGCGCGCCAGGTGCCGACTTCAATGGGAAACATGGTGTTGACGCCGTTCTCCAGCCAGATGGGTATCAGCGAATCGATCTTGCCGTCGCAATCGAGCGATACGATGTCAATGCCATGGTCGTTGACCAATTGGGTGCTCTTTTTGTAATACGGCCCCACCACTTCGGCGAACATGGCTGGAATCACCAGCGGTCCGTTCTTGAAACAGATATCCTCCCAGAAATGGGCGAAATCGAAGTGCGCCCCGTCGCTCAACGTTTTTTCCACACATTGATAGGCCAATTCAGCATGGACACGGACGATTTCCTCGAACAGGTCCTCGTCATCCATGGCCAGATAACTCAACCCCGTGACGCCAAGCCAGTTGCGGATCTGGCCCATCAGGCTACCACAATACAGGCCGACCGGAACATCGCGCTGCTCAACATCCCTCAGAAAATCGAGACCGCCTTCGTCATAACGCTTCATGACGCCGTTGACATTGACCCGTGCAGCCGTTACCCGCTCTTCGCGATACTCAAGGCGCGGCAGATACTCATCTTCCCAGATTTCGCGGCTTTTCAGCGTATGGTCGATCTCGGCCGGGATCGAGCCGACGCCGTCCTTTTCCAGTTCGATCATGCCGGAGTGGTTCATCACTTTGCGCGAACCGTCGGGCAATTCTTCGAGCACTTTGCGCTCAAAGCAGGGATCCAACGAGGTGGAGGGATGGAAACAGTTGTACCAGTCAAAATCGAAACCCAGTTTTTTACAAATAGTCATATCCGCGGGTTTGCCGTCGCCCCACTCACGGGCCTCCTGCTCGGTAAGATGACCTTCGCGCTTCCATTTCTGCAAAGTTTCATGCCAATAACCAAAATGCACCACGGGCAACCGGTCTGCCTGCTCATACTTCAATACCGCCATTGCACGTTGACGATTATTCATGTTCCTGTCCTTTCTATTGCCTTTAGCTGTTGCTTTGTACGATTTCTTTTTATGTATAAAGCATTACGGGAAAAAATCGAAATAGACGGATCTACGAAAAGCATGTATAATAGTAAGATTATGAAAAAAATATCGGCGGACCAAATTCAACCTTCGGTACGCATCGCCAATTACATTCAACCGAAGCTGAACGATTACTGGGGATACCGCATTATCGCGGATCTGGAACTGGTGCTGGTGGTCAGCGGTCATTATGAATACGAGACCACCGACAAACCCATCCAGCCCGTGCGCGCGGGAGATGTGCTGGTCATTTTTCCTGGCGAACGTCATACGCTGTATCGTCGGGACCAGGATGACGTCAGCATTATCAGTTGCATTCACTGCGAATTGACGCCGCATTTATCCTGGGGCGCGAGCGAATACCAATTGACCCCTTATCCGGAGCAAATGACCCGGGCGGACGATCCGGTCTATATCGAGCGTTTGTTCAAACAATGCAGCTTGTATTTCAACGGCTATCACCGCCGCCGCAATATCCTGGCCGACACCATTTGCCGTGAGATCTGGCTGCTGCTCGCCGAAAACTGGGAGCGCAGCGAACCCTTGCCTTGTTCAACACGCATGGACACCATGCTGTGTTATATCCGCGAACACATCGAGCAACCTTTAAGCCGGAAAAACCTGGCCGACGTGTTTCACCTTACGCCACAGCACATTAACGCATTGTTCAAAAAAGAACTGGACGCCACGCCAACGGAGATCATCCACCGCGAACGTGTGGCCCTGGCCTATAGGCTGATGCACGAAAAGGGATTGAACGTCAGCCAGGCCGGCTACGCCGCCGGGTTCAGCGACCCGTTTTATTTTTCGCGCATCTTCAAGAAATACATGGGCTATGCACCAGCGCGCTACCTGTCGTTTCAACGTCGGCGCGTTAATTGATTGTGTTTGCGCGCTAGATAGCCCACACTGCTGACGGTCATATTTGAATGAGGCCATGTATATTTCCGTCATTATAGCGGCGCATAATAATGCCCAGCATCTGGATCGCGGTCTGACCGCGGTGCAACAGTCGAACTATGCCGATTTTGAAATTATCGTGGTCGACGACGGTTCAACGGATAATTCGGTCATGATCGCGCGTACGCACCAGGTCAAGCTGATATGCCTGCATGAAAAGCATGGACCGGCCGCGGCGCGCAACCGCGGTGCGCTGGAAGCTCGAGGCGAATTGCTGGTCTTCGTAGCGCCTGATGTCCTGATCCAACGTTGGAGTTTGTCGATCGTCTCGCACACCATGCTGAGCCATCCTGAGGTGGCCGCGGTATTCGGCATCTATGACGACCAGCCGTTGGACCATCATTTTCTGACCCAATTCCGCAACCTGCTGCGGCTTTTCCATTTTCTGGACGGCGACATCTACTCATCCTGGTTCTGGGCTGGTTGCGGAGCAGTGCGCAGGGATCTGTTCATGGCGTTGCGCGGGTTTGATCCGCGTTGGCAGCACATCGAAGATATGGAACTCGGATACCGCATGCGCAAAGCGGGGTGCCTGATGTTTCTGAATAAATCGCTCCAGGTCAAAATGCTGAAACGCTGGCGCTGGGGCCCAACGCTCTACCGGGATATCACCGGGATAGCCATTCCCTGGTCGCACTGGATTTTGCAGGCTGACCATATCCCCAACGACCTCGGTTTCCGCCCGGCCCATCGTCAGAGCGCCTTGATCCTGGCCGTGCTTATCTCGATCGTACCCTTCCTGTTCTCTGGCGAATTGCTGGTCATGTACGCAGCCGGATTGATTTCGGCGATCCTCTGGACCATGTTCTTCTGGCTCAACCGTGAATTTTACGCCTTTTTGGCAACCAGGCGCAACAGGTGGTTTGTGGCGTGCGCCATCCTTTATCATGTTTTCCACTATATTTATCTTGGAGCAGGATTCATCTGCGGCTGTCTGTTGCACGTTCTGGGCCGAAGCCCCGGACCGCGCCTCGATTCGCAGCCCGGCGAATGGGCAACGCCGAAAGCTGGCGATGCACCTGACACTGACGACGCGAAACGCTGCTAGGTCACCACCGGGATTGCGGCTCCGCCGCACCATGCCGCGGCAAAGTTTCGCGCATCGCAAGCGCAACGAACATGATGTTGGCACCAGCAAGGAAAAGGCTGCCGACCCAGGCGCTGACATTGTTCCAGCGCCAATAACGTGCGGACCGCGCCGCGACATGGGCCAGATCCACCAGTTGATGCGCTATTTCGCGCAGCAATCCGATGTCTCCGGCATGATCAATGCGTTGACTCACTTTTTCCCACATCATTTCTGATAACGCAGGTTGAAAAAACAGAATGCCGCAGATGAAAAAGATACAGACAAGCAGCCAGAACGCATTGATGCCCAGTAGCACAAACCCGATACGCTTCACTTTTTACGGAGCCTTTTCACAAAGCGCATCAAAATGGCGACAGCGACAATGGCAATGACCACCAGGATCGGCAACCCGCTGTGGAAACCCTCGAGCCACTGGAAAAGTTGAGCGTAGAGGAAAATATAGCTGATCACCGAAAACACACTGCCCAGAATAACCGTCATCATATTGACCCATGTTTTCAAACCAATCAAAAAGCCCAGTATGGATCCCACCAGCATGCCGGTCATCCACAGCGGACACCAGACGAACAGGAAAACGCCCAAGGTTTTAAAACGACCGAGAAAACTCAGGCTGCGCCGGGCTGTATCGAAAAAAGGCTGCATCCGTTGCCGGAAGAAGCGTTTCTCCGAATAATAACGGTAGCAGAAAATCAAGGTGGGATAGATGAGAAAAAGAAACGCGACATCCGTGTATAACGCTTGAAAAGCCACGAGCCAGTTGGGCAATGCCGTGACGCCATAGGCGATGGATGAAGCGCGGCCGCCAGCAAAATGGGTGGCCACCATGAGTAGCAGATTGTAGCAATGCCTGGGATAGCTGCGCCACAGAAGAATGATGGCCATGCCCCAACACAACAGCATGATGCAACCGAAATAGAAGAGCGAGCCTTCCCCCGTATGCAGGAATCGCTGCCATAAATCGAGCTTGTAGCTTCTCTTCATATTGGCTTGCCGCTCTTGTTCGCAACAAGCTTGATCCTGTTGTAACACATTCTTCACCTTATCTCGTTCCAGTACTTCACTTGATTCGACGTCATGAATTCGACCGCAGGTAAGTTAATACTATTCAAAGCAAGATTTCAAGCCCGCGTATACGTAATCCCTTGGACCAGGTGCATTTTCAAGTCACAAAGCGGCATGAACGGCTGCTTCCAGGCCCAAGCCATACTCTTGGACGGTCTCTTGGACGATCTCTTGGACTGCGGCTCAGGTCAAATCAAATATTTCCTGAATCTCGGGATACCCATACACAGCATGGCTGGAAAAAACCTCCAGGTTCGGTAAAATATCTATGTGACCGCGCTGGTGGCTGTGACCGCACAGGACGATCATGTGGTGGTTCGGATGTTCGTGCATGAAAGCAAGCAACACATCACCAACGGCTTTACAGCCAAAGAAAGGAAGATGCTCGCCATTGAGCGAAGGTTGGCCGACAGCCAGCACCTCGCCAAAAGGCGGCACATGGGTTAAAACAATGATGCGTCGGGCCTTTTGCGCAGCCTCATGCAACACATTCCTGAAATGCCGGGCAGCCTCATCTCCGAGACGCATTATTTTCTTGAGCTGAGATGACCGGGACAGTCCGGACAAGTCGCGAATCAATCTGAAATCGTTAAGGCGGATCGAGGAACGCTCAAAATCGCCGAGTCGACCGTCGCCCCAGGCGCCGTGTCCAACCAGTACGGTGTCATGGTTCAGGGGGATCACACCTGCATCGGTGACCCAGTGAAGATGGTCGGATGTGCGATGCAGTCTGCGCACAAGACTGCGTACGCGGCGAATAGAGCCATGGTAGTAGTCGTGGTTGCCCAGGATAAAATAGATGGGACGTTCAAGATAGTTGCCGATTTTTTCCAGGTAGCGCACCACGCTGGAAGCCTGCCCGATATCGCCGGAAATGAATACCGCATCAGCATGGGTTTTCTTGATCGAACGTAAAAATTGATGAATCTCTGTCTTATAAAGGAAATCGAAATGTATATCGCTGACCCAGGCGACAAGCATCATGGTTTCGATCGTTGAGATGTGCAGCAGTCCCCTTCCCGGCTGCTTGGTGCTCCGCACAGCCGGGGATGAATACGGCGATTACTTGGTTAGACGTACGGTTCCCCACTTGGACGGCGTGGTCCAAGCGTCATAGTTATCGCAGAAGAATTGCACCACGGGCTTACCATCCTGGTAAATCGCGGCATTGAATCCGATGGCTGTACCGTCTTTCATGACAGCCGGCGCCAACACCTTGGCGGGCACCATGAATTCAACGTCATAACCGAAGGCAGTCTTCACCCAGGCGCACGAGATATGTCGCGGAAAGTCCATATCGCCGCCATAGGTCACGACCACAACGCCTTTGCCACCATCGCCCGCGGCATCCGGAGCAAACGCAATATGCGTGGCGTTGGACGTGCGTTTCTCGGATTTGGCATTGTCTTTTTCGAAATAAAGCTCCAAGCAGTCGCCTTTCCAGGGCACGTTGGAATCGACCTTGATCCGCGAATCCTTGGCCGACCAGGCGCCAGCCACGCCTTGGCTGTTCCAAACCAGTTTCAGATCGCTGGCAGCCAACTTGGCGAACGGCATGGGTAAAGCCTCGACCTTTTTCCATTCATCCAACTTGCCGTCGATTTTGATTTCCATGGCGAGATTGGGGATTTTAACGGGATTCTTGGCGGTTCCATCCTGGGCCGGCACGGGTTTAGCAACTTTTTTAGCCGGCGTGACCGGTTTTGCTTGCTGCTTGACCGGTTTTTGGGTTGCCTGAACTTTCTGGGCTGGTTCAGCTACCTTGGCCAGCACAACCGTTCCCCAGCGACTGGGCGTGTCCCAACCATTGTCCTCATCTTTGTCCGTAAAGAACTGGCACTTGGGTTCTCCGTCATTATTGACCGCGAATTGCAAACCCAGCTTGGATCCTGCTTTCATCACGGCTGGCTTCATCAACTTGGTGGGAATGAAAAATTCGATCGTATAACCTTTTGCGGTTTTCTTCCATTTGGCCGGCACATCTTCAGGATAATCCTCGTAACCGCCATAGGGAATGACAACGATGGCCGCACCCTCTTTACCGTCAACAGCGGGACAGAAAGCGTATTGCGCCGCATTTTCCGTGCGGAAATCGGACTTGGCATGGTCCTTCTCAAGCCAGACTTCAAGAGCATCGCCAACCCAGGGATTGTACTCATCCACTTCAACATTGTCGTCTTCAATATCCGCGGCGCCGTACAAACCATCAACGCTCCAAACCAGACGAACAGGGCTGACGTTTTTTTTCATAAACGGCATAGGCAGCGTGGGAATAGCGCTCCATTCGCCAAGATCACCGTCAACCGTGATTTTAGCGGTAATTTCTGGAATGGTGATGACCTTCTCGGACATTTTGACCGGTTCTTTCTTGGCAGGTTCGGCTTTTTTCGCCGGTTCAGCCTTCTTCATTGGCTCAGCCTTCTTTTCCGGTTCAGCCTTTTTCACTGACGCTTCTTTTTTGACAGGCGCAGTCTGCTTCCGCGCTTCGACGAGGAGGATGCTGCCCCAACGGCTCGGAGTATCCCATCCGTTGTCTTCCTGCTTATCGGTAAAAAACTGCTGCGTAGCTTTGCCATCGTTACTCACGGCAAAATGCATACCCAGCTTGTTGGCTTTTTCCAGCTTGGCCGGCTTCATCAGCTTGGCTGGAATCATGAATTCCAGCGTGTAGCCGGTCTTGGTCTTTTTCCAGAAACAGGGTACATCATCAGGATAATCTTCATATCCGCCGTAGGGGATGACCACGATGGCGGCGCCTTCCTTGCCGTCGACAGTGGGGCAAAAAGCGTATTGTGCCGCATTTTCCGTGCGGAAATCAGACTTGGCGTGATCTTTTTCCAGCCAGACTTCCAGGCAATCGCCGACCCAGGGGTTGTACTCGTCCACATCGATAACGTCGTCGTTGATCTCGGCGCAACCGTACAATCCGTCGGCAGACCAGGCCAGCTTGACGGGACCTTGCGCTTTTTTGAGGAAAGGCATGGGCAGCATGTCAATGCCAGCCCAATCAGCCAGATCACCGTCAACTTTAATAGATTTGATTATGGAGGGAATAGGTACCGGTTTGGCAGCGGATCCATCCGCGTCCTGGGCCATGGCCGCGTTTGCGCCCACTGCGATCAAGATTGCTAAAGCCGTACATACACTTTTCTGCATGATATGCCTCCTGCCTTTTATAGTTAAGTTATGATTAAGCCGTACAATTTGAAGGGCTTTGATACCGTATAAGCCGATCCCATGTCAAGCATGTATGCCAGCTTAACCAACTCTTAACAGAAGCCGATGTGCATTGCACGCCGTGTCCAGACAAACGCGAAGCAAAGAACGGCAAGGGTTAACTCAATTTAAAGCGTTCGTCGCGCCTTATCGGCAATGGTAAGTTATTTATTAATCCGAAACACGCATTCAAGCTTTACCCACACGGGAGCTTTCGCACGCAGCGCCGATAAAATCACGGAAAAGGGGATGCGGTTCAAGGGGGCGCGATTTCAGTTCAGGATGAAACTGGGTGGCGACGAACCAGGGGTGGCTGCGCAGTTCCACCATTTCAACCAGTTTTTTATCCGGCGACACGCCGCACATGAGAAGGCCATGCGTTTCGAAAGTATTGCGGTAAGCGTTATTGACTTCATAGCGATGACGATGGCGTTCGCTGATTTTTTGCGTTCCATAGGCGCGGGCCGCGTGAGAACCTTTGCGCAAGTGACAAGGCCAGGCACCCAAGCGCATGGTGCCGCCCAGATTGACTACCTGCTCCTGCTCCTCCATCAGGCAGACCACGGGATGCGGCGTATCAGGATCGGTTTCCGTGGAATTTGCATCTTTGTATTTGCACACATTGCGCGCAAACTCGATGACCACGCACTGCAAACCGAGACAAATGCCCAGCAGCGGAACAGCATGGGTCCGCGCATAGCGAATAGTCTGGATTTTACCCTCTATGCCCCGCGAGCCAAACCCGCCCGGCACCAGTAAGCCATCGATTTTTTTCATTCGGCGCGCCACTTTGCTTCCCTGCATGTCTTCGGCCGCGAGCTTGACAATGTTGACCGACACGCGATGGGCAATACCGCCATGGGTCAGGGCTTCGTAGATGGATTTGTAGGCGTCCTGCAATTCAGAATATTTACCGACCACGCCAATGCGCACGGACCCTTGCGGGCGAACCAGCGCATCGATCATTTTACGCCATTGGGTCAACCGCGCAGGCGGCGAGGTCATCCGGAAATGGACCATGATCTGTTCGTCCAACCCCTGCTCGAATAAAACCAGCGGAATTTCGTAAATCGAGTGTTCGACATCCAGCTCCTCGATCACGGCGTGCGTCGGCACATTACAAAACAGGGAAAGCTTGCACCGCACTTCATCGGACAGCGGCACTTCGGAACGGCAGATCAGGCAATCCGGAATGATGCCGATTTCACGCAGTTTGGCTACGCTCTGCTGGGTGGGCTTGGTCTTGACTTCACCGGCGGCCTTGATATAGGGTATGTAGGTCAAGTGCAAATACATCACGTTTTCACGGCCTTCTTCCTGGCCAATCTGGCGGATGGCCTCCATAAAGGTCAACCCCTCGATGTCGCCCACCGTGCCGCCGATCTCACAGACAATCACATCGACGCCCTCTTCGTCCTGAGACCTGATGCAGGCTTTGATCTCATCGGTGATGTGCGGAATCATCTGCACGGTTGCCCCGAGATAATCGCCGCGCCGCTCTTTTTCCAGGACGTTCCAATAAATGCGACCTGCGGTGAAATTGCTTTTGGACGTAGTTGATGTGCTGGTGAACCGCTCATAATGGCCCAGGTCCAGGTCGGTTTCGGCGCCGTCATCGGTGACAAACACCTCGCCGTGCTGGTAGGGACTCATGGTGCCCGGATCGACATTGAGGTAGGGATCCATCTTGATCATACGTATATTGATATTGCGATTGATCAGCAACCGACCGACCGAGGCTGCGGTCACGCCTTTACCCAACGACGAGACGACTCCACCCGTGATGAAAATGTATTTCGCCATAGCTTACAAAAGTATTCGATTCCACATACAGGTCGTTTTCATAAGAGGTCAGCATACCAGAACGCTTCGCCGGGAAAAGCATAATCATGCTTTTTCTGACCAAGATCGCCATTTCCGGTTGCGACCGACAAGCGCACCATATACATGATATGCATGAAAACACCGCGGCTGCTCAAAATACTCCCCGCCGCTGCTCAAAATACTCACCGCCGCTCACTTTTTTTCTTGTGTGTACTTGACATCAGGTAGGCAATGAAATTGCCGTGGATTTTCTTGGTTTGGGGCCAAATGTTTGTAGTCCAGGCTTTAGCCTGCCAGGATCGTGCTGGAAGCGTAATGCATTGCAAAACAACATAGTGTTGCTTGCAGGCACGAAGCATTCAACAGGCTAAAACCTGGACTACAAACGTAATCCAACATCTATGTCTCCACGGCAGTTTCGTTGTCATAGGCAATGAAAATATCAGCGCCGTGAACAATTCGCTCATACGGTTCCTCGGTTGTCTAAGCATTGACACAGCTTCGACGTATGACTTCACTACCCTACAGTCAGACATTATGAATAATACGGGGTCTTGGTAGCGGGAAGTTGCTAGGTCTCGAATTAATTTGCCGTTTAGTCCCACATTAGCAGTTCTCATTTTCTTTATTCTTCATTGTATTCTGCCAACGCATACGAATTATCAGGTGCTCGTCATCGGCGGTCTCAAGGATGAACCGTTCCGCCATCGATCTCCAGGTCAGAACTCGTCGTTTCCTGCGTCATGACCGTTTCCGATGGTTAGAACCGCGGGTGGGGTCGGTTGGGCCTTGCAGGCTGACCCGTGGGCGGCGTCATCCGGTTGCGTGGCGAGTTCTGAAGAGCATTGTTCAGGGTTTTGACAAACTCGGCCTGGTTTTTTTTTAACAATTTACGGCCCAATTCACCGCCTTTTTCGTAAATTTGGGGAATCTTTTCTTTAACCTTTTTGCCCAGTGCGGAGGTGTAGAATGCAATCACCTGGCGCAGTTCCTGTTCCGTGAATTCTTCCAGGAACAGTTCCAGAATCCGCTGTTTCAGGGCAGGGTCATCGATCACCTTTTTTACCAGATTTTCAGCGCTGCCACGGATCTCCTGCATCTGGTTGGCGCCGAGTCCCATGGACTGCATTTGCTTGAGTTGACCTTCAAACGAGGACATCATGGATTTATGCATGTTCTCCACTACATCGAGGACTTCAATCAACTTTTCCGCCGCGGCCAAATGGCTTGGCGCCGGCCTTTTCAGGAGCGTCGGAAGACCCATCTTGTTCTCTTCCTGCGCTGGCGCAAGGGAAGACGCGCACGCGCCGATAATCACGATTAGTAGGGTCCAACAGTCTTTCATGGTTTTTCCTTTCTTCGTTGGCTGATGCTCCTGGTTTCGTTTCAGACCGTAACTGTAGCCTTTCGCGTTTACAATGACAAGACATATTCGATCAGGGCGTCCAATTCTTCCTGTTTCAACCCACGGGTATGGGAATCCGCGCACGGTCGGCATAGCCCATGGTGGTCAGCTCGTTTTCAAGCCCGCTCTGGCGCTCGTAGGCTTTGTGGGTGCCCGCGTTCCTGCTGCGCCGTGGAAAAGGCGCGTGTTCCTTTTCCGGCGGCGGTTCGGCAGTACCGCGGTGGACAATGGCCATGAACGGCTCGAAAGGAATGCAGCTCACCTCGTGGGTACCCGAATGGCTGATCGCCAGGTAACGGCTGTCCGCAGTGATGACCGCAGACCATGGATTCGCCGCACCCGCGGCTGTATCATCGAGCAGCACGGTCTGCATGATCCTGCCGGTCAGCGCATCGATCACGCTCATGGCATTGGTGTTCATCCAGCCACTTTCGAGCATATTGGTTGGCGCCTGGTGATGGCCCAGCGTATGCACGGCAAATACGAACCGGCCGTCGGGCGAGAGCGCGAGCCGGCGCACGGCATTGCAGCCGTTGGGCAGCATCATGCTGCGCAGGTCATGGATGCTGACCACATGCTTGAATCGGTTACAGATCGCAAGTTTTGCCGTCCTCATTGATCATTTCTCATTTCTTTATAATCATCAAAACCGCATTTAAATCTTGACATGAACTGGGTGCGTTGTTTGCGATCCGTTTTCCGGTAAACGCATTAACATACGTCGTGCCTGCGTAAATAGTGCAAGCTATTCCGTTCAAGTCATGGGCGAGCAGTCCGCTGACTGTCAGAGAAGACACGGTCGAGTAGGGGGGGGGGGG
>CAZOLK010000136.1:0-13664 GCA_964580325.1 uncultured Verrucomicrobiota bacterium | reverse complement strand
ACTGGACGCGCCGCGTTTCGCCGGTGGCGCCATGGATGCGCTGCACGACATAGACCGCGGCCTGGTTGGTCAGGATCGCGGCCTGCCCGCGCGCCTCGGGCAAGGTCGTATTGCGATAGGCCAATGCCTCGTTGATTGCGGTCTGCTTCTCCTGCAAAGCAGCCACCACCTCTTCAAATGCATCGGCAATCTGCATGGGCGGATGGATATCCTTGAGATAGACATCCACGATAGCGATGCCGCACTGCATCCGCTGCATGGTGTGGCGCAAGCGGCGGCGCACCTTGGTCTCCAGCACGCAGCGACTGGCGGTGGCGATCTCGTAAAAGGGCGCATGGGCGAAATAGCGTGAAAGCACGCGGTTGGCTTCCTCGCCCATAAGGGTTTCCGCATCCAGGTGGCGATAGGTATAGGCAAATATGTCGTCGATCCTGTAATGCACCACTGCATAGGGATAGAAGAAGCCGTTGTCCGCGGAAAGGAACGGCTGCTCAGTGGCATGGCGCCGGGTCCAGATCAGCGCGGTTTCCATGGAATTTGGCCGTGACCCCACATGCAGCGTGCGAATCCTGCGCGTATCGACCTTGACCAAGCGTTGGATCGGCCTGGGCCATTTGACATGCAGGCCCGATCCAACCCCTTCTTTCAAAGGCCGACCGAACTGCTCGATGATGCCTTGTTCATGGGGACGGATCGTATAGACGCACTCGCCAGCCATTCGCACAGTCAGCACGACCGCGATCAGGAACACAGCGAAGAGCAGCATACGACGCAACAGTTCCATTTTACGCGCACCGAGACGCTCCCGCAGCCAGTGTACGCCATGGCGCCAATTCGCCGGCGTGAACAAGGCGAAGACCAGTTCCAGAAAACGCTGCCGATAACGCGGATGCGTCTCGCCATGGGCAATGGCCCTGACCGTGTTGGCGATGGTCTCGATGGCGACGCTCAAAATGAGCAGTCCGATCAAGATGGCCACCGGCCGGTCGACATCAAGGCCCATGGCATAGAGCAACAAGGCCAAACCGGTTAACAGGGCCGCGGCCATATCGGCGCGTGAATGCATGCCGTCCGCGACCAACCCCATGGAGCCTTCACGGTGACCGACGCGTGTTTCATACGTGGAAATTCCACAGGAAAAGAGCGCAAACAGGATAAAACAGAAACCGCCGGCAACAGGATTGGTCAGTTCCACGGGAGACGAACGCGCGGCTCCAGCAAAGATGGTCAACGCGATATAAAGCAGGAAAAGGCCGATGCCGAATGCGGTGTACCACTCGAGCCGGGACATGTGCTGCTTACGTTCAGGCGCGGGATGGGCCTGGATAGTTTGGTCAAAGAGCGAATTGGAAACACCGGCCGCGGCGGACTTTTTTTTCCCGCCAGAAAAAGCATTGGCCACACCCTCACCGTGACGCAAACTAACAAACACCAGGATCGACGTGACGATATCCGCGAAACTATGCCAGGCATCCGCCCAGACGGCCATGCTGCGGGTGAAATAGAACGCCAGGAACTTGCAGCCGGTCAGGATAACACACAGCCCAGCAGCATTCAGTGCTGTCCTGGTTTTATTGTTCGTGGCAAGGTTCAGCATGATTTCGAATCAGAACTCCAATTGTTCGCGCGCCTGTTCAACGTCACTGTGCGTACACCCTCGTTGTCCATGTTGCTGGCGCTTTGCTGCAATTCCATAACAGCCGCGAAATGTATCCGCGAAATTCGTCGCCAGCCAGCTTGTCCCGGATGTCCTGGATCAAGCTATAATAGTCTTCTTTTGACATATCACTCATCTGTACGTTTCAAGTTGTTAAGACGGCAGCATAGACCAGCGAACACCCGAATTCAATACCTAATATCCACTATCCAACACGGAATATCCAAGGCCCAAGTAAGGGAAGGCCGATCTGTCTCCTGGGGGCGAGACGCCTCTGCCACTTTTTATGCTTGCCACTTCGCGGTGTTCGTAGTAAAAACTTGACCAATCATGGATCGTCAAAAACGAAAACCAGTCAAACTGAAAGACATTGCGCAGCGGGCGAATGTGTCGCCATCGCTGGTGTCGCTTATTCTCAACGGCAAGGGGCGCGCATCGGACAAGGTGCGCCGTAAAGTCCTGAACATGCTCGAAAAGGCCGGGTTCCGGCCCAAGTATACACGTAAACCCGTGCTGTTTCTCGTGGACCTGGAGCGGATCATGGGAGGCGGCAAGACTATCCCAGTCATGCGCCAGCTCAAGGGCGTACAGGAAAAGATGGCCGAAGAAGGCGTGACCATGCAAGTCGAGTTCCTGGCCGAAGTCGGCGCGAACAGTGTGGTGACCCAGTTGGAGCAAATCCGCGAGCGTGGACCGGGCGGGATCATGCTGAATACGGACGCCCCGTGGTTTGCCGAAGCGGGCAGCATCTTTGAAAGAGCGAGCATCCCGTTTGTCCAGCTCGGTTATGACACCGAGGACCCGCGCTACAGCGGCGCGGTGGTGGACAGTTTCTCAGGCGCCTACCAGGCCGTCAAGTTCCTAGCCGGGCGCGGCCACAAACGGATTGCCATTTTGCGTTGGGAAACCGGCATTGCGCGGGTCAACAGCCATAAAAAACACGCCGGATACCTGACCGCCCTGGCCGAGGCCGGCCTGGAACCGGACCAGCAACTGATCGTGCACATGGAGGCCACGCAATACGAAAAGGGCTGGAAACCGATCCGCGAGCTGGTCCTACCCTGGAGCAAGCTCAAAGCTCCGCCCACCGCCCTCTTCGTCGAGAACAGCTTTGTCAGCCTGTCCCTACTCTACCCGCTGGAACGCGACAAGGCCACGCTGCCCCGTTTCCTCGCCGACCTGGACATGTTCCATTTTGAGGACTGGCCGCTGGACCCCGTGGACGACATCATGTGCGGCAAACTTTTTTACCCGGAAGCACAGACCAACCTGGTAACCATCGATTGGGAAACCATCGGACGCATGGCCGCGCAACTGCTGATCGAATTGATCAACCATGGAGGCCGCCTGCCTCCCAAAATCATCCGCGTCGCGCCCCTGCTGCACCGGATGCAAGGTCACAAGCGCACGTTGCTCGAACAGGCCCGCGCCAACGAGACAGACTGCGAATCTACATAAACCCGATAAAAAACGGAGCTTACTCAACCATGAACCGCAAACCGATTGAAACCGACGCTTTTCTGTTACAAACGTGCCGCGCCTGGAGCACGGATTGGTTTATACTCACTGCCGGGGATTTCGCGACCGGCGAGTTCAACTTCATGACCGTCGCCTGGGGTTCTTTCGGCGTCATGTGGGCCCGGCCCATGGCCCATGTCGTCGTGCGCCCGAGCCGCTATACCTACACCTTCATTGAACGCTACGACACCTTTACGCTCAGCGCTTTTCCCAAAACATTGAAACCGGCGCTGAGCCTGTGCGGTGCAAAATCCGGACGCGACATCGACAAGGTCAAGGAGAGCGGCCTCACGCCTGTTGCGTCCAGTCAGGCCGCGGCGCCGGGTTTTGCCGAAGCCGAATTGATCGTTGAATGCCGCAAAATCTATGCCCACGACTTTCAGCCGTCCCGGTTCATGGCCGATTTCATCGAACCTTGTTACAATGGCCGGGACTATCACCGCTCCTATTACGGCGAAATCCTGGCCATCCATGGTACGGACGCATACGCCTCCATATAACACACCGCCGGGCGACATTGCCTCACAGGATAAGCTGAACAGCAGCTCGACAGCGTCGCTGACCGGCGTCCATCCATCGCAGAGCAAACCTCCCAAATAGCAAGTAAGGCCGTAACCGATGCACCTCAAGGCAAGCTGACCAGCAGCAGCTCGGCAGCGCCGTTGACCGGCGTCCATTCGACTTCAGTCAGGGCCGCAGGCAAAAACGTGGTGGTACCGGCGCTCGCATCCATGGTTCCACCCGCCCATACGATCGACGCCGCACCTGACGCCAAAAAGATCGAGGCGAATGTGCGCCCGTTGCCGGCCATGCGCCAAGTCTCTCTAACCAGCCGGCGTTCCAGGCGGAAATAGGGTGTGACCAGGATTTCCTGAACCGTGCAGGAAGCTTCGTCGCGCAAGATCCGCGGCATGACCTTGGGATCCTCGCGATCCTCCCAATGGATCACTTTCATGGCCTCGTCCACGTGCAATGGCCGCGGTTTGCCGTCGTGCCCCAGCCGGCCCCAATCATAGATGCGATAGGTGGTATTGGAATTCTGCTGCACTTCGAGCAGCAGACAACCTTCACCAATGGCATGCACACGACCGCCCGGAATATAGACGGCATCGCCGGCTGCGACAGGCACCTCGCGCAGGATACCTTCAAAATCGTTATCGGCAATGGCCTGATGGAAACGGGATTCATCCACCTTGGGATTCAAACCGGCATACACTTTGGCGCCCGGGTCGGCATCCAGCACGTACCACATTTCCGTTTTGGGCTCACCTCCGGTAAGGATGACGTTGTCGTCGTGCGGATGGACCTGCACGCTGAGCGTCTTGCAGGCGTCGATTAATTTGATCAACAGCGGAAAGCGATCCGCCGGACCGTCATCGCCGAGTAGAATCGTCCCATAAATATTGACCAGCTCGTCCAAGCTCTGCCCGGCCAACCGACCGTGAGACACCACGCTCATACCCTCGAGCCGTGGCGACACTTCCCACGATTCAGCATAGATGCCCGGCGGTTGATTCCGCTCATAAGTTTTGACGATTTTTTCGCCGCCCCATATATAATCTTTATAAACAGGAATAAAACGCAAAGGATACCATTCCATAAAAACGCCTCTCTTTTGCTTACAGACCGTTTGGCCTGCCATAAAAAAACAGCGGTCATCATCCACAATCCAATGGACGAGGACAAGCACATTCTTGTGCAAGCCCATTGTCGGGCAGCATAAAAACTTCCTGCGCGTATTGACGTCACAGGCGTGTCAAAGTAAATTGACGTGTGCAATCGTGCATGGTATAAACACCAGCCTGTGAAGACGGTAGGCCAACTATGGTTAAAGGTAGTGGATTTAAAAAAAAGAATTGCGTAATTTATATTATCCTATTTCTTGATTTGCCGCATGGCAAGGAAACATAAAAGAATTTCGTATAGACGGCGACCGGGTTCTCGACCAGGACCTTTTGCAAAAAGCCTGCACGAGTGCGAGTTCGTAAATGAAAGGGTAACTGGGCAAGGTGATGAAACAAAGCGACGAGAGGCTGCGGTTGATGATTGTGGACGACGAGCCTTATATCACACGGCTCATCGCCAGGGCTCTCGAAATGCATCCCTACGACGTTTATCAAGCCAACTCGGGACATCGTGCGCTGGAGCAGATCCGTACCACTCCTGTCGATGTGCTCATATCGGACATTCAGATGCCCGATATGGATGGCGTTGAGTTGATCGAGAATGTGCACTGCATCAATCCGGACATTCCCGTCATCGTGATTACCGGCCAGGGGCATTTGGACACGGCGATCGAGTCCATGCGCCACGGCGCCGTGGATTACCTGCAGAAACCGCTCGATTTCCGCCTGCTCGAATTGTCTATCAAATCGGCGAGCGAAAAACTGCAACTGCGCCGCAAACTGCTCAAGACCCACGAGGAGCTGCGCGCGGAAATCACCGAAAGCCGACGCATGGAACGCGCTCTGCAGCAGGCGCGCAACGAACTGGAGCAGCGCGTCGAGGAGCGCACCACGGAACTGGCCGTGGCCAACAAAAAGCTGAAGCTCGAAATCGAAGAGCGCAAACAGGTGGAACAGGCTCTGCGCGAAAGCGAACGGCGCTACCGCGAAGTGGTCGAAGGCACCAACGACCTGATCGCACGTTTCGACCGCAACGGCAGGATCATCTTTGTCAACCGCACAGCCGAGCAGGTTTTCGGCGTGCGCGCCGACGAATGCATCGGCCTGTCGATCTTCGATTTCGTGCATCCCGAAGACCTGGACCGCACCCGTCAGGCTTTTGACGAATGGCGCGAGCGGCGGCTGGAAAGCATATCGTTCGAGAACCGGCAGATCAACCGCCACTACAAAGAACGAACCATGCTCTGGAACATCAACCTGCGCTACGATAAACAAGGCCGGTTCGAGAGTTTCAACGCCATCGCGCGCGACATGACCGAAACCAAACAGGCCAAGGAAGCGCTGGTGCAGAGCGAGAAGACGTTGCGCGTGCTGATCGAAGCCACCGGCGACTCGGTTTTGCTGATCGAGCTGGACGGCACGATCCGGTCCATCAACACCAGCGGTGCCGCCATCTATCAGATGCATCCGCGCGAGATGATCGACCGCAATATATTTGACTTCATGCCATCCAACATTGCCACGGCGCGCAAAGAGCAACTGAAAAAAGCAACGGTCCATAAAACACCAGTGCACATCACCGAAGTCAAGGACGAACGCATCTACGACGACCGCTACTACCCGATCATGGACCGGCAGGGCGAAGTGACCGGATTTGCCGTATACGCCCGCGACATCACCGAACGTCAACGCACCGAGGAAACGCTGAAAGAAAGCGAGTTGAAATACCGAACGCTCTTCGAATCCGTGGCAGACAGCATTTTCCTGATCTGCGCCGAAACCGGCGCGATCCGGGATGTCAACAGCTTTGCTTGCCGAACCTACGGCTACAACCACGACGAATGGTTGACGCTTAAACTGAGCGATATCCAGGCGCCCCTGCCCAACAACGAAAACCAGGTCTACGGCGCCGATTCCATGCACCCAATCCACTACCATCGCAAACGCGACGGGACCATCTTTCCCGTGGAAGTCACGGTCAGTTCGTTCACCTTGAAAGACAACAACCTGATGATTTACAGCGCACGCGATTACACCGAACGCAAAAAAGCCGAGCAAACGCTGGGCGAATACACCCGCCAGATACGTCAGGACGCGGAAACCAAGGCCACACTACTGCAGGAGGTGAACCACCGGGTCAAAAACAACCTGGCCGCCATCATGGGCATGCTCTACGCCGAACAACAACGCATGGGCGATCACGTGCCCCTCACCTATCAAGAAATCATCAATAACCTGAGCAACCGCATCTACGGTCTTTCCATGGTGCACAATATGCTTTCCTCCAGCGGATGGGCGCCCATCGCCCTGTCCGAGTTGACCGGACAGATGATTCAGGCGGCATTGCGCACCATCCCAGCGGACAAACACATTACGGTCAACGTGCCGGTTTCGGATATCATGGTCACGCCGAAACAGGCCAATATACTGACCCTGATCATCAACGAACTGGCCACCAACACCATCAAACACGCGCTCAAAGAGCGCCAGGAAGCCACCATCCGGGTCGCCTTCGATCGCGAAAAAGAGATAATTCTGTTCGATTACCGTGACGACGGACCAGGCTATCCGGACGAAGCAATCCGCGACGAACAGGACAACCTGGGCATGAACCTGATTCACGATTTTGTCTATCACGATCTGCGCGGCAGCATGAAGATCGAGAACAACCAGGGCGCCGTAACGCTGATCCGCTTCAAGTATGAGGCCTATCGCGAAATAGCGACCGAACAAAAAAACAATGAAAGCAACCCATGGCTGAAGCCCATGGAACCTCATGATCACATAAAAGCATGGTCGAATAAAAAAAAGCCATGAAAAATTAACACGGCAAACAAGCGTGGTAAACAAGCGCGGTAAACAAGCGCGGTAAACAAGCGCGGTAAACAAGCGCGGTAAACGGGTTTTATTAAAAGGGAAAACATCATGGTGGCGCAAAAATCAAAAAAAGTACTGATCGTCGAAGACGAGTCCTTGGTCAGCCGAATGATCGAAGGGTGTCTGCAGCAGTGCGGCCACAAGGTCATCGGCAGAGCGAGGGAAGGAATGGAAGCCCTTGAAATGACCACGCGGTTGCGGCCCGATGTGGTGCTGATGGACATCAAGCTTCCCGAAATGGACGGCATCGAAGCCACGCGCCGTATCCAGCAGAACTGTCCCACGCCGATCGTCGTGCTGACCGCCTATGACACGCCTGACCTGGTGGATGAGGTCAACCGCGCCGGCGCCGGATACTACCTGGTCAAGCCGCCCAACACAGGCGAACTCCAGCGCGCCATTACCATTACCACAACCCGCTTCGAAGACATGATGGCCATGCGCCGTTTAAACTTGAACTTGCAGATGGAGATCCACGAACGCAAACGCGCCGAACGTGCGCTGCGCATCCTCAATTCCGAACTGGAACAGCGCGTCGATGAGCGGACGCACAACCTGCGCCTGGAAGTCGCGGAACGCTTGAACGTCGAAAAAGACATCCTTAAAATCAGCGAGGACGAACGCAGTCGCATCGCGGTAGAACTCCATGACGATCTGGGCCAGCACCTGATCGCCATCAAGTTTCGCATGGCACTGCTGCAGCAGGACCTTGAAAAGGTGGACTACCGTTTCGAAAAAGAAATGGCCATGCTGCTCACCATGACGGAAAATGCCGTGAGCAAGGTTCGCGCTCTCAGTCGCGGACTCTACAGCACCAACCTGGAACATGGCGGGTTGCGCAATTCGCTGAATCAGTTGCTTTCCGATCTGCGCCAGCGTTTCGGGATCCAGACGTTTTTGTACTGGCAGGGCGAAGAAGCGATCATGCCGATGGACGTCACCACCCATTTGTTCCGCATTGCCCAGGAAGCGGCCAACAACGCGATTCGCCATGGCAAAGCGGATCGCATCAATATCGAGGTGGAAAACGGGGACTCGGAACTGCGCTTCGCGATCAGCGACAACGGCAGCGGCATCAAGGACGAAAACCGCAAAGGCACCGGACTGGGCATGAAGATCATGAAATACCGCTGCGATCTGATCGACGGCGTCTTCAGCATCAAGCGCCTTGCCCAAGGGGGCACCTGCGTACAATGCCGCATGTCCTCGACCTCGCCCGTACTCAAAGTAAAATGAAAAACATGTTGTAAATGAATTGCATATAGAGCTATGATTAACCTTATGACTGATTTAGACAAAAAGCAACAGAAGAAGACGCGTATCGCCATTGTGGACGATCATCCCCTGTTGCGCCAGGCGCTCAAAGAGTTGATCGACCGTAAGGACGACATGGTGGTTTGCGGAGAATTCCAGGACGGTCGCTCCATGCTGAACGCACTGGACGATGCGCAACCCGACATGGCGATCATCGACATCAACATGGACGGCATGAACGGTGTGGAGCTGATCAAGCATCTACGTTCGCGCGATCGTCATTTGCACATCCTCGTGTTGACCATGTATGACGAGAACATCTATGCCGAACGCTGTCTGCGAGCCGGCGCCCGGGGCTATGTCACCAAGGCGGAAAATCCCAGGCGCATCATCGAAGCTGTTCGAAAATTGCGCAACGGTGAATTGTTCATCAGCGACAGCATTGCCAGCACCATGTTGAAGCGGGTCATCGCCAGCGACGGCAGTCCCCAATCCATGTCGCCGCTGCACCTGTTGAGCGACCGCGAATTGGAAGTCTATGAACTGACCGGTAAAAACCTGAGCATGCAGGAAATTGCGGAAAAGCTTTGCATCAGCATCAACACCGTCAAGTACCACAAGACGCACATCAAGGAAAAGCTGCAACTGGGCAGCACCCGCGAAATCATACGCCACGCCGCGCAAACATGCCTGCAGTAGAGCCTTTGCAGAAAGCTATTTACTGGAAAGGCAAAGTGCTAGCAGGGGCGTCCTGCCCTAAGAGATCGTTGGCCCTCAAGTTGGCCCTCAAAATGTCATGTTATTTTTTCTGTGGGTCCTACTAAGTCAAAGCCAATGACTGAGGCTCGAATCCCCTCTTCCTTCATGTTTCCGCTTGCCGCGGCCATCATGCCCATGGTAACTTCGGGACTATGATAAAATCAGAGCCAAGTCAGGATTCCCGTTCAAGGAAGGCCTTTGCCTACGAGCGGAACACGTATTGGCTCCTGTTGGCCTGCACAGGAATACTGGTTTTTGCAGCTCTGCTCAGTGATGGTGTGTCAGCCTCCTTCAAGGGATTTGTCATGCTTCAAACCCATGCATCACGACTGATCAATGATTTCACCGAAATCGCCGGTTCAGGAGGGGCGCTGCTCAATGCCGCCATCATGGGGCTGCTGTCGCTGGCCCTGGTTTATTTCAACGACACGCCCATGTCAGGCCCTACCCTGGCCGCGGTGTTCACCATCATCGGCTTCAGCCTGTTCGGCAAAACGCCCCTGAACGCGGCGCCCATTGTTCTGGGCGTGTTTCTCGCCAGTCGTGTCGCGGGTAGGCGTTTCGGCAGCTATATCCTCATGGCGCTTTTCGGCACGGCCCTTGGGCCGCTGGTCAGCTTTCTGATGTCTGAAGCCGGGCTCAGCGGAATTCCCGCACTGGCCATAGGCCTGGCCGGCGGCTGCGTAGTGGGCTTTCTCCTCCCGAGCGTCTCCATGGCTATGCTGCGCTTGCACGAGGGATTCAGCCTATACAACATCGGCCTTTCCTGTGGCTTCCTGGGCCTGTTCGCGGCTTCGGTACTGGTCGCGGCTCACCGGGACATCGCCATTACCATCATCTGGAACAACAATCCCGGCATCGAACTCATACTGCTCACACCCATATTATCGGTGGTGTTTATCGTAGTGGGTTTTTTGATGGACGGTCGCGCAACCCTTGGCAATTTGCGCCGCATCATGCGGCTGACCGGACGCCTGCCCACGGATTTCATGTCGGACATTGCACCTGGAGCATCCCTGGTCAATGCCGGTCTGCTCGGCCTGGCAGGCATGGTCTACCTGCTGGCCATCGGCGCCGACATCAACGGCCCGGTCATTGGCGGTCTGCTGACCGTGATGGGTTTCGCAACGTTCGGCAAACATCCCAGCAATTGCTGGCCGGTTGCGCTTGGCGTCATTCTGGCCACACTCGCCTGCGAAAAATCTCTCACCGCCCCGGGTCCAGTTCTGGCCATGATGTTTTCGACGACCCTAGCCCCGCTGGCCGGCGAATTCGGGCCGCTGATAGGCATTGCCGCTGGTTGCACCCACCTGATCCTGGTTGAACGCAGCGCGGCCTGGCATGGGGGACTCGATCTCTATAACAACGGTTTCGCGGGTGGTTTTACGGCCACCCTTTTCGTCGCAATCATTCAATGGTTGAAATCCACCCGCAAGGCTTCAAACCCAACTAACTGAGCATCATTCGGGAGAATATTATGGCCGACAAGGAATTGTTGCTTCACCTCATATCGGAAATCTCGAACTTCATTCTCGATGAAAACCCCCAGCGCATGGTCCTCTCCCTGCATCAGGAAGAAGACGGGCTACACCTCTGCGTGGTTGACAACCACCCGAGAAGCGATGAGGAACTGGATGCCATGAGCAGAGCGCTCAATCCTATTGCGCGTCCTGAGCTGGCGGAATACTACGGATCCATGGGCGGCAGCGACCTTCTTGGCGCGGCCCGGCTCAATCTCGTCGGCTGGCAGGTCAAGCATGCCGATGTGTCCCGCAGCGGAAAGGGCACCAAAATTGACCTCTGGATGGGCGGCGACCGCTTCGATTCGCGCAACTTCACCATTCCCGATAAATACGCGTAGTGAAGAAAGCACGAAGGTCACCATTTCTCCGCAAAGCCCATGGCCAGCATGCGGCAGGTAAAGTCGATGAAGGCTTCGGCCTCCAGGTTTGATGGCGTGATTCGAACTGCACGGGTCATGTAGACCAGGAAACGGTCGACCTTGCCGGAGACCGCCGAGGCCAACTGAGCGCCATAGGCGGCGGCAATGTCCGGCAAGCAGTTTTGCGGCAGGATGTCCCAGTTCAGCTTGTCGCGCAGATGCACTAGCGCGGCCATGGCGGCCGCGACCAGCGGGTCCTGGTCAATGCAATCCGCGTTGTTGCAGAACACCTCGGCATCGTCCTGCTCCAGGTGACGGGCGACCGCTTCGATTATGCCTGCACGGGTGGCGCCCAATCGCTCCATTTGCAGCCAGGCTGAGCGCCGGCTCTCCGGAGTGAGCCCGTTCTGCAACTTTAAGGTCTGGCGTATGGCGCTGCGTATGGTCAGCCCGATCAATTCGCCCAGCTTGCTGTGTTTACCCGCGCTGGTCAGCGGCTTGCCCGTGTCCAGCATACATGCTGCGCCGACCTGGTCCGTGCCCGTGCCCGTGGCCAAACCTTCCGAGTAGCGCGACGGTATATCCAGTTCCTGCAGCACGGAGGTCTTGGCCTCGGTCGCGGTCACGATGGTGCGTACCAACGTGCCCGGCGTCAATTCGCGGTTAATGAACAGCATGGTGTTGATGGTGCCCGGCTGCTCGGGCTCCGGTTCGTCGACCGTCTTTTCAAAGCAACCGTCGCATTCATAATACGAGGCCGGTTCGCCCACGCGTCCCGCATTGGTCGCGACGCCGCCAGTACAGACAGCGGCCACTTCCAACGACTTGTAGCGCTCATGCGCAACACAAGCATAGCGCATATTGGCGGCCGTACCCATAAACGCGCAGCGCTCAGGGTCCAGACCGTAACGCACGCAAACCTCTGCGCGATAAGCGGACCAGCCCTGCTTGATCCTATCGTGCAAGGGTAGGTGATGCGCGGTCGGCTCGCAACTCTGGTGGTTGAAAAAAACATCGATATCCTCGCGCATACCGCCGGCAGCCTGGCAGGTCGAGATCAAACGGTGCGGCTTCAAAAAACGTGCCAGCACCAGTTTGTCTCTGCGCTCGATTTCCACGCCGTTGTAAAAGACATGAAGCCGAGTCTGGATGGTTCCGTCAGCTCGCGAATTGAGAATGGCATCGGCTTTTGTTATCATTTCAGTTATTTCGGTTCCTAAACATTTGAAAAACTTAGTGGCGTGACGCCCCTACCGCCACTTCATCTGCGCACCTTGATCCGGTAATATATCGGCGCATTGGTAGGCAGTGCGCGGTCTATATACCGGTTGAGCGGAGGATCGGCCAGCAGATCGTTGGTCAGCGTCGTAAAGCCGATTAAACTCGCGCCACGCTCCACGCCGTAGAGGGCGTCGCGGTTGGTGAAACTCATCCAGCGCAGTTCGAGCCCCACAGGCCGCGGGATCTGTTGCGTAACCACCGAGCCGTTGGTGTAGATCACGGTCTGCCAGGCACTGGAGAATGCACTCTCGTAAATACCGAAAAAGAGCGAGGCAGCGTTGGTCGGATCGGTGTCGGTCCGATACTCCTGCCATGCGAGCAGGCCGTCGCCGTCATGGTCGCGTTCGGCTTCGACGTCAAAGGCAAAGTTGGTCAGGCCGTGCTGAGCGAGCCACCACTCAGGCGTGCCATTGCTGGTGACATTCAGCGCAAATAGCACGACCAGGGCACTATTGGAGCGGATATCGGGCCAGATCAGGTTGGTCTGGGCCAGGCGCTTGAATGGACCATACAGATCGTGACCCAGGTCAATGGTTTCGATGTGAGCATAGTCATGGGCCTGGATCAGGAAAGTGGCGTCATGGCCGCTGACAACAAAGACCGTGCCGGACGGCATGACTGTGCCGGGTCCCTCGGTGGCGACCTGGATCGCGCGGTTGGCGTTCCGCAGGGCCAGCGGGATGAGCAGGGCCGCGCTACGTTCCGGATCGTTATGGCCGATGCGCAAAAGCGCCTGACGCATCTCGGCCGGTTCAAAGTCCGCGGTGGTGTACCGGTTGCTGAAAGCGCCGGTCGTGGCGGGTGCGACCAC
>CAZOLK010000135.1:0-13682 GCA_964580325.1 uncultured Verrucomicrobiota bacterium | reverse complement strand
GGATCTTTTTGCGCCCTGATTATTCAGGAACTCAATATCTGCGAATATAATGTTTGGGTCTTCCGGTAAAAAATGGGAGCAGCTAAGAAAAAAAGGCGGGACATACCGGCACACCGCCTTATTCTGCGCCATGTTGACACTTTCAAGCCTAGTCGCTTCAGGATGTGCCAGCGACGATAAGCTGCGTGAACTGGCGGAAGCCCGAGAAAAATGGAAACATGAATATAGCCTGGATTTCAGCCGGATAAAGGACCAATGGATTCAGGAAAGCCGTGAAGAAGGTCGTGAAGAAGGCCAAGTCGACTATCAGCAGCAAATTTTGCTGGAACAACTTGACCTTCGTTTCAAGCTGAACAAACCTGAAAAAACTCGGATTCGTCGTTGCAAAGACAAATCCAAGCTTGATCGAGCAGTCAAACATTTGTTGGCTGGCCAGGATAAAAAAGAGATCCTCGACACGCTGGACCGAACACTTATCTGAACACAGGCAAGTCGTGGCGCCCTTTGGTGGGCAGGTAGCTTTCGCCCATGAGATGAATATCCACGCAACGGGCGCATTCGCGGCCCTCTGAAATGGCCCAGACAATCAGCGATTGGCCGCGGCGCATATCACCGGCAGAGAAGACTCCCGGCTTCGAGGTCATGTAGTTTTCATCTGTTTTGACGTTGCCGTGCGGGTCCTGCTCCAGGTTCAGATCTTTAATCACGTTCATTTTTTCCGGTCCGACAAATCCCATGGCCAGCAACACCAAGTCAGCCTTCCAGAAATATTCAGTACCCGGGATTTCGATCAGCTTTGGCTGACCGCCGCCTGGTTGAGGCCGAAATTCGACATTCACGGTTTTCAATGCCGCGACCTTTCCGTCCTGGCCGCTGAATTCCTTGGTCAGAATGCTGAAAAAGCGATCACAACCCTCCTTGTGTGAACTGCTCACGCGCAGCTTCATGGGCCAGAAAGGCCAGGGCTGGTTGGCCGGACGCTCCACAGGCGGCATGGGCAGGAGTTCGAAATTGGTAACCGACCTGGCGCCGTGGCGGCACGAAGTGCCGATACAATCGCTTCCCGTGTCGCCGCCACCGATCACGATTACGTCCTTGTCGCGTGCGCTGATCAGGTCCACAACCTCGTCTCCGGCAAGCTGTTGATTCTGGCGGCCCAGGAATTCCATGGCAAAGTGGACGCCTTCCAACTCACGTCCAGGGATAGGCAGATCTCGCGCCTCAGTCGCACCGCAAGTCAACACCACTGCATTAAAGTCACTTACCAGTTGGCTGGCGGAAAATTTATCCGTACCCACCGGCGTACCAGGCTTGAAGACGATGCCCTCCTGCTCCAACAAGTGCACCCGCCGATCCAACACGCTTTTTTCCAGCTTGAAATCGGGAATGCCGTAACGCAGCAAACCGCCGATTCGATCAGCGCGCTCGAACACGGTCGCCGTGTGACCGGCACGATTCAATTGTTGTGCCGCAGCCAGTCCGGCCGGCCCGGAACCTACCACGGCCACGGTCTTACCCGTGCGCATCTCAGGCGGGCAAGGTTGAACCAAGCCCAGTTCGAAGGCCTGCTCAATGATGCTCTTCTCGATCAGTTCGATGGTTACCGGCGGTTCGTTGATGCCCAGCACGCACGATTCCTCGCACGGAGCCGGACATAGCCGGCCCGTGAATTCAGGGAAATTGTTGGTGGCCATCATCATTTCCAAAGCCTCTTTCCACTTGCCGCGGTAGACCAGGTCATTGAATTCGGGAATAATGTTGCCCAGCGGACAACCAATGTGACAGAAAGGCACGCCGCAATTCATGCAGCGCGCTGCCTGCTGCTCGATTTTCTCCACAGCAAACTGCTCATACAGTTCCTGGTAGTCCTTGATCCGCGCATCCACCGGCCGCATGGACGGTAATTCGCGTTCGTATTCCATGAATCCGGTTGTCTTACCCATTGTTCATCAGCTCCTAAAAAAACCTTGGTCATTCTGGCGGGTGTTTAGCCAGCCTTACTTTCATGCGCCATCATTTCTAGGGCACGCCGGTAATCCACAGGCATCACTTTGACGAAACGTGGAATATAAGCTGTCCAATCAATCAGAATGTTCCGTGCCACCGTACTGCCGGTATACTGCTGGTGACGATCGATCATGCGCCGCACCTGTTCTATTTCCGCCAGATCGCTCAGTTCCTCCAGATCGACCATTTCTTTGTTGCACTGCAGATTGCGGAACATGCCGTCCTGGTCCAGGACATAGGCAATACCGCCGCTCATGCCGGCAGCGAAGTTGCGACCTGTTTTACCCAGCACCACGACACGGCCACCGGTCATATATTCGCACCCATGATCGCCAACGCCCTCCACCACGGCGTGCACGCCACTGTTGCGCACGCAAAAGCGTTCACCGGCCAGACCGCGCACATAAGCCTCGCCACGAGCCGCGCCATAAAAAGCTACATTGCCGATGAGAATACTTTCCTCTGGGATAAAGGTCGCCTCTTTCGGCGGCGTGATAATCAGCTTGGCGCCGGACAATCCCTTACCAAAATAATCGTTGGCATCGCCATATATGCGGAAGGTCAAACCGCGTGCGCCAAACGCACAGAAACTCTGCCCGCAGGAACCGTACCCATTGATCCGGATCGTATCCTCATGCAAACCTTCCTCGCCGTAGCGCTTGGAGATCCGATAGCTCAACATGGTGCCCACCGTGCGGTTTATATTGCGCAACGGCACATCGAATTCCACGGGCTGTCCATATTTCAATGCTGGTTCAGCTTGGGCGATCAGCGTATTATCCAATGCGCGCTCCAAGCCGTGGTCCTGTTTGCGGGTACAATAAACGCCCACCTGTTCTGGTACGTCCGGCTTATGTAGAATCATGGAACAATCAAGACCTTTGGCCTTCCAATGATCGATAGCCGGCTTGGTTTCCAGGCAGTCAACCCGGCCGATCATTTCGTTGATGGTGCGAAATCCAAGTGATGCCATAATCTTGCGCAGTTCCTCACTCAAAAAGCGGAAATAATTGACCACAAACTCCGGCTTGCCGGCAAATTTCTTGCGCAACGCCGGATCCTGGGTCGCAATGCCAACTGGACAGGTGTTCAGATGACAAACGCGCATCATAATGCACCCCATGCAAATCAAGGGAGTCGTTGAAAACCCATACTCCTCGGCGCCCAGCAACGCGGCAATGGCGACATCGCGGCCCGTCATCAATTTACCATCGGTTTCGACGACAATCCTGCTGCGCAAGTCGTTCTTTACCAGGGTCTGGTGGGTTTCGGCCACACCCAGCTCCCAGGGAAGCCCGCCATGCTTAATCGAGGTTTGCGGCGATGCGCCGGTTCCGCCGTCAAATCCGCTGATCAGCACGACCTCGGCTTTGCCCTTGGATACGCCGGCCGCCACAGTGCCGACGCCGACTTCCGAAACGAGCTTGACGTTGATCCGAGCTTCCGGATTGGCGTTTTTCAGGTCGTGAATTAACTGGGCCAGGTCCTCGATGGAGTAGATATCATGATGCGGCGGTGGAGAAATCAACGTCACATAAGGCGTCGAATTACGCGTTTTGGCGATCCAGGGATAGACCTTGAACCCAGGCAACTGGCCGCCTTCACCAGGTTTGGCGCCCTGAGCCATCTTGATTTGAAGCTCAACGGCGTTGGCCAAGTAGTTGCTGGTCACGCCAAAGCGCCCGGAAGCCACCTGCTTGATGGCGCTGCGGCGCCACTCGCCCGTGGGAGAAGGTTTAAATCGTTCAGGATCCTCGCCGCCTTCGCCGCTGTTGCTTTTGCCGCCTAGTCGATTCATGGCAATGGCCAGGGTTTCATGCGCTTCGCGGCTGATCGAACCATAGGACATGGCCCCGGTCTTGAAGCGTTTGACGATTTCGGCCCAAGGTTCAACGTCCTCCAGGCGAACAGGTTCGCGATCCTGCTTAAAACGTAGCAGACCGCGTAACGTGCATAAGTTTTTGTTATCCTCGTTGATCTGCGCGGCATAATCGTCGTAATCGATCTGGTTGACTTCGCGTACGGCCTTTTGCAGTTTGGCGATGGCGAATGGATTGAGTAAATGTTCCTCGCCATCGCGACGCCACTTGTACTGACCGCCCTGATCCAGGGCCAGCACCCCGGCGGTTTTACGCGCAGGATATGCCCGCCGGTGACGCCGAGCGACTTCCTCGGCGATCTGTTCCAGGCCGATGCCGGCCACACGCGACGCCGTACCGCTGAAATAGCTGTCGATCACAGCCTGATTCAAGCCGACCGCTTCGAAAATCTGCGCACCGCGATAACTCTGCAGCGTGGATATGCCCATCTTGGACATGACCTTGAGCAATCCCTTGCCAATAGCCTTGATGTAATTCTTGACAGCCTTGTCAAAACCGACTTTGAGAAAACCCTGATCTGACATTTCGCGTAGGGTGGCCAGGGCCAGATAAGGGTTGACCGCGCTTGCGCCATAACCAAACAGCAGGCAGAAATGGTGGATTTCGCGCGGTTCGCCGCTCTCCAGCACAATGCCGCATCGCGTACGCTTGAGCTTACGCACCAGATGGTGATGCACGGCAGCACAGGCCAACAAGGCTGGCATGGCCGCCTGCTCGCGATCCGCGCCGCGGTCGGACAGGATCAGGATCGAAGCGCCCTGCTCGATCGCCGCGGATGCGTGGGTGCAAAGCGTATCCAGCGCCGCTTTCATGCCATCGCCCCCCTGTCGAACTGGATAGAGCATGTCCAGAACCGCCGGTCGCAGACCTGGCTGATCCAGTTCACGAATTCGCGCCATACGTTCATCGGTCAGAATAGGCTGCATCATCCGCAACATACGGCAATGCTCGGGCGTCTCCTGGAAAAGATCCTGCTCCGCGCCGACACTGAGCATCAGCGAGGTTACCAATTCTTCGCGAATCGCGTCCAGGGGTGGATTGGTGACCTGGGCGAAAAGCTGTTTGAAATAAGCGTACAACAACTGCGGGCGCTCGGACAGGACCGCCAGCGGAGTGTCATTGCCCATGGATCCGGTAGGTTCAACACCATCGTTGGCCATGGGCGCGAGGATGACGTTTTTGTCCTCCTGCGTGTAGGCATGCATCTGCTGCAATTCCAACCGCTGGTCGTCGGGCACACTTTGCGCGCCGGCTTCCGGCAGCACGTCCAGCTCAACCAAATTATTGCGCACCCAGGTTGCATAAGGCTTGAGCCGACTCAATTCGTCTTTTATTTCCTCGTCGTCGATGATACGTCCCTGTTCCATATCGACCAGGAACATGCGCCCAGGTTGCAAGCGCCCCTTGTATTCGACATTGGCCGGTTCCACTTCGAGCACGCCAGTCTCGGAGCCCATGATGACATAACCGTCCTTGGTCACCGTATAACGCGACGGGCGCAACCCGTTTCGGTCAAGAACAGCGCCCAAACATTTGCCGTCAGTGAACGGAATCGAGGCAGGACCGTCCCAGGGCTCCATCAGACAGGCGTGGTAGGCATAGTAAGCTTTGCGTTCCTCGCTCATGGTTTGATGATTCTGCCAGGCTTCCGGAATCAGCATACTCACAGCATGCGGCAAAGAACGTCCGGTGTGGTAGAGCAGTTCGATGGCGCTGTCGAGTGTCGCGGAATCGCTCATGCCCTCAACCAGGATCGGAAACAGTTTGGGCATATCGTCGCCGAAAAGATAGGATTTGAACAATCCCTGGCGTGCGTTCATCCAGTTGAAATTTCCACGCACCGTATTGATCTCGCCGTTATGACAAAGAAAGCGGAACGGTTGGGCCAGGTCCCATGTGGGGAACGTATTGGTGCTATAGCGCTGATGGACTAGGGCCAGGCCGCTGACCATGTCCGGATCTGTGAGATCCGGATAATACGGCTCGAACTGATCGGCCAATAGTAAACCCTTGTAATTCAATGTATGGCAAGAGAGGCTGGGGATGTAGAAAAGCTGTTTCTCGCTCAAATCCGATTGGCGGATGGCATGCTCGACGATTTTCCGGATCACGTAAAGTTTGCGTTCAAACGCGCGATCATCAGCCAGACCGGCACCTCGACCAATGAAGACCTGGTATATGCATGGTTCGCCGGTGCGAGCGATATCGCCCAGGACATCGCCACGGGTGGGCACTTCGCGCCATCCCAGAAATTGCTGCATTTCCTCCTGAACCGCATCCTCCAGCACGCGCTGACAATGCGTGCGCTCTTCCGCAATACGCGGCAGGAAAACCAGGCCAGCCCCGTATTCATGTTCACCAGGCAGCGGGATACTCAGCTCGGCGCACTTCTTTTTCAAGAAAGCGTGGGGCATCTGGATCAGCATACCAGCGCCATCGCCGGTTTTTTCATCCGAACCACAAGCGCCCCGATGCGTCAGGTTGACCAGAATCTCCAAACCGTTATGAATGATGTCGTGAGATTTTATGCCATTCAAATTGCAGATAAATCCAACACCGCACGCATCGTGTTCGAAACGGGGATCATACAACCCAGCCGCTCCCGGCCTTCCCATATATTTTTCATTCGTCATTCTCATACCTATTCTTAAGCTATTCTCATCGCCCAGAAAAAGAGCCAATAAACAAAGCAACATCCATGCCAAATACGCATAAAACGACGCCTCGCATTGCAATTCGGCATATTATCCGGCTACAGCCGTCGCTGTAGAAAGAAAGCAGTTACAATAATGGCATCAGGATAACAGGAAAACGACAAAATAGTATTTATTTTCGTCATAGGCCTAATGTTGGTGGTGTGCTCCACGTTACGACAGGTAACCCGATGGCGGCAAGCGTTGACTGAGGAGCGCGAGCATGGCAAAAGCACTGGCGCCGGACATGGAAAACGGATCGAAGTGCGTCTCCGCGGAGTGCTTCAACAGAATCTGACGATCCACGGCAGTGCTGCCGGCATAAGCCATGGACCATTGATCGAATGAACGTTCCACCACCTCGCGGTATTCCAAGAGCGTCACGTTGAGGTGTCGCGGGTCGCGCGCGATTCTGTTGTACAGACTGTTGAGGTTCTGGCGTGGGCCTTCCAAACATTGAATGAAATAGGTGCCGGTAAAACACAACAGGCCGGTAATACCCAATTCTTTGTTAAAATGCTGAGCAACCTTCAAAATCGCTTCCATGTCGTGCGCGTTGCAGGCGTCGCTGATACGACTGGCATAAATCAATCTCGTTAAAAACATAGCCGCAGCCTTTCTACATTATTGATTCCCGATACAGGACTTGTACTACGGTTTGCTGTTTTATGCAAATTATTATACCGAAAAGGAGCAGGCGGGGATTGAAAGTCCATCATAAAAGCAACATCCGATCGGACCCGCAAACATACATATCGAAACACCTTTTTCAGCATAAAAACCGAAACCGTAATATTCTTGACATTTGTGTAAGCTTTAGATTATTCTTACTTAAATCGGCATTGTTTTCGGTTGTCGAGAGTCTTTTGGGCCGCATGTTGCGTATTTTGCGAGGCATGTAAGCTGGATGGATCTTTAGTTGGGATTAAAATGATATGGCACATATAACTTGGGGAATCATAATAGCATCGGGCAAAACCGAGCAGATGTCAACGGAAGTGGATAAGGAAGTGGATACGGCTTTTCTCAGTCTGGGCGATAAACCGCTCTTGGCCTATTCGCTACTCGCTATGGAAAATTGTGATGATATCGACGCATCGATCGTCGTGGTCAAACGCGAAAGAATGGAGGCAGTCAAATCCTTGAGCCAAATGTTCGGTTGCATGAAACTGAAGAGAATCGTGGCCGGATCGTCACAAAGGCTATCGAGCGTTCAGCAGGGTCTGAAAAACATGGATGACGATGTGACCATGGTGGTGTTGCACGAAGTGTCGCGTCCGTTTGTCACTGCGGAAATGATTTCCGATGTAGTCAAAGCAGCAAAACGTTACGGTTGCGGCATCAGCTCGTATAAGCTGACGGAATCCGTCAAATGCGTTGAAAAAGGATCCAAAGTCTCCGAGACCATCAAAAACGGTTTCTGCTTCATCGCCCAGACGCCACAGGCCTATAAAACGGAAGTACTGAAAAAAGGCCTTGACTGGGCCGTTAAGAACAAAACGCTGATCGTGGAAGAATCCTTTGCCATGGAAGGTATTAAGCAAGAAGTTCGCCTGGTGGCCGGCACACGTTTCAATATGAAAATCGACACCATCGACGACCTGGCCTTGGCCGGTGCAGTGCAAAAAATCGAAACGGAAAAAGCGGTTTAATGTTTGAGCACGCTAGCACGCTCTTTTCATTTACATACTGATGAAAAGACGAATTCATATCCGCTACAAAGGCAGAGTGCAGGGTGTCGGTTTTCGCTTCACGGTCTGCAATATTGCTGCTGACTTGGCTGTAACCGGTTTTGTCCGCAATGAAATAGAAGGTTCCGTCCTGCTGGTCGCGGAGGGAGAAGATGCTGATTTACAAAGCCTTATGCAAAACATCAGGTCGTCCCGGATAGGCCGCTTTGTCATAGATGAACAAGTCCGCTGGGACACCCCCAACGAAGAATTTGAATGTTTTGGAGTTAGGTACTGATGCGTTATTTTATAAAATTACTTGGATTGATTTTCCTGCTTGGGGTAGTATATTGAGAAGCTGTTATTTGTTGAGATAAATTATGAAATACGCAATTTTAGCTGATATTCATGGGAATCTTGAAGCACTGGAAACAGTGATTGAAGACTCTAAAAAGCAAAAAGTCGATAAATACGTATGCGTTGGCGACATCGTGGGATACAATTCCAATCCCGTTGAATGCCTCGACATCATTCGCGAGCTGGTGGGTGACGACTCTGTGCGCGGCAACCACGATCATTACTGTTCCTGTGAAGACCGGCTGGACGGTTTTCATCCGCTGGCCGCGGACGTTGTCTGCTGGACCCGCGAACAATTGAGCGATGAGCAGAAAGACTACCTGCGCAACCGCCCCTATAAAAAACGCGTTTCCAATTTTACGGTTGTTCACAGCACGCTCGATATGCCTGAAAAATGGGGATACGTTTTCGACAAGCTCGAAGCGGACGCCAATTTCGCCTATCAACGCACAACGGTCTGTTTCTTCGGCCATACACATGTACCGCTCGCTTTTGACAAGGCCAGTGATGTGCAACAGGGCCTGTATTCCAAGTTTAAAGTTACGTTTGGCAAAAAATACTTCATCAATGTCGGCAGCGTGGGTCAACCACGTGATGGCGACCCGCGCGCAGCTTACGTCATCTATGACATGGGCACCAACACTATCGAATTGCGCCGGCTGGAATACGATTTATACACAACGCAAAAGAAAATTATTGACGCCGGCTTACCCAAGCGACTGGCAGTGCGTCTGGAAGCCGGACGTTGAGTCAACAAAGGAGGCTGCTCGTGCGGCAAAATCGCAACATCCTTTTATGGATCGTCGGATATCTGTTTACAGCTGGGTATGGCATGGCACAACTGGAAGTGCGCGTCGAACTGGAAAATAATGTAGTGCTCTTGTACGAAACGGTTATCGCTCAAGTGAAGATCATGAACAACTCGTCGGAAAAAATCTTGTTGGCCGATTACGGCGCAGCCAGGCTCTCTTTCATCGTCGAAGACAGCGCCCGGGACAAACTGGTGGCACGAACAAAAACCCGTATTCTCTCTTCCCCTGTCGTGTTGCAGCCCTGGCTGGAGGAAACAGTCAAAGTCAATCTGCTGAGCGCATATCAACTGCGTCAGGCCAGCGCATATAAAGTGCTGGCTCGCATACACTGGGAAAACAAGGATTTTACGTCCAACCGCGCTTTTCTGGATGTCGTCAACGGTATGAATCTGGTGGAAAAACGAGCCACGCTGCAGGGCTCGAGCGAAATGGGGACCTATACGTTGCTCGCTTTGCATCGTGATGGCAAGCAACAGCTTTTCCTGCGGCTTACAAACGATCCCCGAGAATTATGCTACGGCGTTTATGCCCTGGGTCCTTATATTCGCATGCAAATGCCGGAGATGAGTTTCGACGGCCAGGGGCGCATGCATGTTTTGCACCAATCAGCACCAGCCAGGTTTACGCATTCCATAATGAACCAGCGCATGGTCTCTTCCGAGTATTATTCCGGAGCTTCCGGACAAGTCAATCTGGTGCGTCAGAGCGGCACCGTTATGGTTGAGGGAGGCCGCGATTATGTTGGCGATGCGTCAGTGGCGCCACGCAAGACCAAGCGGCTGACCCCTGTCCAGTAAAAGGCGATGGCCATGCATACAGCCCAACGCTTGCCGCCCTGGTTGCGAGTGCCAATGCGGACCGAGTCCCAATTTACAGGCGTTTCGCAACTCATTCTGCAACATCGACTCCATACGGTTTGCCGCAGTGCACGCTGCCCAAACCGTTGCGAATGCTGGAACCGGGGAGCGGCAACTTTTATGATCATGGGTGATATCTGCACCCGCGATTGTCAATTCTGCGCCGTCTCGTCAGGAAATCCGGTCGGAATCGATCCATACGAACCGGAACGGGTTGCTCGAGCCGTAATGGAAATGAACCTGCGTTACGCTGCCATCACCAGCGTCACGCGCGACGATTTACCGGACGGCGGCGCCTCGCTTTTTGCCCATGTGATCCGGGCGATTCGCCGACAGACGCCTCATGTTCGGATTGAAGTTCTCACGCCTGATTTCAAGGGCCAGGCCGATGCCATCGACACAGTTATTTATGCGCGCCCAGATGTCTTCAACCACAACCTTGAAACCGTCCGTCGACTCCAGGTCGAGATCCGCCCGGCAGCATCCTATCGCCGGTCACTTGACGTTTTACGCCAGGCCGCGGATCGCGACGTTTCGATCAAAGTGAAATCTGGCCTGATGGTGGGACTCGGCGAAACCGACGAAGAGCTGGCTGAAGCCATGCACGACCTGTTGACGGCCGGCTGCCGCATATTGACCATAGGCCAATACCTGGCCCCGACGCGACATCACCGGCCAGTGTCACGCTATGTCGAACCTGCCCGCTTTGAAGATTATGCGCGTATGGGTAAAACCATGGGATTCACTTACGTGGCTTCCGGCCCGCTCGTGCGCTCATCCTATATGGCCGAGGACGTATTCCATGCGGAATGAAACGATTGGCCACACGCCCAATCATATCTGCCTGATCATACCGGCTTACAACGAGGACGCCAACCTTGGCAGGGTCTTGCGCGAATCGCTCAGCTATTGCCCTCATATTTTTGTGATCGACGATGGATCGACGGATCGCACGCAGGAACTCGCGGCAGCGTCCGGCACAGTGCTGTTACGTCACGAGGTAAACCGCGGCAAAGGCCAAGCACTGAAAACAGGGTTTAAAAAAGCCATTGCCGAAGGCTTCAAAGCTGTCATCACCATGGATGGCGACGGGCAGCACGACCCGGCTGAAATCCCCAAATTTCTGGAAACCTATCGCCGTACAGGCATTCCCGTGTTGGTCGGCAATCGAATGAAAAACCTGGCCGGCATGCCTTTGATCCGCCAACTCACCAACCGGATGATGAGCTGGATCATCAACCGCCAAATCAATCAATACATCCCGGATACCCAGTGCGGCTACCGTCTTTACCGTTGTGATGTTGTCGCCTATATTTCGGCCCAATCCGAATATTTCGCCACGGAATCCGAGATTCTGCTGCACATTGCCCGGCGTGGCATCCGCATCGGATCCGTACGCATTGCAACCATCTATACGGACCAGCGCAGCAAGATCCAACCCCTGCGCGACACCATTCGCTTTTTTAAAATGATTTCAGCCTTCCGCAGGTTGCATTCGTAATAACGTGGCGATTACGGTTGCGGGGGACTTTCTTCAAGCGCATCCGGCAGCGGCTCAATCTCTACGCGATGGCGATCGACCGCAGTGATGACGAAGGGATATTTCTTGTTCTGATAATCGACCTGCACGGTTTCCCCCATTTTATAGAATGCACCTTTATAAAGCACAACCATGTCATTGCCTTGGGTCATGGTTCCGCTTTTATTTATTTTGAATTCAGAAGCGGCCGCCCGCCACTCATCCGACATCGGTGCCAGTTTCCCGTCTTCGGCGGGCGACGCTTCCGCAGATGACGCAACCGATTTAGGTAGAGGTGCAGCCGCTTCGCACGGTTCAACCTTGGCTTCATCCGCGACAACCAACTTTTCACGAATGGCTTGCAGAATATTCTCATACAGAAATATGACGGAATCATGGGTCGCGACCAACATAAAGGCCAACGATCTCCTGCCTTTAGCCAAAGCAAATGAAATCATGTGCATCTCGGTGTTTTTCCGCTTACCTTGAAACACCAGCATATACCCTTCACACCCGGAAATGGTGACCAACTCGGACATCACGAGCGAAACGTCTTCGGGAATCGGGGCCTCGCCATTCACGATCTGCTTGATTTTTTCGTTCATGGTCTCCTCCGGAATCCACGGTTCATCCCTTGTGCTGGCCATGACCGTCAAGCGCAGATCCGGCCCATATTCAAAAATACGCTTGGAATCCCAGTCAGAGGGTTCCTCACGGAGATGATAACCTTCGGGCACTTCAAGAATGAAGTATCCCTGAGGATCTTTATAGGTTACCCACTGAATCTCCATCTCGGGCACCGGTTCACGGTTCGACGCGACGGCTGTCGTCGTCTCGTTGCCTGCGGGAGTCTGCTCCGGCGCCAATGGCCCGCACGAGACGAAAAAACAAGGAGCCAGTGCCAGTAACATTAAGCTATATATAATTCTTTTCATCATGGTTTTGGTATTCATTTTGTTACAGTCTAGGCTCGGCAGATCGAGTGAGTCAAGCGAGCTTTGGTTAAAATCCAACAAACCGTTTGTTGTAGTTCAACAGGTGCAATATAAAATAGTAAGATTTAACGTAACCGTTCACGGGACCGAGATTCACCAATAATCGTTCACCTCGTGCCAAGTGAAACGTGAAACGTTGGGAGGTTGCCTATAGGCATTGAAATCTGTTGATGTTGCCCAGCGGGTAAGAATCCCGCCAAGCCAAAGCGTAGCCAGCAGGCGAGTAGCGGAACCGAAGTGCGATCCCTGAGAGGGGTGTGCGAAGCAGAGGGGAAGCGAGTGCGCAGGCCGCGACACTGAATCCCGAAAATATTGCAAGATGGTGGTCCGTAAGGATATTCCGCGAGAGCGGAGAAAGCCGACACATTGGTGAATGTGGAAGGCAGCAGCTTCAAACGCGCCAATGGCAAGCGTGCGAGACACCACCGGGATCCACGACCGGGGCATGTGCATAAAGGGGCAGCTCACGAACTTGGGATAGACTACTGTCTCCTTGGAGACGAACAAACCGGAAGATGCAAGAGTCCTGGCGATGTGCTAGCCGCACCTGTTCGGCGTCGAGCCACGACACTGGCGCATCTGATAGAAGAGGAATTCCTGTGGGAAGCCTTCGGCCATATCAAGAAGTAACGGCAGAAGAGTATGCAAGAGAACAAGGAAAGAAACTGCGCCGGAAACTGAATGGTCACCACCAGTACTTTGGTCATTCGCGTCCATTCGCGTTCATTCGCGGTTCCCCCTCAAGAATGGACATGGGCCCACTTTTTTATGTTGCTCCCTAGTTCAACAGGCCACTCACCCTGCTCCAAAACCACTTCCAAAAGTTCGTTCAACCGTGCGCGGTCTTCACGCCGCCCAAGCTCCTCCGTTTGGTCCAGAATATCCGCCAACA
>CAZOLK010000134.1:0-13788 GCA_964580325.1 uncultured Verrucomicrobiota bacterium | reverse complement strand
CGGCTGCCTTGATCCGCGGTCGAGGGCGTCACGGCCCCTGGTCCGGGCCGCCAGGTCGAAACCAGGTGCTCGCGGTTCGGGTAGTGAAACCCGTCGATCAAGAGGGCACCGGCTGGACAAGAATTCCAGGCGACCGCAATGACAATCACGCTCAAAACCAGCCGATCCCGTACTGTATAGCTCTGTTTAACAATCATACGTACTCCACGTTTTCTGCAAAAACAAACATATAAAAGGCGGAAAGTCCAATCGAAATTTGGTCACAGCGGCGGCAAGCAGTGCTTCAAGTGCCACGCACTTATCCTGGTCTTTGTAAGCCGTACCGATGCGGTGCGACGCGAACTGGTAAACATTCATAAAGTTTGCACTTTAAATTTATTAGACAGCTTGCTATTAAATACATGAATGTTGTTGGTGCATGATAATCAGGTATAAGAAGACTAAGCGCAGTGTCGCGCGAAAGGGTTAACATGAACGAAGCGAAACCGATCGCCACACCACTGAAGGGCCGCGACTGGCTCATGACGCAGGATTGGACCAGGGAGGAAATCGATCTGGCTTTGCAAACCGCGTCCCAGCTCAAACATGAATTCAAAGCCGGCGTACCGACTCTGCACCTGGCGCACAAAACCATTTTCCTGATTTTTTTCGACAAGTCCACGCGCACGCGCAATTCGTTTGAAGCTGGCATCACCCAGTTGGGCGGTCATGGCCATTATATCGACGCCGATACCTCGCAGATCGCCCACGGCGAGAGCCCCAAAGACATGGGCATCATTCTCTCCAGTTACGGTCACGGCATCGCCGTACGCCACGACCTGGTGCCGGGGGAAGGCCAGGCCTATCTGCGCGAACTGGCCAAATGGGCCTCGGTCCCGGTTTTCAACCTGCAGTGCGACGTCGATCACCCGTGCCAGACTTTGGCCGACCTGATGACCATCCGCGAAGAGTTCGGCAATGACCTGCGCGGTCGCAAAATCGGTGTTTCCTGGGCCTATTCCCCATCCTATGCCAAGCCCATGTCCGTACCCCAGGGTTTGCTGATGCTGATGAGCCGTTTTGGCCTGCACATCACCCTGGCCCATCCACCTGAATACCGGCTCATGCCGGCCAGCATGAAACTGGCCATGGAAAACGCGGAAAAGTCAGGCGGCAGCCTGGAAGTGACCACCAGTATGGAAGAGGCGTTTGCCGATGCGGACGTGGTCTATCCCAAAAGCTGGGGCATCGAAGAACTTTTTTCAACCCCCGAAGAAGCGCTTAAAATCGCTGAACGCTACAATTACTGGATCTGCGACGATAGTATGATGGCCAAAACCAAGAAACGCGGCATCTACATGCACTGCCTGCCCGCGGACCGCGGCTACGAAGTGACCGACGAAGTCATTGACGGCGCCCAGTCGCGCATCTACCCGCAGGCCGAAAATCGGCTGCATACAGCCAAGGCACTGATGGCGTTGACCATGTGAGATGGGTGCAATATAAAAAAGTAAGACTTAAGGCAACCGTTCACGGGATCGAGCTTCGCCCGTAATCGTTCACCACCGTGCTGAACTATTTCCTGTCACGCGAAATAGAAATCCACGTGCGCATCATCACCAGACAACGCAAACCACGCGTTCAGCCAGAACTGGAAAAAACCGACTGATTGTGGTCATTGGTTGTTGGTTATTGGTTTATTGGTCATTGGTCGTTGGTCATTTCTACAGGATAGCCCATCCAGCGTTTCAGGTCGCCGACCATCAGGAAGAGCGCTGGCACCAGGAGCAGGGAGATGGTGGTGGAGAATACGATGCCGTAACCCAGCGACAGGGCCATGGGGATCAGGAAGCGGGCCTGCACCGATTTCTCCAGGATCATGGGCATCAGGCCGAAAAAGGTGGTCAGTGAAGTCAACAGCACTGGACGAAAACGGCGTATCGGCGCCAGCTCTATGGCTTTGCGCAGCGAAAATCCCTGGCGAATGTAGTTGTTGGCCGTATCCACCAGCAGAATGTTGTCGTTGATGACCACGCCGGCCAGAGCCACCATGCCCATGCGGCTGACCATGCTTATGTCATAGCCCATGATCAGATGGCCAACCACGGAGCCGACAATGCCGAACGGGATGGCCACCAGCACCATGAGTGCTTGCAGGTAACTGCGGAACGGGATGGCCAGCATGGCGAAAAGGACGATCATAATAATGCCGAATCCAACCGATAGGCTGCTGTCCACCTTGCGCCGCTCACGTTGTTCGCCTTCCAGGGAAACCCGAAGTCCGGGATAGCGGTCCATGACTTGGTTCAGTCCGGTGCGCTGAAATTGTTGCAGAATCTCGTTGGCATTGGCGGTCCGGGTGACATCCGCGGTGACGTCGATCATGCGCTGACCATCGACGCGTTTGATGCTTTCATAGGCTCGCGAACGGATAAGCCGGGCAGCGTCGGTCAATGGAATTTCGCCGCCGCCCGGGGTGCGGAGCATCAACTGCTCCACGTCCTGCTCGGAACGGCGCTCTTTTCCCGGCAAACGCACATAGATTTTGATCTCGTTGCGACCGCGCTGCTGACGCTTGACCTGGACGCCGAAGAAAGCATAGCGCACCTGGCGGGCAAGATCGCCGGAGGTGAGGCCCTGACTGAGCGCCAGCGGCGTGAGTTTGAAATCCAATTGCATCTTTCCGCGGGTCACGCCATCGTCGATCTCGGTAACGCCGTCATAGGTTTCCAGCGCGGCGGCAACCTCTGCCGCAGCCTGGTCCAACACAGTCAGGTCCGGGTGGCTCAATTCCAGATTGATCGGCTTCTCCTGACTCGGGCCGATGCGTGCACGAAAGGTCAAACTCTCCAATCCCGCGATATATCCGATGGCCTCGCGCCATTCTTCCTTGAATTTCTGGGCTTTAAACTTGCGTTCGCCCAGGGGAACCAGCAAAACCGAGACCTGGGTCTCATGGCTGGCATTGATCGAGGCGAAAATACCCTCGGTCACTTCGCGACCACCGTGTGTGGCCAGCACTTTTTCGGCTGCCTGACGGAGCCGATCCATGACCTTGCGCGTGGTTTCCACAGGCGTGCCATAAGGCAACACCGCTTCAACGCGGACTTGGTCGCCCTCAACGTAGGGGAAGTGGATGTTCTTGATATAGCCGAACTTGAACAGCGCGAAAACGATCACCAACAGGGCAATGCCCGTAGCCAGGGTAGCGCCGCGATAATCCAGCGCAAGCCGCAGAAACGGGGCATAGCAATGCTTGACGAACCATTCCAGGCAGTTGCCGCAGCAGCGCTGCGGCGTTTCCACGACCTGCCAGAACCAACCTCGCGTCTCTTTCATGCCGCCCAGGTGTGAAGGCAGGATAAAAAGCGCCTCGACCAGCGATATGCTGAACACCAGGATGACCACGATGGGGATGTTGCGGAAAAACTTGCCGTGCGCGCCCGGGATGAACATCATCGGCAAGAACGTGGTCATGTTGGTTATGATAGAAAAGATCACAGGTACGGCCACGATCTGGGCGCCGATAACCGCCGCCCTCATGAACGGCAGCCCCTGTTGACGATAATAGTAAAAGCTTTCGCCCACAACAATGGCGTCATCCACCACGATGCCCAGAGTGATGATAAAGGCGAAAAGCGAAATCATATTGATGCTGACTCCGCAATAAGGCAGAAATAACAGGCTGCCCAGAAACGAGGTCGGTATACCCAACATAACCCAGAACGCCAGCCGCACCTCGAGGAACATGCCCAGCACCAACATGACCAGGCACAGCCCGATGCCGGCGTTTTTGAGCAACAGCTTGACGCGGTCGCGATAGATTTCCGAAAAGTCGCGGCCCGCAGACACACCTATTCCCGGCGGCAAGCGGCGGCGCAACTGCTCGACATAATCCAGAACCTTCGCCGAAATCGTGAGCGGTGTTTCATTGCCGGCCCGGTATATGGTCAGGCTGACCGCACGCTTGCCGTTGAAATAAAGCGCCGTGTCGACGTCCTCAAAGCTATCCTTGATCGTCGCGATTTCGCCCAGACGCAGAATCGTTCCATCGTCACGGGTGACAATGGGGATATCGGCGAATTCACGACCGTAATCGCGTCGCTCGCGCGTGCGCAACAGCACTTCGCCACCGCGTGTTTTGATGCCGCCAGCAGACAGTTCCAGGGAGTGCCCGCCAATGCGGCGGGCAATATCCTGCATCGTCAATCCATGGGCGCGCAAGCGTTCCTGGGCCACCTCGATGCTGATCTCCAGGGGACGGACGCCGCCAACGGTCACCAGCGAAATCTCAGGCGTCGCCACCAGATCGTCGCGTGCCATTTCAGACAGTTGGCGTAACACGTCTTCATCCACGTCGCCATAGATGTAAATGGAAATAATGTCGCGGCGGTGAACCACCAGCGAAACAACGGGTTCTTCGGCCTCCTCGGGAAAAGTGGTGATGCGATCAACGGCGTTCTTGATATCCTGGAGCAACACCGTGCTCTCAGTGCCTTCAAAAAATTCAACGGTCACCCGCGCCGACCCTTCGTTGGCAAAAGAGGTGATCCGTTCCACGCCGTCCAGGCCTTCGACAGCCTCTTCCACGGCCAGAACAATGCCCTGCTCGATCTCTGACGGGCTGGCCCCGGGATAGGGCACCGTGACGGTGATGATGTCCAGGTTGAATTCAGGAAACACTTCCTGGCGTATGCTGGGTATGGCCATCAAACCGCCGATCATGAACAGCAGCATCATCAGCGTGGCCGCCACATGGTTGCGCGCCATCCAATTTACGGCGCCAGGTTTCTCGTCTGGGATCAGGGCGTCTGGATCATTCTTCATGCGCACCGCCTTTCCCGACGTTTTTCGAACCAGCCGATGCGTCGCCGGCCAGTTCGCTGCCGGAACCCTTGTCGCGCGGCGCTTTTTTCTTTTCGCGCAATTTCATTTTCGGCACGGGCATAGGCAACGTGCCGATCACGACTTTCTCGCCGCTGCGTATGCCATCCGCGAGCACAAACGCCTGCGTCGATTCCCAGACCGGGTCAACCTCACGAATGTCCAGCCGATCCGACTCGTTCATGATCCAGATACGACTGCCCTCGCGTAAAGCAACCGCAGGCAAGACGAATACATCTTCCAGCACAGGCCCGTCAATCTCCACCTGTACATGGGCGCCGATGAACAGGGGCAGGCCGGCCGTGCCACCAGGCTGTTTCTGATCGGATAGCGGATTCGGACTTTTCCGGGGCGGAGGTTCGAGCGGTTCACGCACGGAAAGCAGCAACCGCGCCATGCGCCCGGCGGTTTCCAGGTCAGGATAGAGCCGGATTACGGTAGCAGGGTATGCTGTTTGGTTATGCTCATCGGTTTTCAGGAACACACGTGCGCAGGCGCCGTTGGCGCCGTTCTCGGGCAATTTGATCCAATGCAACTGGCGCAGGGGCAGTGTGACCTTGATCCAGAATTCGTCGGTGCCGACCAACTCGGCAATGGGCGTCTGGGGCGTCGCCAGTTGGCCGATATCCACAAAATGGCGGCGCACCAGGGCATTGAACGGGGCTTTGATCGCGGTTCGCTCCAGGTTGAGCGCGGCTTTGCACATACCGCTTTCCGCCGCGATCAAGCCGGCCCTAGCCGCGCGCAACTGGGGCTCGCGCAAAACCAGGGCGCGTGCGCCGTCAGCCACGCTCAGTTCATTGGTGAATAACGACCACTCTTCTTCGGCCACAACCTTGCGCGACTCTTCCAGTTCCAGTTCGAACCGGGCGCGCTCCACGGTCGAGGTTTGCTGGGCCAGGGCATAAACGTAATCGCGTGCATCGATCCGCAGTAGTTCATCGCCTTGGTTAAGACGACCGCCCGGCAGCAACGACGGGTGTTTCCATTGGACCGTGCCACTGACTTCCACGTGCAAGGTGACTTTCCTGGCCGGCATGACCACGCCCAGCGCCTCGATGACGATAGACTCGCTGCCGGATTCGGCCGTAATGGTTTGGACCAGCGCCGCCATTTCCTCGATCGGCCGCTTGGGCGGTTCTTTTTTGAACAGGTAGAGTTTATACACATACGATCCGGCCAGTAACAAGATCAGTATGGGCAGGCTTCGCCTCAACAGATAACTCTTCTCAACATCCCTGGAATCAAGGTTCATCTTACTACTTGGGTAAAGAAGTTGGCGTCGCGAGGGGCTGAGGGATCGGATGGATCGAACGGATCGACATAAACGGCCCGCAACGCCTGCGTCAGCGTTGCGCCGCCGCCCAGGGCGCGATAGAGCTGAATCCGCGCCGAGATGCGCTGGCGTTGGGCAGTGACATAGTCGCGCTCAAGGGCCTGCTGGCTGTTGAGCGCCAGCAGCACGGGCAAATAGTCGGTCAGACCGAGACGGTAGCGCCGGCGCTCCTGATCCAGCAGCATGACGGACCATTCCAGTTGCTGCGTTTTTTCCGCGAGTACACGATCCAACTCGCGTTCACGCACCAGCGCATCCTCCACTTCGCGCACAGCCTGCAGCAAGGCCTGTTTGCACTTGACGGACTGTTCCCGCAAAACGGCGCGCGTACGGTCCGCTTCGGCGGCGCGGCGCCGCCCGTCAAACAGGGGCGCGGCCAAGTTGCCTGCCAGGTTCCAGAACCAGCCGTCGAGAAGCTCGCTCAGTTCCTGGCTCAGCGCGCCAGTGGATGCACTCAACCGCAACGAAGGCAGGCGCTCGGCCACGGCCGCGGCCAGGCGCCGATCCTGGGCTTCCAGGCGGGTCAGGGCTGCGCGCAAATCCGGACGCTGCAAGAGCAGATCCGCGGGCACACCTGTGTCAGGCATGGGCGGAAGGGGCTGGAAATCGTCATCCCGCACAACCGCGACCTTGCCGGGCCATTGCCCGCTGAGTACGGCCAACCCATGGCGCAAAGTTTCGTAGCTTGATCGCGCCCGCGGAATCAAGGCGCACAACGAAGCCACCTGCTGGCGTTGCTGTAGAACTTCCACAGCCGAGGACTGACCGTGCCGATAGCGCAACTCGGTCAAGTCAAGGAAGCGCCGGCTGACCGCGACCTGATTGCTGAGCAACGTCAACTGCACGCGCTGTTCTCGGGCCTGGAACCAGGTTTCAGCCAGTTCAGCGGTCAGGCTGACCGCCGCGCTCTCCAGATCATCGCACGAGGCAGTCACCTCTTCGCACGCAGCCTGGTGTAAGGCCGCCAAACGGCCCCACAGATCTACTTCATACGCCGCGGCCAACCCAAGGCTGAAACTGTCCACGTCCGTCTTAGCCGCGGCGGCGCTAGCGCCCGAACCAGCCGAGTTCTCCGTATGCCGGCGCGACGCAACAGCTTCGGCGTCGAGTTGCGGCAAACGGGACGCGCCTGCCTTGACCGCACTTGCCTGGGCCTGAGTCAGGCGCCAGGCCGCCGCAAGCAACCCCGGATTAGCCGACAGCGCCTGATCCATGAGCTGGTTCAAAGCCGGTTCACCCATCGCACGCCACCAGCGACCGGTCACGACCCCGGTATAGTTCAGCGATGCCCGATAAAAAGCGGCCGGTGCCTCGGGCTGTTCAAAGGAGGCGTCCACATGGGCGCGCAGCGAACCGCAACCCGAGCCGAACAGCGCGCAGGCCGTGAACGTCACGGCCGGACCCGCATAGCAGAATCTGTTCAGCCAGGCGTTTGTCAAGGACCAAGTCATTGGCCGGCGATTTTCCGTTCCATGTACTTCCGCACCGCGTTCTCGTCGCTGGGCAACACGTCCATGCGCGTTTCGGCATCGACCAGGCGGTCGAGCAGTTCATGGCGCGAGTCCTGACCAATGGCGTCGCGAATAGCCTGATTGAATTTGGCCGGGTGCGCCGTGGCCAGGCAGATGGTCGGCGTCTCATCGCACAGATACGTCTGGGCCACATGCACGCCCACGGCGGTGTGCGGATCCAGGATATAGCCGTGCTCCTGGTAACAGCGCTGGATCGCGACATGGGTCTCGGCCGTGTCGCCTTTGCCGGCGACAAACGCGAGATCCACGACACCATCGGCGTCTAGCGGCACCTGCAACGTGCGGGTCTGTTGAAAGGTGTTCATCCAGTCGTTCAACCGCTGCGAGTCGCAACCGGCTTTATAAAAGAGGAAACGTTCGAAATTGCTGGCCACCTGGATATCCATGGACGGGCTGATGGTTGGAACGACCTGACCCAAGCTGTAGACGCCGGTATTGAAGAAGCGCGACAGGATGTCGTTCTCGTTGGTGGCCAGGATTAAACGCCGGACGGGCAAGCCCATGCGCAGCGCGTAATAACCGGCCAGGATGTCGCCGAAATTGCCGGTGGGCACGGCAAACTGCACTTCCCGACACCCGGTTTTATCCATGGCCCGGAACGCAGCATAGAAATAGTAGACGATCTGGGCCAAGACCCGGGCCCAGTTGACCGAGTTGACCGCGCCCAGTTCGAAACGCATTTTAAAGGGCATATCGCGGAAAATATTCTTCATGATGGTCTGGCAATCGTCGAATGTGCCGTCCACGGCCAAGTTGAACACGTTGTCGTCCAGTACCGCGGTCATTTGTTTTTCCTGGAGCGGACTGATCCGGTTGTGCGGGTGCATGACGAAAATGCGGATGCGCTCGCGACCGCGCACACCGTGAATAGCAGCACTGCCCGTATCGCCGCTGGTCGCGGCCAGGATGTTCAGGCGCCGGTCGGTACGCGCTAGGATGCGGCTGAACAAAGGGCCCAGGAATTGCAATGCGATGTCTTTGAAGGCCAGGGTCGGACCGTGAAAAAGCTCCAGGACGTAGACAGGCCCGACCTGGATCAGTGGCGCGATGTCGTCGTGGCGGAACGAGGCATAGGCCGTAGCGACCAACTCGCGCAATTCCGTATGGTTCAGGTCCACGAAAGGTTGCATCACTTCGCAAGCCAGGTCCTGGTAGGCCAGCGAGCGCCAGCGTGCGAGCGAGGAAGCGGCATGGGGGATCTCGGCCGGAATCAGCAGACCTCCGTCCGGGGCCAGGCCGGTCATGACCGCGTCCTGGAATCCGATCGGGTCCATGCTGCCGCGGGTACTGATATACTGCATGGTGCTCATGGCGTTCCTTGCGTTGATCGCGATTCGTCGTGCTCCAGCGAATCGCTGCGGATGAAATAGAGCGGGCGTTTCTTGGTTTCTTCAAACGTTCGGCTCAAATATTGGCCGACAAAACCGATGCACACGAGCTGCATGCCACCCATGAACAGGATCGCGGCCTGGATCGAAGCCCAACCCTGCACTTGCGTCTGGGGCTTCGTGATACGGCCGATAACGATCATCAGGATCCAGACCAAACCGACCAGACAGGTGATGAACCCGAACTGCGACATCCAGCGCAGCGGCGATCCGGAGAAAGAGGTTATGCCGTCCCAGGCCAGACGCATGGATTTCCAGACCGGATACTTGGTCACCCCGGCCTGGCGCGCGGCACGATCATAGGCTACGGAACTCTGGCGAAAACCGACCCATGAAGTCATGGCGCGCATATAGCGATGGGTCTCACGCATCCCGCGCAAGGCCAACACGACCTGGCGGTCCAGCAGGCGGAAATCGCCTGCGTTACGCGGCACCGGCACGCTGACCAGGTGGCTGAACAAACGGTAAAACCCGGCAGCCAGCGCTTTTTTGAGCCAGGTTTCACCGGCGCGGGAACGGCGCACGGCATAGACCACTTCAACGCCCTCGCGCCACTTGGCCAGCAGGTCAGGAATGACTTCGGGCGGATCCTGCAGGTCGGCATCCATGACGATCACGGCATCGCCGATCGCACGGTCAAGGCCGGCGGTAATAGCCACCTGATGGCCGAAATTACGCGAGAGCCGCAACAAGCGCACGCGCGGGTCGCCAGCCAAGGTTTGCTCCAGCCATTGCGGACCGTCGTCCGTGCTGCCGTCGTCCACGAACACCCATTCGACCTTTTCGGGCCGATCCACGAACACGGCGCACAGCCTTTGATAGAGCACCCGCAGGTTCTCGCTTTCGTTCAGAAAGGGCATCACAATGGATATGGTCTGGGATTCAGGCGCGGTCATCTTGCTGCGTCGGTTGGGTGTTGGATGGGAACGCCTGAGCGACATCCTCGGCTGGCGGCGTTGGGAACGAAATGACGCGCTTGATCACGTGCCTCTCGACCTCGCGCTTGCACGTCAGGCTGATGATCATTTCGGCCAGCAACCCGGTGGAGAAAAAGAGCATGGCCACAATGATCATCAGAATGGAAAAAAACAGCAGCGGTCGTGTGCCGAACGGACCATAGTCCGGGCCGCCGAAAACGCGCACAAGCCAGAGCGCGATCAGGTAAAAACCGGGAATAAAGCCCAGGACAGCGGCAATCAGCCCGATCACGCCGAAAAAATGCATGGGCCGGTCCTTGAATTTGGTGATAAAGGCAATGGTCAGGAAATCGAACAAACCACGCAGGAACCGCTCCAGCCCGTATTTGGAATTACCGTATTTGCGTGCATGGTGGCGGACCGGAATCTCGGCGACCCGGAATCCTTTCCAATAAGCCAGAGCCGGAATATAACGATGCATGTCGCCGTAAATATTAAGGTTTTCAACCACTTCGCGACGGTATGTTTTGAATCCGCAATTGAAATCGTGCAACGGCAGACCGCTGATCCAAGCGGTAACAGCGTTGAACAGCTTGGACGGGAGCGTCTTGCCGAGAGGATCGTTGCGCTCCTTTTTCCAGCCGGAGATCAGGTCATAACCCTCATCCAGCTTGGCCAGCATGGCCGGGATTTCGCGTGGGTCGTCCTGAAGATCGCTGTCCATGGTAATGACGATATCGCCGACAGCCATCTTAAAGCCAGTATCCAGCGCGATAGCCTTGCCGAAGTTCTTACGGTTCTGCACGATACGCATATAGGGTCTGGTTTTAGCCAAATCGCGCAGGCAGGCCAGCGAATCGTCGGTGGAACCGTCATCGACAAAGAGCAATTCGTATGAGCCGGGCTGATCTGTCAGCACTTCATCCAGCACGCCCGTCAACTCACGCAAACTCTCGCTTTCATTATAAACCGGTAAAACAACCGTAATTGATTTCATACCACTCACAATAGAATAGAGATTCTCAGTACAACGAACTGCTGATTATAGTTAAACCGGGATGTTTGGGAAGCGAAAAGCGCTTTGTTTTTTCACAAAGGAAGAGCAACGCAGCCGCGGCGAAAGCCTTCCTCCACCCACTCGCCCCATTGCGGCAATTTGTCCGAAATGTTCCGCAGAGTTGGAAATCGATGCGAGTCTGGACGGTTCTCAGGTGCAGTGATTGAGAACCGGAAGGTCCACAGCGATCATGCAACCGGAACTGGTTTTTCAATTGCTGGACGGCGCCATCGATTTCCGTTAAGCTCAATAACTTTTATAACACAGCAGCAGATCGCCGTGGCGCAGGTAGAGCTTACCCTCATGCACTACGGGATGGACCCAGACCGAACCTTTGCCCATTTTCGGAGTGAAAGAGCCTTTGAAACTTTAACGTTCTAGTAAGCCTTGGGCGTACGCAGAAATAATCGCCATTGTGAAGGTAAGTCGCCCAACCGGCAAGGCGCGAATTTGCAGGAATAGCGAACGTTTTCATCAATGAAGAATCTCCTTCATCCTCAATCAAATGTGGCTATTACCATATTTTGCGTAGAAATTCGACTCCTGGCTTTTCGGCGAGTCGGATGGCAGCGCAGGTGGGATTGACGTCGGTCAGGCTGTCCTGACACTTGTCGCAGATCTGCTCGTTGTCGTCGGTCCATTTAAAAATATGCCGGCGGCGCTGCACCTTTGAATGGGCGCTGCTACTGGTGTTATGGGTCCATTTCGTGTCAGCGGTCCAAAGGTCCTCATTGGTGGAACTGTAGTCATTGGTGAAGCTTTCGGCACCCTCGGAAGTGGGATCGTCATAATCGTCGTAATACTCAGTGCGCCGGTTGCGTTCGATCGAACCTCCGCAGATGGAACAGAAGGGCGGTTTGAGGACTTCAACGGCAAAAACGGTCTCGCCGACGGTAATCCAGTCGCCGTCATGCAGGGTTTTGTTGGACTGCCGTTTTTTTTCACGCAACGCCTCGGGCAGCGACAATTCATCGGACCGTCCGCCAATCTTGACATCGTTGACAAACGTACCGTATAGACTGCCGATGTCGCGCACGAGCAACACAGGCGGACGATACGTGAGCATGAAGTGCATCCGCGACATCAGGTCATCGGTCTGGATCCGCACATGGCACTTTTTTGATCGCCCGACTAAGCAACGGCCAGCATCCATGATCAAGTATTTACATCCTGCCATGGGACCCCGAATAATATTCAACTGTATTTTATCCGTTATCATAGTTTAATATTTATAATGAATTATTCGTCAGGTCAAGACAGCATGAACCTAAATTGACACGAATCATTATCCGGACACGACATCACAATGCGGGTCACAGGGAGGCGGCCAGACTTTCAAAGCAATCGGCCATCTGATCGACCGCGGCCTGGTCTTCGTAAAGCGTGGCAACACGGTCCATTATGGCTTGGCGGACGCTGTGGTTGAAATCCGTATCCATACCCAGGCGTACGGCCAGGTCGATGTAGCTCGCGGCATCGTGCGCCGTGCATTCCGTTAAGCCCATCTTTTGATACAGCGCATGGGTGATGCGACCGCGTAGGAAGGGCGACGGCCAGGTTACGATGGGCGCGCCAAAGGCCAGGCATTCGTAACTAGTATTGCCGCCGCCGAAATGGATCGGGTCCAGCATGGCGTCCCAGAGTCCGGCCAGGGCGTAGAACTGATCGCGCGGAACCGGGTCCATGAATAAGATGCGATCAGCCACGTCTGGCATAACGCGTTGGAACCTTGCACGCAACACGCTGTCCCAGTAAGCGTATTTGCCTTTAACCAAGACCACCCGACCGTGCGGATCGTGGCGCAGAATTCCGGCCAGCAGTTGGTCAAAATCGGGGTGCAGCTTGAACGAGGACTGTGGACATGCATACAGATGCGTGCCCTGGTCAAAGCCGAAAAAGGCGCGATCCATTTTTTGCGCAAGCGCTTTGGGACGGCGGTAATAGACGGTCATGGTGGCGCAGCGGACCAGTTGCTCGGTATAATGGTTGTCAGCGGATACGCTCTCGAGCAGGTCGCTGGACAAAAAAGCGTCCATGCAGGGCATGCCTGTAGTCAACGGATGGCCCCAAGTGGTGCATTGGATCGGCGCCAACCGGGAACAGGCCAGCGTGTCGACGAACGAATCGAGGCCGATATCCGTGTAATAGAGGATATCCTGCCGCCGTTCCGCTATACAGGCGCGCGCCTGGACCAGATCGGCGGGCAGGGTCACGGCGTTGTCGGCCTGACGCCGGATGGCCTGGGCCAGCGGATCGTCGCCCGCGCCCAGCGTAAAAACCGTAACGCAAAAGCGGTCGCGCGGCAGGCGCACGATCAACCCCTCGTTCAACAGCCCAATGGTGTGGTCGCGTAGATGCGCGGAGACAAAGCCCAGGTGCAATCTGCCGTCCCGCCGCGGTTGGCAGGCTGGATGGCGCAAGTCCAACGCAGGACGGCCGGCAAGATAGATTTCCACCAGGTCACGTTGTGTCGCACACTCGTTATGCCCCTGGTAGGCAAGAAAAAAGGCATAGCGCAGCAGGTCGCGTTCCAGGTCCAGGCTCGGCAACTGCTTTTTGAGCACAGCGATTCCGGCCAGAAAGCGTTCGCGCGCCACGGTCAATTCATTTCCGGAAGCGCAGATTGCGGGCAACACCAGGGCCTTGGCAATGTTCAGCGCCGGTTCAGGGCGCAGCCGCGCGGCATGCTCGAAAC
>CAZOLK010000133.1:0-13867 GCA_964580325.1 uncultured Verrucomicrobiota bacterium | reverse complement strand
CATGAATTCGACCGGGTAGTGGGCCTTGAGATAAGCCGTGCGGTAGGAGAGTACGGCATACGCCGTACTGTGCGATTTGTTGAAACCGTAAAGGGCGAACTGGGCGATATTGTCGAAGATCGCTTCGGCCTGTTTGGCTGGAATGCTATTGTTGTTGGCGCAGCCTTCGACGAATTTGGTCCGTTGCTTGGCCATGGCTTCCGCGTCTTTTTTACCCATGGCCCGGCGCAGGATGTCGCCCTGGCCAAGCGAGAAGCCGGCCAGTATATTGGCCGCCCGCTGGACCTGTTCCTGGTAGACGATGATGCCGTAGGTCTCCTTCAGGATTTCCTCGAGCAGCGGGTGGTCGTATTTGATCTGTTCGCGGCCCTGTTTGCGGTTGATGTAGGGGTCGATGAACTTCATCGGGCCGGGCCGGTAGAGCGCGATCATGGCGATGATTTCCTCGAACTTGTTGACCTGGGCGCGGCGGAACAATTCCTGCATGCCGCGACTTTCAAGCTGGAACACGCCCACCGTGTGTCCGCTGGTCAGCAGGTCGTAGACGCCTTTGTCGTCCATGGGCAGCGTGTCCAGGTCCAGGTCGACGCCCTTGCTCTTGCTGACGTTGTCGATCGCTTCCTGGATCACGGTCAGCGTGCGCAGGCCGAGAAAGTCCATCTTGAGCAACCCGGTCTTTTCCATGGGCTTCATCTCGAACGAGGTCACCGGCGAACCGTCTTTATCGCGGGCCAGCGGCAAAATTTCAATCAACGGTTTTTCGCCGATCACCACGCCGGCCGCGTGCGTGCCGCACTGGCGCGGCAGCCCCTCGAGCACCATGGCATATGGCATGATCTTCTGGGCCACCTCCTCCTTCTCCACGGCCTGCTTGAACTCAGGGTTCTTTTCCATGGCTTTGGTCAGGGTGATGCCCGGGTCGTCCGGGATCATCTTGGCCAGGCGGTCGCACTCTTTCAGTTCCAGTTCGAGCACGCGACCGATGTCGCGGATCACGGTCTTGGCACCCAGCGTGCCAAAGGTGATGATCTGGGCCACGTTTTCAGCGCCGTACTTCTTTTTGACATAGTCGATTACTTCGCCGCGTCGCGATTGGCAGAAGTCGATGTCGAAATCGGGCGGTGAAATGCGCTCGGGATTGAGAAATCGCTCGAAAATCAGGTCGTAGCGCAGCGGATCGATGCTGGTGATGCCCAGCACATAGGCCACCATGCTGCCCGCGCCCGACCCGCGGCCCGGCCCGACCGGTACGCCCATTTTGCGCGCGGCATTGATAAAGTCCCAGACGACCAGGAAATAGCTGATAAAGCCGGTTTTCTCGATCACGGCCAGCTCGTGGCGGTAGCGGTCCACGATGATCTGCTCTTGTTCATCTTTAGGCTGGTCGGCGTCTTTCAAGCCGTAGCGCTGTTCCAGTCCGGTCTTGATCAGGTGGATCAGGTAGGCTTTCTGGTCCATGTTGTCGGGTGTGTCGTAACTGGGGAAGTGCAGCGGCGCATCGAGACCCAGCAACAGTTTGACATTGCAGCGCTCAGCGATTTCAAGCGTGTTTTCGATAGCCTCGGGGTGCGCAGGAAACAACGCCTTCATCTCGTCGCCGCTTTTCATGTAAAACTCGTCCGAGGGGTATTTCATCCGCTTTTCGTCGCGCATGGTCGTCTGGGTCTGCAGACAGAGCATGACATCGTGGGCGCGCGCGTGATCTTTCTTCAAATAATGCACATCGTTGGTGGCGATCAGCGGCAGGCCGGTGCGTTTGGCTACTTCGATAATGCCCAGATTGGCCTTTTTCTGATCCTCGATGCCATGATCCATGATTTCTAGGTAGAAATTGTCCTTGCCAAGCATATCGGCGAACTCGCCGGCCACGCGCACAGCGCCGTCAATGTCGTCGCGTACGCACAGTTCGGCGATCTCGCCCTTGAGGCAGGCAGACGAGCCGATCAGACCTTGGTGATAGGTGCCGAGAATTTCTTTATCGATCCGCGGTTTGTAATAAAACCCTTCAAGGTTGGACTTGGTCACCAGCCGCATCAGGTTCGCGTAACCTTCCTCGTTTTCGGCCAGCAGCACGAAGTGGTTGGCGTACGATCCGTTGCGCTGCTCTTTCTCGAACCGCGAACCGGGCGCGATATAGACTTCGCAGCCCAGGATCGGTTTGATGTTGGCCTTGGTCATTTCCAGGTAAAAATCGATCGCGCCGAACATACAGCCGTGATCGGTGATGGCCACGGCCGACATATTGAAGGCTTTGGCCTGCTTGATGATGTCCTTGATGCGGCATGCCCCGTCTAGGAGGCTGTATTCCGTATGAAAATGACAATGTACAAAAGGTTGTGTTTCCACCGCTGTTTCCTCTTCGTTTAGATGATTCAAACCTGTTGACCGCGCCCCGCACGTTATATAAGGTATATACGTCCAAGCCGCGCTTGACAGCCAAAAAATGCAAGGCCATGGCCGGCTTATGGGTATCTATAACGCAATCAGCTTGTTAGGAAATCAGGTTTATGACATGAACGAAACATCTTGTGAGCGCCAGGTGTCGGGGCTGTTGTATTCGCGGATCGGCTACGACGCGCATGATCCGAAGCACGCTGTTTTCCGGGCGCCGGCGCGTGAGGCATTAACTGAAGATGCACCCTTTTCCATTGTCGATCAGGCCGGCGTGGCACATGTATCCCGGCCGGTACGTTACTGGGGGGCGTGCTGGCAGGACCATTGGTGGGTGCTCGGTTTTACGGAGTTACGCAAGCCGGGGCGCTATCGGATTGAATTACGCAACGCTGCCGATTGCATGGTGAGTGAACCGTTTGATGTGCATGAAGACGGTTTGTGGCGCAAGACCTGGCGCCCGGTCGGGCTGGAGCAGTTGCTTCATCGCCGCGATTTGATCGCGGACCGGCGCGGCTGGCAGGACTGCGGCAGCATTGTCCACGCCAATAAATTGTCCTTGCGTGAAGTGACCAGCCATGCGGCGATGATCATTGGCCTGACCGATCTGCTGGCCTTTCGCGGCGCGGAACTGAGCGATGGCGACCGTCGTGCGGTGGAAGAGCAGGTGGTGCATGGGTGCGATTACCTGGCCGTGTGCCAGGATATGGCCCGGGATAAGGGATTCGCGGCTGGTGCGCTGGTGCATGAAATCGACCGGTTCGTCTATCCCGTGCCGGGTGAAATGCCCAAGAGCGCCGTGGCTTTTGCGCGCGCCGCACGCCTGCTCGCAAACAGCGAAAAAGACAAAGCCGCCGATTATGCGCGACGCGCCGACCTCTGCCTGCAATGGTACAGCCGTTCGCGCAACGTGATCCGCGACGGCGTGTTTCCCGCACTGCTCGGCGCCCCAGACGATTTCACGCCGCCTGACGAACCCATGACCCGCGATCTGCTGGCTGCGGCATGGGGCGCCTGGGAACTGGTTTGCGCCGGCCGTGAGGAATGGCGTGATCAGGCCGCGGCCTGGATCGAGCAGGTGCTGACGCGCCAGACCGCGTGCGACAACCCCGAAGCCCCGCTCTACGGTCATTTTCGCACGTTCGACACCCACCCGTTCACGGAAAAGGCCTGGAGCCATCACATGTTCGGTTTCAACTGCGGCGCTGTTTTCCCGCATTACCTGCTCCCGTTCATCGACATGATCCGCCGGAATGCATTTCCCGACCGGCATGAACGCTGGAAGGATGCCTTGCGTGATTTTGCCTACGGTTACCTGCTGCCCGCCTGTCGTGCCAATCCGTTCAACCTGCTGCCCAACGGTTGCTTCGGCAAGGAAGGCCTGCTTTGGTTTTGCGGCCTGGGACACGGTATGAACGCGGCCTATGCCTGGACCGCGGCCCTGGCCCTTGAATTGGACCGCTTTTTTCGCGATGCGGCGTTCCGCGATATCGCGGTTGGCAACCTGCAATGGATCGCGGGATTGAACGCCGGCCTGACCAGCGACGCCATGGCCGGTTGCTGGTATTACCGTACTGAAATCGGTGAAAACGAGCTGGTCCCGTGTTCCATGATCAACGGCATCGGCGACCGGTCCGCTGGTGGCTGGATGGATGTGCCGGGCGCTATATGCAACGGGTTCGATGTGGACCAGCAGTTCCGGATCGATACCGCGCCGACCCGCGAAAACGACGCGCCACTGATGTTGACCGATGAGGACTGGATCACCCATGCCGGTGCCTGGCTGAGCGCTACGTCGCGGCTGCGCGGAGTTTGGGCGTGAACCACGAATCCCTGATCGTATCGCCGGGCCAGGATAAAGGCGATCAACGGTTCGTCTATACGGAGAACAACCAAAGGTTGGACATTCCCGAAGACTGGTGCCTGTTGCCGCCGGGTGACGCGGCTGTTACGCGGACCTTGAAAACGCTGGGCCCGACCTGGACTTCGCAACGCAAAAAAGGGCGTAAAACCTTCAGTCAGGGCGTTTGGGCGCCCAGAACCAATATCGAGCAGGCCCGGCGCATGGTTGCGGCAAAACGCGAGGACCCGGCCTATGCCTGGCGTCGTGCGGCGGATATAGAGCGGCGCCAGCGCAAACAGGAAGAGTATGTCGAAGATTTTATCGAGGCCGTGCTGACCGAGTTGCATTTTCATCCCGATTATGCGGATCTGGCCGTGGTGCTGGCCGGCAAGATCGCGGCGCATGCCACTCCGGTAGGCAGCGGCACCGTGGCCAGAACGCAACGTATTCCCATGGAGCAGAGGGCCCGAGCAGCCATCATCGCCTGGATGCGCCATCAAACCACGGCCTACGATCACATGCAGATAGCGCGCGTAAAAGGAAGGCGTCGCGAAGTTCGCCGGCAATTGGCCCAGCAAAGCCGCCACATGCTGGAACCCTATCGCCGCGGCGATAGGGTCGATCTGGAACACTGCCCGTTGTATCGAGCCGTTTGGGAGTTAGGGAGTTAGGCAGTTAGTTCGTTAAGAAGGGTGGCGGACTTCAGCGCATTTCCAAAAGGTGGCATCCTTGACGCAAGTCCCATTTCCAAAATACCCGATGGTTTGACATTTTGAAAATTCCCCTGGATTGGTGTATAAATCCGGTTGGCGGTTGATCCCTTGCACCCTGCTCCCTCCCCCCTCCCTCTGAATTTTCACTTTTCATCCTGGACCGCTTTTGCTAATTTGCGCTGTCATGAGTACACAGGATAACACCGAACACTTTATTGTCGAAACGCACGGCCTTCATAAAAGCTATGGCGAGTTTTCCGCCTTGCGGGATATGGATCTGCGGGTTTGCGCCGGCGAGATTTTCGCTTTTCTCGGGCCTAATGGCGCTGGTAAAACCACCACGATCCGGATGCTTATGGGTATTTTGCAGCCTACGTCAGGCGCGGCTTTTATCGATGGCCTCGATTGTTTTGCCGCGCGCGTTGCGGTCAAACGGCGGGTCGGGTATCTGCCCGATGATCCTGTTTTTTACAATTACTTGCGCGGCAGCGAGATCATCCAGTTCGTGGGCGAGATGCATGGCTTGAAACGCACGGAGATCGTCGCCCGTGCCAACCCGCTGGTGGTTCGGTTGGGGCTGAGCGGCGATCTCGAAGAATACGCCGTCAATTTCTCGCGCGGCATGAAAAAGAAACTGGGCCTGGTCTGCGCCCTGCTGCACGCCCCGAAACTGTTGATCCTCGATGAACCGAGCAATGGACTCGATCCCTATGCAACCCGCGTTTTGCAGGAACTGATCCGTGAAAAGGCGGCCGAGGGCATGTCGATTTTTTTCAGTACGCATTTGCTCGAGCAGGCCGAAAAGCTGTGCACGCGCGTCGGGATCCTGTTCCAGGGCAAACTGGTGGCGGATGGTCCTTTGGAGTACCTGCGCCGTAACCGCGGCGGCAGTCTGGAGGAAGTCTTTTTCGCGGTCACCCAGCCGGATCGGGAACATCCTGGATGGGAAGGATGAACGCCCCGACGCCCGAAGTATCTCCTGGGCGCATGATCTGGATTCTTACCCGTATGGCGGTGCGCCGCAAGCTGAACCGGATACGGCACGTACTCGTCAAAAAGCAGCGCAAGCCGGGCGATGCCCGCGGTCCGACGCCGAGCAAGCAGCGCGGCGGCCGCCTGTTTGTCTTCTTCATGTCTTTTTTCTATCTGGCCTACGGCTTGAACATTTCCAGCCGCTTCCTGGGCAACCTCGGTAACGCGCTGCGCATGAGTCAATACCAACGCGAAGGCAGGGTCATCCTCCGTCCGGATCAGTACGATACGCTGAAAGAGCTGAGTCGTGGCTGGTTGACGGCCTGGCAAATAGATGCCATGCGTGCTGCAGCGCAAATGCAATCAGCAGAGCGTGAACAACGGGCGCAGGTCATTCCCGAACCTATCCAGGAAATCGAAATGTCGACCAATCGCACCGATGCGGCCATGATCGGCGTTGAACGCGACAAAGTGCTGGAGGAGATCCGAACCTATCTCGCCGTACATTATGGCCAGGACGATCCGCGCGTCGAGACCTACGTTTCCCACTTCAAGATGTTTGGCATGGACGGTTTTGCGGCCCGGCCCATGAAGCGGTTGTGGGCGGACACAGAGGCGATCTGGCCTGAAAACGTGCTGCGTCCAGCCATGGTCGCCGGCGTGGCATGGGGCTTGTGTGGCATGTTCCTGGCCGTGACCGTGGTTTTAATGGGCAGCGGCAATCAGGACCTGGGCCGCGTGGAGTGGTATATGGAGTGGCTCTACACGTTTCCCGCGCCGGCAGGTCTGCTGTTCCTGGCCCAGATGGTGGAAAAGGCGCTGACCAACTGGATCGGCTGGTTCATGCTGCTGCCTTTCCTGGTCACCTTCTACTGGTACGCCGGCGTGCAACCCTGGCTCGTGCTGCCGCTGGCCGCGATCATGACGCTCTGCCTGCACCTGATGATGGCCGTTGTCTGGGTTTGCGCCGAGACCTGGCTGCGCAAACGCCTGGATCGGGCCCGGCTCAAGAATATTCAGGCCGTGTTTTCGCTGACCGGCATGGCCCTTTTTTTCGGGGTCTTTGGCATGGCTTTGACGCCCAAACCGCCTGAGATCCTGGTGCGCGTTATCGAACGGTTTTCCTGGGTGCCCCTCTGCCTGCCGTCCGGGTTGCCGGCCATGGCAGCCATGCGCGGTTGGGCCTTACCTGTCACCTTGTTCGGTACGCTGGCTTTGACCGTGCAACTGGTGCGTGCCGGCATGTGGGCCGCGCAACGCATGGTCCGCGATGGCTTGCTCAAAGAAGGCGGCGTTTACCAGGGCCGTTCAGGCAGGACCCGGGCGGCTGCGTCGGGAGCATGGGCTAGCGGCCGTCGCCCGTGGTGCACCGGCATGGTGGGCAAAGAATTGCGCCTGCTGGCGCGCGACCGCAGTTTGATGGTGCAGACGCTGATTGTGCCTCTGTTTTTCATCGGTCTGCAGGCCGCAGTCAATCCGCGACTGTTCGTCCTGGCCGGCGCCAACCTGCATTACGCCGCGGTCATGGCGTTCGGCGTGGCGGCCTACATGCTGGTCACCAGTGCCTTGCACGTGCTGTCCGTGGAAGGCGAAGCGCTCTGGTTGCTCTACACGTTTCCGTGCGGTATAACCCAGCTCATGTTTCGCAAAGCCTGCCTCTGGGCCGTGATCGCCGGGTTCTACGCTGCGGCCGTGCTGCTCTGGGCCCTGTACGGCGCGCAGCGTCTGCCCGCCGGCTTTGCTCTCGATGTGGCCATGGTGTTTGCCGGTACGCCGGTATTCGCCATCATGACCGCTGGGATGGGCTTGATGGCGACCGATCCGCTGGAGACGGAGATGCGGCGCAGGGTCAAGCCCTCCATGGTCTACGTCTGTATGCTGCCGGCCACCATGTACGGCATGGCCATTGTCGCTATGACGCCCAGTCAGAAATTGAGCGCACTGATTTTCTGTGCGCTGACGGCCTACGCGGTCTGGCAGAAAGTGCGTGAACTGGCACCCTACCTGCTGGACCCGGTCGTGAAACCGCCGGTGCGCCTGTCCCTGGCCGATGGCTTGATCACGGCGCTCGGATTTTTTATGTTGCAGGTGGCTTTTTTCCTGATGATCAAGCACGATGACCGAAGCATGGGCTGGGAAATAGCGGTCAGCTTCAGCCTTGCCGGCCTGTTGACTACGGTGGTCAGCCTGTTGGTTTTCCGCTTTCGCGGCCTGCCGCGTCTGGCTTCGGCTGTCGGCTTCTGGCCCAGCCCGGAAGTGCGCCTCGCAGCCGGCCCCAGGTTGTGGCACAGTCCGTGGATTCAGGGTGTGCTGTGGGCCATACCCGCTGCATTGTTCGGCGCACTCTACCTGGTATCATTGAAACAGAGCGACGCGATCCGTTTTTTTCTGGAACAGCATGCAATTATGCTGGATAGCGAAGCTGGCCTGCACTGGTTCATCCTGTTGAGCGTCATCTCCGCGCCGTTGTTCGAGGAGTATATTTTCAGGGGCCTGGTGTATAAAGGCTTCTGCCAAAGCCTGCGCCCGGTATTGGCCGTCCTGGTCAGCGCGCTGATTTTCGCCATGATCCACCCGCCGTTGGCCATCCTGCCCGTATTTGTCATGAGTGTCTGCGCAGCCCTGAGTTACCGCTATTCGGGCCTGCTGTACGCTCCGATCATCGTCCATACGCTGTACAACGCCACAGTGCTCAAGTTTCAGTAGGCGTGGCGAACAAATGACCAACTCTTCTGATTTGAGGACGGTATGAGTATATCCATTCGCCGTCACAGGATTATAGCCCCGCCATCCATCCGTGTGTAAAGCGCGATTACGAATACAAACGACTTGGAACGGTGTCCATTCTGGCTGCCTTGGATCTTCATGATGGCAAGGTAATTGCGCAAGTTCGCAAAGACCGACTTGTCCGACTTCCCTTCCCTTGGACCTTGGACCTTGGATATTTTTTGTCGTATCGGGTGGCAATTCGCAATCCGCAATTCTTTTTTTATCGTATTTATTTTGACTATCCGCTTTCGCTATTTATAGTTATGCATAGCGTTGCCGGCTACGCGACCGGCCTGTAATGAGATTCGGGAAAAGATCATGGAACAAAAGGCATTAATATTGTTGGTGGATGACAATCCGCGCAACCTGCAGATGATGGGTATGGCCCTGAAGGACGAGGGCTATCAGATTTCAGTGGCGCAAAGCGGGCGCCAAGCCCTGGAAATGCTCGATGCCGTGATCCCGGATCTGATCCTGATGGATGTGATGATGCCGGATATGGACGGCTTTGAAGTCTGTCGTATGATTAAAGAGCGTCAAGCAGCGGAAGATATACCGGTTATTTTCCTGACCGCCATGTCCGACAAGGATGATGTGGTCAAAGGCTTTCATATCGGCGGCGTGGATTACATCACCCGGCCTTACCATCGCGAAGAACTGGTCTCACGTGTTACGACCCACCTGCAATTGCGCAATGCCAATCGCCGCCTGGTTAAAACCCTGGACCAATTACAGCAGACGCAGCAGCAACTGGTGCGGCGCGAGCGTCTGAGCGCGCTGGGTCAGATGGCCAAGGGCATTGCCCACGATTTCAATAATGCCCTCCAACCCATCCTGATCGCCGCCGGTATGCTCAGGGCGGAGCGCATGGTGGTCGACGAGATGGGGTTGTCGCTGGTGGAAAGCATCCTCAATTCCGCACGCGAAGCATCCTCCACGGTGCAGCGGCTGGTACGCTTCTACCGGCCCTCCGAGCGCAGCAACAGGATGCTGGTGGACCTTTCTGAGCTGGCCCAGACCGTGGTGGACATGACCCGACCCAAATGGAAGGAAGAAGCTCTGGCCCAGGGCAAAACCATCAAGGTCGAAACCGATCTGTGCGATCATTGCTATGTCAACGGCTTTTTCGACGAGTTACGCGAGATTTTTCTGAACCTGATCTTCAATGCCGAGGAAGCCATTGAAAAAGAGGGCGTCATCCATGTGAGCAGCCGGATTGAAGGGCGCCTGGCCTGCGTTGAAGTGCGCGACAATGGCCGCGGCATGACCGATGAAGTGCGCGAGCATTGTCTCGAACCGTTCTTTACGATCGAAGTCGAACGCGGCCGCGGCCTGGGTTTGTCCATTGTTTATGGCGTGGTTCAGCGTCATGAAGGCACGATCAATATCGACAGCGAACCTGGCCGGGGAACCACGGTTAGCGTGCGCTTGCCCATTGCCGAGAAGCGGCCAGAAGGTCCGACCGTGCGCGGTTCGGGCGTGGAACCTATGTCCATCCTGCTGCCGAGCTATAAAATCCTACTGGTTGAAGACGAAGATAGTTCGCGCGAACTGCTCAAAAAGGTGCTCGAATTCTCCGGGCAGAAAGTAGCTGCCGCCAGCGGCGGTCGCGAAGCCTGGATGCTCTATAAAAAAGAGCCGTTCGATCTGCTCATCACCGACTATGCCATCCCCGAAATGACGGGCTATGACCTGGCCCGGCTGATTCGTGCCGAGTCTCCGGAAATGCCCATCATCATGTTGACCGGTTTTGACGATATCGTGCGCAGGCAGGATATGGATCGCCCGGCCTATGACGTGCTGATGGCAAAGCCGGTCACGCCCGACGAATTGATCGAGCAGGTGGCGGACATCATGTTCAGCAAGATGGGCCACGATATGGTGGTGGAAAAAAACCGCAACGGCGTCAAGAACCTGGCCCGTTCCAACACCCGCAGCGGGCAGCGCATCCTGGTGGTCGAAGACGACGACATCAGCCAGATCCTGATCCAGAGCATGCTGAACCACCTCGGATTTCAATCGGACGCGGTCCTCAACGGCAAAGACGCTCTGCAGGCGCTGCGTGACAAGGAGTACGACGCTGTCCTGATGGATATCATGATGCCGGAAATGGACGGTCTGGCCGCAACCTGCGCCATTCGCGATCACGGTTCCGATGTACGCAACAAGCTGATTCCGATCATTGCCCTGACCTGCCACGAAAACCAGGAAAAATGCCTGGATGCCGGTATGAACGACTATGTCGCCAAACCCGTTGTGCCGGAAAAACTGCTTGATGTCATTAAGAGGAACGTGCCCGCGTGGGATGACAGCGGTATTTTGTAGGCGGGAATATCCATGATGGCACAAGATCCTAAAAGAGAAAAACCCGCGCAATCTGTCAGGATGCGTAAACCAGTCAAACGCGTGTCGTCAACGCCCAAAATCGATGGCTACACCATTACCGTGGCGTTGGGACGCGGCGGTATGGGCGTGGTCTGGCGCGCCGTGCAGGAGGGCACCGGCCGCGAAGTAGCAGTCAAAATTCTTACCCGGCACCTGTCCTATGACGCGGAGGCCGTGCAGCGCTTTGATCGTGAAATCAAAATGGCCGCGCGCCTGGAGCACCCCTACATCGCCCGTGTCTACGATGCCCGGGTGACTGAAAGCAGCGGCTATTGCGCCATGCAATGGATCCGCGGCCGGCATATCGATAAATTCGTTCGCGAAGAAGAATTTTCGCCGCGCCAGGTTTTGGCCCTGATGGACAAAGTGTGCGATGCCGTGGTCTATGCCCATAGCCATGGCATCCTGCACCGAGACCTCAAACCCTCCAACATCATGGTCGACGACGAAGACGACACGCCCTACTTGCTCGATTTCGGTCTGGCGCGGCCCATGCAGCAGGAACCCGGCATCATGATGACCAGGGACGGTCGCGTCACCGGCACGCTGGGCTATGTCCCGCCCGAAATCATCCTGAATCCGCAACTGCCGCCGGACGAGCGCTGGGATGTGTTCAGCCTGGGTGTGATTCTCTATGAATTACTCACCGGCAAATGGCCCTACGACCGGTCGACATCAGAGTATGACCTCATGTTGCAGACGGTGGATGGCGCCATATCGCCGCTCAAAACGCTGAATCCCGGCATAGACGCTAGGGTGGACGCCATGGTGCTCAAAGCACTGGCCCGCGACCCCAAGGAGCGTTATGCCACGGTTGCCGAACTGAGCCAGGACCTCAAGCAATGCATGGAGCACGCATCCAACACGCCCGCAAGCGGGCAGGCTGTTCCCATGGACGATAAAGACGAGGTGCCGGACGAGAATAAGAATGAGCGCAAATTGGGCAAACGGCTTTTCGCGCCATGGAAAGCGGCAGCCGCTGCTTTGCTGGGGATGCCGTTGGCCGGTTTCGCGGTTATGGGGCAGAACTGCTTTCGCATGGGCCAGCCCTTGCGCGGTCTGCTGGCCTATGTCGCGGGCTTGCTGACCACGGCGGTCCTGGTGCTGTTGGCCATGCTGGCCTATCCCGTCTGGGACGTCCCGCTTTACCTGGCGCCGCTGGCCAGCATGGCGCTCGTGTTCGTCATCGCCGGCCTAACCCAGGAAACCATGTGCCGCAACCATTTCAAGCAACAGGGCGCTGCTGCGTCACTGGCCTCGGCCCTGGGCATCGGGCTGCTGTGCCTGTTGCTGATGGGATTATGTTTCGCTATGATCATGATCGCCGAATCTCAATAACTGCTCCATCATAATCTGTGGATGCTGCAGTATTTCAAGAAAAAGTAGAATGCCATTTCACGCTTTTACTATGACGCGGACGGCAACTTACTGGCTTTGACTTCAATCGTAATCCGTAATCGTCGTCCGATTCTGGTGAAGCTCGGTCCCGTGAACGGTTACCTCCGGTCCAGACCTTGGCCGAGACGATGCGCACGCCATAGACATGGGTCGCGTCCGGAATGCCGTGTACATGGAAGAGTCCCATACCGTCGGGCGACCAGAATGAATTCGGCCATCACTTCGTCGACGCAGCCGGCCTGTCGCTATTCATCGTGCGTGAAAAAAAAAAGGTCTGCATAAAATTCGCGTTGATTGGCGCGATTCGTAGGGCAGGACAAAAACAATAGCTGTTGGAGCCAACCCTGGTCAACCGATCCAGCCGCCGCCCAGCACTTCATCGCTCTCATAGACTACGCCGGCCTGGCCTGGGGTCAGGGCGAACTGGGGTTGGTCGAAGCGGACCGCGGTTGCGCCGTCGGGGTCGTGGTGCAGGCGGCAGGTTGCGCCGGTATGGCGGTAGCGCGGTCTGACCGTGTATACACGGTCTTCCGGCGGTGGTTTGCCGCTGATCCAATGGGTTGCGGTCAAACGGCAATGGTTGCTCATGGCCTCCTTGTGCGTGCCCAGGACCACGCGGTTGTTTTCCGGGTCAAGCGCCGTGACGTACAAACGCTCGCTGAACGGCACGCCCAGGCCACGGCGCTGGCCTATGGTGTAACGGTGAAAACCCTGGTGTTGACCCAATACCCGGCCCTGGCTGTCGACGATGTCGCCGGTGCGGCACAGCTCCGGGTGGTAACTTTCCACGCAGGCGGCATGGCCGTCTTCGTCGACAAAGCAGAGGTCCTGGCTTTCACCCTGGTCTACAATGGGCAGCCGCAAGCGGGTGGCATGGGTCTTGACATCGGCTTTGTACCAGCCGGCCAGCGGGAACAGGGCCTGACGCAGCATGGTCTGGGTCAGTCGGTGCAGAAAATAGGATTGGTCTTTTGACGGGTCAGCGGCTTTGAACATGCGGTAAACGCCGTTCCGTTCGGCTATGCGCACGTAGTGGCCAGTGGCCAGTCTGGAGCAGCCCAGTTCGCGACCGCGTTCCAGCAGGTAGCCGAACTTGATCAGCGGATTGCAGTGGACGCAGGGCGACGGCGTACGACCGCACGCGTATTCGGTTGCAAATGGTTGGACAATCCGTGCCTCGAACAAGCCACGCGCATCGAGCACATGGTGTGCGATGCCCAGGAACTCGGCCACTGCGTGCGCCGAATCCACATCCCGGATCGACACGCGGCGCAGCGCTTCGTCCTTGAGCACCAGGGTGAAGCCGATCACCTCGTAACCCTGTTGGCCCAGCAGCGCGGCAGCCACGCTGCTGTCCACGCCACCGCTCATGCCCAGGGCGACACGCGTCATGCTC
>CAZOLK010000132.1:0-13966 GCA_964580325.1 uncultured Verrucomicrobiota bacterium | reverse complement strand
CGCTTCCTCAGCCTTCTGCGCTTCCTCAGCAGCCTTCTGCTCTGCCCCCTCTTCGGCGGCTTTCTTCTTCGCCGATTCCTCAGCCGCTTTCTTGGCCTCAGCCGCTTTGCGCGCTTCCTCAGCCTTCTGCGCTTCCTCAGCAGCCTTCTGCTCTGCCCCCTCTTCGACAGCTTTCTTTACATCTTCTTTCTCAGCGTCTTTCTCAGCGTCTTCCGGCTTCTTTTCAGCTTGTTCAGCCTGTGCTTCAGGTTTTTCCGTCTTTTCCTCTACCGGCTTTTCGCTGTCTTCAGCCTTTTCCTCTTCTTTCTTCTCCTTCTCCTTGACCAGTTCGGAACGGGCAAGCAGCATCGAACCAGCACTGTAGGAACTAAGCACAAACGTCCAACTTTTCAGGTTCCTGTTCAGATCAGCCACTTCCTTTTCGTGTTTGGCCACATCTTCTTCATACTTCTTGAGCAGCTCATCGAATTTCTTTTTGATCTTGTCTTCTCTGCTCTTCTCGCTGCTCTTCTCGTCTTCGTTTTTGCCTTTCAGAACCCGGTCCACTTCCACTTCGGCATCGCCTTCGGTAGGCTGGTCTGCTTTTTTGTAGGATACTATGAACCGGGCGTAACGACCGTCATCTTCCGCTTTTTTACCCATCAGCACGGTATAGGTAAAACCACGTTTATCACGGGCAATATATTTTTCTGGCTGATCAAAGCCATAGGCCTGGTCATTTTTGCCGGGATCCATAACAGTCTGACAACTCAGGCTCTGCAAGGCGCGGCTCAGGCGATTGGCCACATGGTCGACCATCTCCTCATTTTCCGCCAGGTCCGCGACCGTCAGCTTGTTCAACATTTCGATACGATTGACCTTGTAGTTTTCATTGGTGCGGGTCACCTGAATTTCCCTGATGCCAGCAGCCGCCACATCGAGCAATTCCTTGCGCAGCCACTCGTCCGCCTTCGCGGATATTCCGTACAGGTTGTCGTCCACCAGCATCACCGGCCCGTCAAGTGGCTGTACATAACGTCCGTCAGGATAACCACCATAAGGACCACCATCGCCGGTCGTGCGCTGGATGCCGATTTTAATCGAATTCAACACATTGCCGGTCGCGTCCATGAATTTCACCTCTATGGGATGTTCATCGGCTTCGGCATCCTCATCCTGCTCAGCTTCGTCGCCAGCTTCTTTTTTCGCAACCACTTTAAGGCCGAACTCTTCGGGGTAATCCATGCCATCGAGCATGATCTGGCCGATTTTCAGGTTCAGCAATTCTCTAAGCTTCTCGGCCAGTTTGTTTTTATCGGCTGGATAATCGTAACGCGAGGTAATCAACCACAAATCGTCGCTGTGGGCAAAGCTGACTTTGTCCTGGGGCGACGAGATTTCGATTTTGACGACATTGTCCTGCTCAAAATCGTTGAACACCAGATCGCCGGGCTTCCATTGAACCTGCTCCTCGCCAGGTCCTTTACGCATGACGGAAACCGCCGCCATGATCACAACAATGACAATTAATAAGACTGCAAAAACACGAAAAGACATAGTCTCTATCCTCCTACTTACAGGTTACTGCCCAAGGATGACTTTTTTGCGCACCAGCCCGTAGGCAGCGCCCAACAAACCGATGATCATGGGGTAGATCAGAATATTGGATGTCTTCACCATGATCCCCAGCCACTCGATATCCTCGCGGAAATTCTTACTCACGTCGCGCAGCTTGCGCTTGATCTCAACTTCCTTTTTGAGGAATTCATCACGTTCCCGCCGCTGCTCGGCGCTGAGAAAGAGCCGCTCACCGCTGTCTTTCTTGAACTTCTCCAGTTCGGTTATACGTTTCAGCGTTTCGTTCAAATCGTTCTGCAGTTGAACCTTCTGCGCCTGGTATTTGACCTGCGCCTTTTCGCGCAGTTCATCGACTTTGCGGAAAGGGCGATCCGTGGTGCCGCGGCTGCGCAAGCCGATCAGGGCTTCGTTACCAGCCAACTGCTCGATCATGTTGAGCGCAAAGTTCAGGTTGTCGTTCAACGGCTGAACAATGGGACCGAACGGCGTCTGCTGCACGGCAACGCACTGGCGGTCATAGATCATATCCGCATCGCCGACCAGGATCACGATAGCGTTTTTCTCGCCCTGCTTGAGATGACCCTCGGCTGTTTCCTGCTCGTCCGGACTATCAGGGGCGCTTAAAAAACCGTCGGGAAAAGCAGAAGGGAATTTGCCGAACAGACGGACGGCCAGAGCCACTTCACCCATGGGCGTGGCGTTTTTCATCAGACTGTCCGCATCCCCGCGCGCATCCATGGCACTCACGTAGGCGGCTTTGTCATAGGTGGTCAACAGCTTGGTCATGATCAGGTCGCTGCCCGTCGGTTGCCCCTCGATGGCGCCGGCAAAAGGCAGCATCAGCGAATCGAGATCGCTAGTAGCGGCTTCGCTGCGGTTGATGTTTTCGTTGCCCAACTTCATCCAGGTCGGCATCAGGCTGCCTCTGCCGCCCGAGGTCGTCACCGTGCAGGCCGCCCTGTTATCGGCAACCACTTCCATGACCGTGGACTTGATGCCCCATTTTTCGGTCAGTTTATTGATATCCGAATTGGTTTGCAGGAACGCCATGGGCGACTGCTGAGGTGCAACTTCGCTCTCCGTGATGCAAATGGGGTCGACGAACGCGATCAGGCGGCCGCCGCGCATGACGAACTGGTCAAGGGCGTAGAGCGTTTCATCCGACAGACCCGTTTCACCGGACGGCATGGGCTGGCGCATGCCGGGCGGCATGGACTTCTTGGGATGGACCAACACCAGCACGTCTATGTCTTCGGGAATCGCATCCACCATTATTTCCACGGATTCGACATCGTACAGACGCTTCAACTCCTGAACCAGGATCCAGGGTTGCTGCTGCTGTTGCTGAGGCATCTGCATCATCATCTGCGGCGGCATATTCATGCCGGTGACCGGCAGGGAACTCATCACGCCGATTTTGGGCTTTTTCTTCTGTATCACTTCATTGATCAGACGGGTTATGTTGTATTCCAACTGGTTTTCCATTTCAGTGGAAATATACGGAATGGTCGCTTCCCGGGTGCCGGACAGCGCGACCAGGCCCATATAGAAATTGGGCTGCGCACCGAAAATGCCGACCGTCGGTCCGTTAAGTCCGTATTTACGTGCCCACTCTTCCTGTTCGGTGTCAGGCTTGGGATCGTAATTTTCAAGGATGACCTTACCTCCGCGACCGGCATACTCTTCGAGCAGATCGCGGACGCGCTGGCCATAGTTTTTGGCCTGCACGGGTACGTCCTTGTTGCTCTCGGAGAAAAAGTATTTGAGCGTCACTTTGCGATCCATGTTGTCCAACATGTTGCGCGTGCCTTTGGACAGGGTGTAGAGCTTTTCCTCGGTCAGGTCCGCGCGCATACTGAACACACTCAGCAGCAGGTTCAGCGTCATGATCGCAACCAGCACAATGATTACGCCAGGAAGCCCGTTGAATATTTTATTGCACATTGCTTTATCCATTGTTTCGTCCTCCGTTCAATAGGTTTAAAATCAGTTCTTGGTATGGCTGTGCCAGAGGTACACATAAGTGGCATAGAGCATGAAGCCAATCATGCTGACAAAATAGAGGATATCGCGTAAAGCGATTACGCCCCGCTGCATCGACTCGAAGTGGCTCATAAAGCTGATCCCGGCCACGCCGTTGATGATCCAGAGCGGCGCGAACTGGGCCAGGAAACGGGTGATGGGCGGGAACCCGGCCAACACCATGAACAGGCCGATGGTCACGGCACTGACAAACGCGATCACCTGATTGCGTGTCAACGCGGAGGTGAACATGCCCACGGCCAAGTAGGCAGCGGACAGCAGCGCACTGCCTGCGTAGCCGGCAATCACCACGCCGTTGTCAGGATTGCCCTTGAGCACGAACTGAGTGGTGAAAACCACGGGCAAGGTCAAAAGCAGCGCAACCAGCAAAAAGCCCCAGGCGGCCAGGAACTTGCCCAGAATCGCCTGCCCCGGCGTGACCGAGACGGTAAAGAGCAGTTCAATGGTTTCCGAACGCTTCTCCTCTGACCATAGCCGCATGGCTACAGCGGGCACCAGCACCAGGTAAAGCCAGGGATGCCACATAAAAAACGCCTGTAAATCGGCCTGCCCCCTCTCATAATAGTTGGATACGAGAAAGGTGAACACACCGGTCAGCACGAGGAAGATCACGATTACAACATAACCGATGGCGGAATTGAAGTAAGCGCTCCATTCCCGCTTGGTAATGGTCCAGGTATGATTGCAGTATTCCATATTTTTTAACTCCTGAATTTCGATCTATAAAAACAAAGTCGCCGTTACTTGCTTGTGGCGTCCTCGGTTTCGGTCAATTCGCGGAACACTTCGTCCAGCCGACCGCTCCCGGTCTGCAGGTCGCGGACTGCCCACTTCTTGTCACGGGCGAATTCGAGCACGCACGCGGCCAACGGCTGCTTATCTTTGGGCGTCAATTTGAGCACCTTGGCATCGTCACTCGTTTCGAGCACCTCGACCTCACCCACATCGCCGATGCCGCGCAAAGCTTCATCCACATTGGGTTCCCGGGTCAGAATATTGACGGTAACGGTGTTGTAGGAAGCACTGCGCTTCTTGAGTTCGGTCGGTGTGCTGTCAGCCACGATTTTACCCTGGCTGATGATAATGGCGCGCGTACACATGGCCTCCACCTCTTCAAGCACATGGGTCGAGAGCATGATGACCTTGTCTTTGCGCATGACGCTGATCATGTCGCGCACGATTTTTTTCTGGTTGGGATCCAGACCCTCGGTGGGTTCATCCAGCAGCAGAATAGGGGGATCGTGCAACAGGGTCTGGGCAAAACAGGTGCGCTGACGATACCCTTTGGACAACGTATCGATGGACTGGTGCCGCACCGGATTCAGAAAACAGGCATCGAGCACTTCATCCACCCGCTTATTCCGTTTCGCGCCCTGGAACCCCCGTATTTCAGCCAGAAACCGTAAAAAACCGGTTACGGTCATGTCGTCGTACAACGGTGTGTTTTCAGGCATATAGCCAATTTTCTTCTGAGCCGCGACCGGATCCAACACCACGTCGCAGCCATCCACAGCGACCTTGCCCGACTTCGGCTTGAGATACCCCGCGATCAACCGGATCGTGGTCGTCTTACCGGCGCCGTTGGGGCCTAAAAACCCCAGAACCGTGCCCTTTTCGACCGAAAAGGTCACGTCATTGACCGCCCGCCTGGGCCCAAAATCTTTTCTCAGATTTTGTACACTAATCATATGCGTTCCTCCTGATTATGGACAAAAAATCTTAACTACAGACCAGCAAGCGTGAATTGTGTTTAAAAAAACAGCAAAAAAAATGGGAGAAAAGCAGGAGACGCCCGAAAACAAGATCCGAAATCCAGATCCAATATCCAACACGGAATCTCCAATGTTCAAGTAAGGGGCGGTCGACACCCGACACTCACCACGTGCTTCTCGCCACACGCCATTCATTCTTCAATAACCGCCAGCAAGCCCAGTTGCGCGGCCAGGTCCGGCTGATATTTGGGGTTGCCGGGATCGAATACCGGGTCAACGTGCAGGCGCAGCGTTTGCAGGGACGAACCGGTCGGTTCCAAGTTCCAGACCTGCCAGGTCCAGGTCCAGGTTGCCACCTGGCGCGTCGTGCGCCGACCAGATCCTGTTTGCTCCAGGATGCATTGCTTGGCTGTGCCTGGCCCGGAAACCATCATGAACATGAGCGCCAGTACCGGACGTTGGTCGGATGCCGGCACGGTCAGTTCCGCTCGATTGCGTGCCCAGCGGGTCGGGATATTGCCGGCCATGTGCCGTCGCACCCCCTCGGCGCGCCAGCCATCAAAGAGCACTTCCTGCGTGTCTGGCAACAAAGCACGGGTCAACAGCATAGACTCCGTACCTTGCCAGACAAGTCCCGCGACCAGATCGCCTGCGTCAACCCGACCTTTCCATAAGCGCCAACCGCCAGGCAAAACCTGCCAGGTTCCCGATGCTTCGCGCTCGTTATCCAACAATAGGCGGGCCAGTGGCGCAGCATTGGTCACATGGGTTGCATAGAAAAAACAGAGCAGGCTGTGCATTCCCGGCGTAAGTGCATTGGTCGGTGCGGTCAGCGGAATGGCGCCCCTATCCAGCCAGCGGCCCGAGATTTTCAAGTGCGTTTCTTTGGTGCGATCAAAACGGCGCAAACCGAACCGACCCTGATCAAACCGACGCATATATGGCAGGGCTTGGACTTCTCGATCCGGATCGTGCAAGTGCATGCGGTAAAGGCGCATAGTCCAATCCAGCCGAATGGATTCGCGTGGCAAGTCCCAGTAGCGCTCTTTCAACAGAAGCCCAGTGTAACGGACCTGCTGAACTGGCGTGAAGCTGAACAGCGGACTGCAAGGCTGTCCCTCATAGATCGTCAGAAAATAGTAAGGCTGGTCCGGCTCGCGGCGCATGATACCGGCCCAGGCCTGTTCCGCGCCGGCATAATCGCTGCTGTCCGTGTATAGGGGCAGCGTGGACAGGCCATAGCGATACTCGAACGGCGCAGCCAGGCGGCCATATTCCACCAGAAGACGGCCATGGGCTGGAATTGATGCAGCCACCTTGCTCAGTTGGCGGCCCAGACCGCAGTATTCACGCATAGTGACGAGATGGGTTCGCTGGTACAGTGCCGCGGCAGCTATACACAAGGCGACCAGCGTTCGGCTGACCACAGGGGCACGTTTGATAACCGGCAGGATCATTACCAGCGAGACCAGGCCAATGGTCAGCAGGGGTTGAAGAACCACGAGCGTGTAGCGGTACATAAAAAAATCGTACATATTGCCCAACATCAGGGTGGCCGGCAGGATACAGGCCAACAGCAGAATGCGCTCCTTTAAACGGCGCGGAGCGGTTGCGGCGAATAGGCATAACCCACTCAGCGCGGCCAGAGCGATCAACGGCCCCTGGACATTGAGTACGGCACGAAGATCCGTGCGATTGACATAATGCAGTTCAACTTCCGTACGGGTCGGCGGGTCAATCATTGCAGCGGCATAGCAGGTGAGGTAGGCGACCAGCGGCAACACGATCAGAACGGCACGCAACATCCGCCGCGTAGGACGCAGGACGAAACGCAACTGGACTGAGCGCCCGATGAACAGGGCAAAGCCTAAACCGGCTATTGCAAGCCCAATCAACAGCAGTAGCAACAGCGGACGCGCAATCAGGGGGCGTACGAAGCGGAGCAGATGATACGTATCGTGAATGCCATAGAGTTTTCCCAGGAAAAGCAGCCCCATAATTAAAGCTGGAGCGAAATACCAGATCACATCGTCGCGTCCGGACGCGATCAGCAGCAACATCGTGAGTGCGGTTGGCAGTGCAACCATGAGTGCGGAAATGTGGAAAAAAGGTGCCAGGTTGATACAGCATGCGGCGAGTAGCAGATCGCAACGGCTTTTTGCACGGCCGCGGCGAAAGGCAAGTAACAGCAGCAGCATCCCACTGAAGACCAGGAAACTGGTCAGCACCTCGGGACGCGGATGCCGGCCATGCCATATCACGGCGGGATTGGCAAGGTACAGCAAAAGGCCGATGATGCCTGCACCGGCGCTGTTAAAGAGCTTGGCGCAAAGGTTGAACAGCACAAACGCAGTGCAGAGTGCAAACAAAGGTGCAACATAAGCGCTCAGCACAGGATGCAGATGATTGACAAAACCCATCATCAGAGGATACGCGGGTTGGAACCAGAAACCAACCTCCGCACTCGAGGCTTCGGCATAGAAGTCGCCGTTAAGCAGCTTGCTATAGCAAGGTGGATAGTAAGGCACAAGAAACAGCGAACGCTCGTTTTGCGGCACTTCAGCCAGCAAAGGATCCTGGTGACGCCAGGTTGGCTGCCGGGCGAATTGCAAACCGAAACTTCTGTAGGCATAGCCGTCCTGCCCACCAATCATCTTCTCGTGAGGTCTGAAAAACAAAGGCAACGCGACCAGGAGCAAAAGCAACGCCACGACCAGACGCTGCCGAGGCAAACGCTGCGCTAAACAACCGAGCCGAACCAGGACACTGAGAAAGAAGAGCCATAACACCAGGCCAATTAAAACTATCAACATTCTAATCTCCGTAAAAAAGACACCATAACCGCAACCTGTCAGATATTCAATATTGGATTGCGGATTGCGGATTGCGGATTGCGGATTGCGGAATCCTTATTTTGATGCTATTTAAGCATCATGTAATATGCAGAAAATTGTGATGACAGCACGATAACGTTATTTGCCGTTTTGAACGGGAAGCCGACTGATCGCACGCCGATCTGGCTGCTCTTCCTCGACAAAGTCATGCAACTACTGCCTGGAACGCGATCTGGCCGACGTCTATTTCCTGGTGGGCAGCGAACTGGCAGCACCGCCCATGGTCAGTCCGGCAACGTTCCAGCATTGGATCATGCCCGCGAATTGATCGACCTTATTCACCGCTATAACAAAAAAGCCATCCAACACTTCCACGGCCAGATATGCGAAATTCTTCCCGATTTTCTGACCATTCTGACCATGGACGCTGATGCGCTGCACTCCATCGAAGCGCCGCCGGTCGGCAACTGTACGCTGAGCCGACGTTTCATGCTCTCCCTCAGCGCCGGCCCGTACGACGCCCATCCGAGCAAGCGCATGATCGAAAATTACCAGATCTTCATGGAGACGGGCTGGAATCGGAACCATGAAGCGTTGCGAAAGTTTCGAAATAGTTCAGGGCAGGACGCACCTGCTACCAGCGCACAAAAAAAACAATTTGCTTTTTGCTTTACATACCAAGTGCTGTAGATTAACTAATGTTGTTTCACACAGCGGATAAAAAGCCGCTGCACGACGGTGGGTGTAGCTCAGTTGGTAAGAGCGCTTGGTTGTGGCCCAAGAGGTCGCGGGTTCAAATCCCGTCACTCACCCCAGCCATCATCATACAACTTCGATCACAAGGATATTGTACTATTTCAAAACATTCGCAACGAAGCTGGATGGGATGAATTGCCACCCAATGGTGAAGTTATTTTTCCGCACGCCCTTACCCATCCATAACTCGTGCCATGTTCCATTATTCATAATATGCTCTACTACATTGCGTTGTCAGGCCAAAATGACCATTCGTAAAAAAATTTGTTTTTCTCTTGATTAGTTTTTTTTTAGGATTATATTAGAAATTAAAGAGGGTTGCATGTTTTCCCTTGGGTTCCTCACCCTGACCTCCTTGACATGCAACCCTTCTTTTTTTGTCTGCGTCTGACCCATCTTGTGCAAAAAAGGGGGAATTGCATTGAATTACGATTAAGCCATGGAAATAACATGCCGATATAGATTGTGGACATAGTGGATATGGATCTGAAATCATATAACGACAGCCGCGAAGTGCGGGCTTTTCTTGCCTTACTGCATGAGCAGTACGCAGATGCTTTGCGCACACAAGACGATGCAGGGCAGATGGAAACGTGCGGTTCGTTGTGCGTGGCTTACGCGGCCATGGGCAATGAGTCGTTGTCGCGTAAATGGGCCCAGGAGTACCTTTCTAACCTTGCGGTTTGATCTGCCCGTCACATCATTTCTTCACGATCCGCAGATCGTGTACCAGGATCACTTCGCATGCGCCAAAGCCTGTATCCTGGCGGGTCAGGGACGACTTCCATTTCCAGCCTTTTTTGCCGTCAATGTAGACAAGATGGCCGCGCATGCGGATGATGTCGCTTTTCCGAATCTTCTTCAACGTGCGGTCAACGTCCTTGTTGGCGGCCAAAATATGGGTATTGGCGCTGCTGGTTTCAATCTGTTTGCGTGGGATCGGGAATTCGCGGCAGGACCAGAAAAAGAACCGATTGTGTTGCTGGATTTTAATTTGGCGCAAAACGTTGTTTCGCGACATGGGTCCCCAGCCCAGGGCCAGGTCCGTGGGTGAAAGCCTGGCGCTGCTGTCATATTTGTAATTGCACTTGCTCAAAACACGCGCATCAACCTGGTAGGTGGCCTTGGGTACCAACGAGTATTCCTTGAAATGGTAGCGCGCTTTGCTCTGGATCCTGTTTTGAATCGGCCCGTTTTCCAGGGAGAGGGCGTCTTCATAATCCACCGGAAACTGGTCGTTCATCGGAACCTCTACGATAAAGTGATGATCCCGCATGATTTCGTAAGACAACACCGCAATCAGCAACAACGATCCAATGAGTTTTAGTATATTCATAAGTTTATTTTACCTATATAATAAACATAAATCGGCAAGAGGCAAAAGGCAAGAGGCAAGAGCGCAAAATTGACCATGACCCATAACCATGACAAAGCAGCCTGGCAGGACGGACCGGAGATCTGGCCGGAGCATGATGCGCAATGGCATGAGACGGCTTCCTGGCTGGTGCCTTTGGTGGTCATGCTGATTCCACGCGGGGTGCGTCATGCGCTCGAACCGCTGACGCAGCACCCGATCGTGCTGTATGCCGCTCATTTTCTCGCGGACTGGCATGTGGGCACCGACCTGCTGTTTGCCGCTGGGCTGGGCGGTGTGTAGGCAACTACGGAAACCATGCGCGCGGACATCGTTGCGGTGTCGCGCGAATGTGCTTGTGGCCAAAGCGGCTGGCGCGAGCATTGCCGCGCGTCCATCACCCGCGTGCTGATCGAGCTGTTGCGTCGGCATGGCAGCGGCGTCGCCAACGAGAAGATCCGCCGGCTCCTGCCTGTATTGCGCAAGATCGAAGACCATTTACACGATCCAACGTTGCACCTTGCACAACTGGCCGTCTGCCTGCATGTGAGTCAACCCTGGCTGCGCAAACTATTCCAACAGGCCCTAGGATGCAGTCCGCTCGGTTTCATCCTCCGTCGCCGCATCGAACGCGCCTGTCTGCTTCTCAAAACAACGGACCTGGCCCTGAAAGAGATCGCCTTTCGCTGTGGTTTCACGGATACCGCCTTCTTTCATCGCACATTTCGCCAATGCATGGGACTGAGCGCCGGAACTTATCGCACACATACGCAGCCGTGAAGATAAAACTCTCGCCCTATAAAAAAAATCAAAATCCGAAAATCAGTTGGTAGCCCTGTCCATCAGGAACTGGTAGGCCTCGTTAATGACGCTCATGGCGCGGTTGGTGCCGCCACGGTCGGGATGAAAACGTTTGGCCATAATGCGCCGTCGCTTGACCAGTTCCCGCTTGATGATGATATGATCCAGGTCAAACAGTTGCTGAAAATATTTTCTCTTGTCTTTTTCAGGCATGTTTTCAAACTTTTCGAAGAACAGTGGAGACAGTTTTTTTAGCTTTGTTTCGAATTTGCGACGCTGTATGTCTTCGCGCAGGTGGGAATTGGTGGCAAAGCGCACGATGAAGTTCAAAACCCGGGCTTTGTCAAAACAGGAAAAACGGCCCAATCCTTCATAGGCGTCACTGATGCGTTCATCTTTATGCCATAAAATACAGGAATTCCCGGATAACGGATTCAGAGTGACCACGAAACTGTAGGTATCGATCTTGACATCCGTGAGAATCTCACAAGCTTCCAAATATATTTTGTCCGACATCTTGCAACACCCGAATATTTTTTTTATTGCTATATTTTGACATGTTTTTTAGATATGTAAACAGAAAAAAACAGAAGTTTTTTACTCAGGGCTTGCGCATGGCGGAAATTGGACTATTTTAGGCATGAATGGCGTTGCCGGTGGCTGCATATACATTACGAGGCATTGGGATGGAGCAGATTATGAGCGAAGAAAAGAACAACCAGGAACAAGGTGAAGTGACATTCGAGGAAATCATGTTCACCATTATTTCAGCCACACAGGACACATTCAAGATGTTTATGAACATCGATATGTTCTCCGGCAAGGTGGAACGCAAGGTTAAAGCGGTCCATTCGGACATCGTTGCCCTGATCGGCATTGGCGGACGTCGCGTCGGCTATATCATTGTGGCCGCGGATCACGATAATGCGAAGAAGATCACGAGTACAATGATGATGACCGAAGAAGTCGACGACAATGCCATACGCGATGCGTTCGGCGAGTTGGCCAACAATATTGCTGGCAGTTTCAAGAGCAAGTACAACGAGACCTACGGTAATGTCGCCATGGGGCTGCCTCTGGTCATGTCCGGAAAAATTGTACCCATCGGCGCCGAAAGCGGCGACAAGAAGGGAAAAGACGAGGACACGTCCGTACAGGTTCAGAAAGGTGTGATTATACCCTTCCTGAGCATGAAAGACCTGAAAGAGCAGATTGCCCTGCAGGTGATGGTGTATATCTGATCAATCAATCAAAAAAGTGGCCAGGCCGAAGGGTTGCATTGGAATTCTGTACGCCTCTTTTTCCTGCACCGGAGTCTCAGCTTCTTCCAAAGCCTGTTCGTTCAGATCGGCCGGGTAGAGCCGAATGCTTTTCTGGCGGAAACGCAGGGTCGCTGTCTGTGGGTGCGCGCTGCTGTTGAACAACCGGATCACACTACGCTTGCCTTGGTGACAGCGCTTCAGGCTGGATAGCACAACCGAGCCCTGCTCCAATTCAAACAGCGGATGTGGATCCGCGTCGCCAATGGACGGTTCAAAGCCCATGATCACCCCAGTCAACGGCTTGTGGCGCCAGGCCATGGCTTCACCAAAGAGCTGGTCCGCTTCCTGCGCTGCAAACGGGCGCAACGCCAGGCGCATGTCAAACGAACGCAAGCACTGAGCCTCCGGCGTCGAGATTCCTGGACCAGCGCCGCCTTTGCGAGTCAGCAGATCGTCGCGACTGAGGCGGCCTACGGCGCGCAGCACGGTGAGGGCCAACCGTGGTGGCGTTGCGTTGACCACTTCATAGTTGACCGGGCATTCCGGGAACACAGCCAGGCCATGTCCTGCGCCATCCTGGTTCGAAGGGGCTGCAACAGCCACGTAATGATCGGCCGGATGCTCAGCCGCGATCACATGACCGGTTTCACTGACCCACGGATCCGAGCAGGCGCGACGCACCTCGTTGAATTTCAAACCGCTACGCGAAAATTCCGGCACAAACGGTAATTGCACGTTCCAGCGCAAACGGTGATCACGAGCTGTATTGGTGAAACGCAAGCGCACACCCAGCCAGCGGTCGGCAGGACCGAGCGTATATTCGAGGCAGACCGGCAACTCCACGGTCTCCGCGGAACGACCTGCATCATGATCGGACAGGGCCGGAACAGCCAGCGCGCCGTACAACCTGGCAAACATCAGGCCGCTGCACCCGCGTGTTTCCGTCATGGTCATGGTCGCTTCCATGAAGACCTGCTCAACATCGTCCTTGATGAAGGAAAAATCGTATTCGTCGCCTGCGTCAGCCTGATCGGAAAACAGTCCGGCGCCCGACCAAGTCAAACCGGTTTGCTTATCGGTCATGAGGACGCTCCCATTAGGCTGGATCTCGACCAGCAGACGGGCGTTTTCCAACCTGCCGTCATGCGCCGTCTCTGGCCAGGCCGGCTCTTCGCGCAAGAAGAAGCGGTTAAAGGTGTAGGGCTGCATCTCGGCGTCCATTTCCAGGGTGACCACCGGATGCGGGTGCTCGGTGGAGCGCGCGCGTTTCAGTTCGACAAACGGCACGAGCCGATCGTGCTCATCCATGATCGCGTAGGCGGTCGGCGGTTGTGTATCGCCCCAGTTATAGCGACCTTCAAAGTCCAGGCGCAGGTGGACGCGCTGCCGTCCGGCCTGACCGCGGGTGGCGTAGACAAAGAAAGCCGTGCGCTCGTCGTCGTCGCGCTGGCCGCCATAGTACTGGATCAAGTGATGGGCCATACGCCGGCACATGGCATCCGCGGCCTGGCCAGCAGCGGCGATATGCATTTCGTTTTCGGTGTGCACGGCATCCACGCTGCAGCCGGTGATATCGTCATGCGGATGTGCTTTGAGCAGCCGTTTCCAGGCGCAGCTCAGGACCGCGCCGGCCGGTTCGTCCATACC
>CAZOLK010000131.1:0-14087 GCA_964580325.1 uncultured Verrucomicrobiota bacterium | reverse complement strand
GTCGGTATCAGCCCTGTCCGGTCCGCCGGAAGGAGATACCGAAACCAGAAGGTGTGTACGCCAGCTTGGCATCCCGACTGTGCTGGACCGTTTCGTACAACAAGCCATCACCAACAATGGTTTCCGCTTCTGGATCCCATTGGGACGGTCGGTAGGGATGGCAATATCGCTGAGTTGGTTGATCAGGTCGGAGCGAATTGCGCTATCAAGGTCGCTGGCGCAGGTTGCGGTCATGGCAGAGGACCAGGGCGATCATAAACAGCATTCCAGCCGACAACAGCTTTTTCATACACACTCATCGGTTTCAATCGTCCAGCAGCGAGCCGAAAACGCTTTTCAAAAAGGGCAGGCTTTTCTCGGCCTGTTCAATGGTCCCGCATTCCACGCTGAAAAAGATCTCGCGGTCCAGTGGTTCCAGGATGCGAATCACCTTGCCCCAATCTACCACGCCATCGCCACAAGCGCAACCCACGGGAGTACCGGTCACCTTGCCGCGCTCGGCTTCGCTGTGCTGCATGGAAATATCCTTTGCATGTACATGATAGACATGATCGCGCACGTTTTGCAGCCCCTCATAAGGATCATCGATGCCGGCCAGGTAGCTGTTGCCCGTATCCCAGTTGACGCCGATCAAAGGACTGTCGACCAAGTGGATCGGCGTCATAGTTTTCCTCATTTGTATTCAAATAAGGTAGCAAGCGGGGAGAAAGTTGTCAAAAGAAATTTGGTGGCGAATGGCGCATGGGCATCTTTGAGTTCTGAAGCAGCCTGAAGTGGCTGTCGAGTCGTCTGTTCATCAACAAAAATTATGTACGGTGGTTTGCGGTCTCGACTCCGGGCCAGCCGTTGGCTTTGCGGTATTGGTTGGGCGCCAGTTGGTATTTTTCTTTGAACTTGCGGTAAAAGTAGCTGACGCTGTTGAACTGGAGGCTGTAGCAGATGTCCAGGATCGGGCGGCTGGTGTGTGCGGTCAGGATGGCGGCGCGCTCCAGCCGTTTTTCCATGATATAAGCCGAGGGTGATTGGCCCATGAATTGGCGGAAGCTGCGTGAGATGTGCTCGCGACTGCGGTCGCACAACCTAGGCAGGTCGGCCAGGGCCAGGTCTTCGAGCTGCTGGTCAATTGCGGTCAGGCACGCCTTGAACCAGGCCGGCGGTTCATCGTCCCGGTTCTGTTGGCGCACCAGGGGCAGCAGAAAATCGATTAGCGTGGTCAGCACAAAGCGGTGAAAGCCGATTTCATGCTCGGGGTCCCACATGTGCCGGAACAGAAACTCCAACGCGCTGCGCAACCGGGCCGCCTGTTCATCGCTCATCCGCGCAACCGGCGGCATGGGCTGTTCGATCAGCTTGGCAAAAGCCGGGGCCTGGTACATGGCCGCGGCCATGGTGGCCAGCATGGCTTGGGACAGGTTCATGTTGAACATGACCATGTTGTGGCCGTGCAGCTCATGGCGATCGCGTTCCCTGATCAGGATCAGCGAACCCTTGTCATAGCGTATGGGTCGATCATTGACCTGCTGTTCCAGCACGCCTTCGAACACGAACGTCAAATCACAGACGTTTTCGTGGTCGTGCAAGGCAAAATCAAACTCGGCGCAATCATGCATCATGAGCCGGTAATGATGCTGCCCACGATCCAGCTTGAAGGTGAACACGGCACTTGCTCCTGAATATCACATAAGTGCAATAAGATATGCTGAAAAAAGGAAGAAATCAAATGGAAGACGAGTGTATCTTATCGCTTTGATCATCAGAGAGCAGTTTACGTGAAAGGGACAGCAATGAGTATGAAGAGCATAACTTTGAATGGCGAGTGGCGCATTCGTCAAGTCGACGGCGTCAAACCAGGGGCGCAGGCATTGGAACTTAATGGGACTGTACCCGGGGTGGTGCACGCGGATTTGGTTCGGCTAGAGCTGGTGGAAGATCCGTTTGTACGGCGCAACGAGGTGGATCAGCAGTGGGTCGGCGATGCGACCTGGGCCTATTCCAGAACGTTCGACATGGATGCGGAAGCGTTGGCGCGCGAGCAGGTGTTGCTATGCTGCGACGGGTTGGACACCATGGCCGAGGTGTTTGTCAACGATACACAGGTCGCGTCCACTGACAACATGTTCATTGCCTGGCGCTGGGATGTGAAAAAACTGCTGCGCGAAGGCGAAAACGAGATCAATGTCGTTTTTGCTCCAGTACGGGCTGAAATGGATAAGCGCGCCGCGGATTCCTGGCTGCCGCAAGGCGGCGGGCATGCGCCCTGGCATCCACGTCAGCGCCATCACGTGCGCAAAAGCCATACCCATGGCGGCTGGGACTGGGGCCCCTGTTTCCTGACCCCCGGGATCTGGCGCGACATCCGCATCGAAGCCTATGACGGTTTGCGCTTGCTGTATGTGACGCACCAGCAGGAACATGCGGACGACGGTTTGGTCGCCGTGACCTGCAGCGCCATCATCGAGGCTGCCCAGCCAGGAGAGGCCACGTGCGTGTTTCAACTCGCCGGTCAAACCCATACAGTAGAGGCAGACTTGATTGCTGGAGAAAACCGGGTCCAGGCGCGGATCGAGGTGGTTAAACCGGAACTGTGGTGGCCCAACGGGTACGGCGTCCAGAAACTGTACACGCTGACCGCGGAAATGCGTGCTCGGGGCGATCTGCAAGTCATCGAACACCAGATCGGCTTCCGCCGTTGCGAGGTGATCCAGGAACCCGACGAGATCGGGACCTCGTTTTATTTCAAGGTCAATGGCGTGCCTATTTTCGCCAAAGGCTCCAACTGGATCCCCAGCGACAGCTTTGACTGCCGCTTGACCGACGCGCAGATCCGCTGGGAACTGGAATCCGCGGTCGCCGCGCACCAGAACATGATCCGCGTCTGGGGCGGCGGCCTGTACGAACGCGATGCGTTTTACAGCCTGTGCGATGAGTTGGGTCTGCTGGTCTGGCAGGATTTCATGTTCGCTTGCAACACCTATCCGGTGCACCGCGCGTTTCTCGACAGCGTAGCCGTGGAAGCCCGTCAGAACGTGCGCCGGTTGATGAACCACCCGAGCATCGCCCTGTGGTGCGGCAACAACGAGTGCGAACAGGCGGTCAATTGGCGTCACCGCGAAAACGAGCCGACACGGGCTTATGTTGAATACGACGAACTGTATGTGCAAACCATTTACCCGGTGGTCGCGGAGGAGGACCCGGCGCGTCTGTTCTGGACCAGTTCGCCGTGCAGCGGTATGCGCAAGTATGGCGATCCCCAGGACCAGCGCTACGGCGATGTGCATTACTGGGGCGTTTGGCATGGCGGTCAACCGTTCGAGGCCTATTGGGACGTGGTGCCGCGGTTCAGCTCGGAGTTCGGCTTCCAGTCATTCGCCGCGCCGGAATTGCTGGATAAATACACGATTCCGGAAGACCGCAATATCACTTCGCCGGTATTGGAACATTACCAGCGCTGTGGCGGTGGGAACCAGAAAGTGCTCAACCAGATTTCGCGCTATTTCCGCGTGCCCGTGGGCTGGGAATCAACTCTGTACATGTCCCAGGTGCTCCAGGCGCTGTCCATCAGGGTGGCTTGCGAACACTGGCGCCGTTGCCGTCCGACCACCATGGGCGCTCTGATCTGGCAGCTCAACGACATCTGGCCGGCCGCTTCCTGGGCTTCGCTGGACGTGGAAGGACGCTGGAAAATGCTGCACTATTTCGCCTGCAAATTCTTCGCGCCCCTGTTGGTTTCCTGTGTGGACAAAGACGGCAAGGTCGCTATCTGGAGTTCGAGCGACCTGACCGAAGCAGCCAGCGGCATGTTGCGGATGCAGTTGCACACCATGGACGGCGAAACCGTGTGGTCGCACGAGACCCGTACCGACATCGCGCCATTGGCCAGTGAGGTGCTCTACACGTTCGATCCCGCGGATGTGGACGGCTTTGAAGCGCTGAAAGACAAGGTTGTGCTGATCGTACGGCTGCAGGCCGGCGATCAGGTGAGTGAAAACGAGCACGTATTCATCCATCCCAAGCATCTGGCCATGCGCAAGCCCGACCTGCGCTGGGAATTGGGCGAGGACCAAGGTAAGTTGACCATGACCTTGCGATCGGATACGTTTACACCCTATGTCTGGATCCGCCACGGCGACTTGCACGGCGTATGGAGCGACAACGGCATGCACCTTTACCCCGGCCAGGACGTCAAGGTCACGTTCGCGCCCAGGAACGAAGCGGTCAGCCTGGCTGCCATGAAGGAGCAGGTCAAGGTGCACGATCTGTACAGTGCCGGTTTCGCGGGATAAAACGGTTTAAACTCACACACTGGAACCACGCCAGTGCAGTTTATGGCGCAGCAGTGTGAAATAGTTGTGGTCCGGCAGGTTCAGCAGCGTCACTTCGCGCTCCGCTTTGCGGATGCGCAACCGGTCGCGCTCGCGCAGCATCAGGCTGTCTTGGCCGTCGACAACCAGGAGCAGTTGCTTGCTGGCCTGACGGATATCGATGTCGATTTCACTGCGGTTGTGAATCACCACGGGGCGGTTGGTCAAAGTGTGGGGGCAGATGATGTTGAGTACGAACACGGGCGTTTCCGGTTGCAGAATCGGGCCGCCGGCGGATAGCGAGTGACCGGTGCTGCCCGTGGGCGTGCTGACGATCAGGCCGTCGCAGCGCGCCGTGTTGATCTGTTCGTTGTCGATATTGATGTCGAACGTGACAATGCGCGAGTTCAGCCCCCAGCCCGTGACCACGTCGTTGAGGGCCTGGTATTCACCGATCGCTTCGCCTCCGCGCAGGACGGTACAGCGCAGCATGGAGCGCGGCGAGGTCTGGACCAGCCCTTTTTTCAGCGCGACCACCGCTTGCTCCAGCCGCTCCTCGGGCACGCTGGTCAGGAAGCCGAGGCTGCCCAGGTTCACGCCGATCAGGGGTACGTCATGGCCGTCCAGCAGGCGCACGGCTTGCAGTATGGTGCCGTCGCCGCCCAGGGCCATGAGCACATCGATGTGCTCGGCCAGAGTGCGCGGCTGGACCCGGACCGCTTGCGGCAGAAACTGTTGTGCGTCATCGCAGACCACCAGTTCTATACCTTCCGCGTCAGCTTTTCGGGCCAGTCGGTTTAGTACCGACTCAGCCGCGGGTTTACTCAAATTGGCCGCGATTCCGATTTTCTTCATGCTTTTTTCCACCACGTTAAAAATTCTATGTTGCCGGCAGGTCCCTTGATCGGCGAGGCGCGGCAATCCAGCCATTCCAGGCCGAGTTCCCGTCCCGCGGTTCGAACAGCCTCCAGCACTTCCTCGTGGACGGCCGGGTCACGCACCACACCACCTTTGCCGACCTTGTCGCGTCCAGCTTCAAACTGGGGTTTGATCAACGTTACCAGCGGCGCCCGATCAGGTAGAATCGCGCGCAGGGCCGGCAGGATCCTGGTGATCGAGATAAAGGAAACGTCCATCACCGCGCATTGCGGCTGGTGTTCGAAATCGTCAGGTTTCAGATAACGGGCATTGGTTTTATCCATGATCACCACGCGCTTGTCCTGGCACAGTTTCCAGTGCAATTGACCGCGGCCCACATCAACGGCATAGACCAAGGCTGCGCCATGTTGCAGCAGGCAGTCGCTGAATCCGCCTGTGGACGCGCCGATATCCAGGCAGATCATGTCCCGGACATCCAGCTCAAATGCCTCAAACGCGCGCTCCAGTTTGAGTCCGCCGCGGCTGACAAAGCGTTCCTGCTTCTTGACGGCAATTCGGCTGTCCGCGGCAATGCGATGCCCCGGCTTGGCCGCCTGCTGACCATTGACCAGCACCTGGCCGGCCATGATCAACCGACGCGCTTTTTCACGGCTTTCCGCCAGGCCCTGCTCCACCAGTAATTGATCCAATCGTTCCTGAGCCATATCGTAGGCTAAAGGTTTTCACATGGAAAAGAAATCATTTATTGCTTTCAAAAAATGGTAGAAAGTCTATGTTTAGCAACAGGACAATATATTTCATGGAAGGAGAATAGCATGCAGGATGTGATGAATGTACTTATCGAGATTTGTTTAAGTCCATGGCAGGGGATCACGGTGGGCTGGTTGCGGCCTGTCATCGCGATTATCAATATCATCATTTTTATCGCTTTGATGAATGGATTAAATTCAGTGTTCGGCGCCAACGTGATGAACATGTTTCGCGTTGTGCTCAGCTCCATGCTGTCCATTGTGATCCTGGTCTTCACCATCGTTGCCGCGCAGCTTTGGTTGACCTCGTTAAGTGCTGCATTGAGTTCCACCACCTGGGCGTTTATCGCTGTCGGCGTGGTCAGCCTGGTTATAATCACGCCGCTGATCATGTTGATTCATAATGGCAACTACATGGGCTCCTTTGGTGCGTTTGCGTTGTCTTTGCTGATTTCCTGGGCCCTGGTCAGCTTGGCAACCGTTACCATCAACAGCGGCTTCACGGCTGGCAGCTTTTTCAAGAACGACAAGACCAAGCGGGAGAGCGAAGTGTATAACATCAAGTAAGCAGTTATACGTGAACGACAACCGGCAATCCGATGCGCAGCCCCTTGCACCCTGGGGAGGCTGGCGGCGTTGGCTTTATGAGATCATATTCGAGACCGAAACGCCTACTGGAAAGGCTTTTGACGTACTCCTGATCTTGTTCATCGCGACCAGTGTGTTAGTGGTCATACTCGACAGTATGGCGGAAGTACGCGAACAATACCGGTTGCTGCTCAATGTGTTGGAGTGGTGTTTTACGCTTCTGTTCACAGTGGAATACGTGCTCAGGCTGCTTTGCGCGCCCAGGCCGAACGTCTACGCCAGCAGCTTTTTCGGGGTTATCGATCTGCTCGGCATCCTGCCCACCTATATCGGCATGTTTGTCCCCGGTAGTCACTACTTGCTTGCGATCAGGCTATTGCGTGTTTTGCGCATTTTCCGCGTGCTCAAGCTGGTCTTGTTCATGAGCGAGACCCGTTTTCTTTCCCAGTCGCTCTATGCCAGCTGGCGCAAGATCGCGGTCTTTCTGTTCGTGGTTCTCAACCTGGCCGTGGTGACCGGTTCGCTGATGTACGTGATCGAGGGGCGCACCAACGGCGGACCGGGCGGGTTCAGCAATATTCCGCAGAGCATCTACTGGGCTATTGTAACGTTGACCACCGTGGGTTACGGCGACATCTCGCCGGTGACGGCGCTGGGTAAGGCGGTGGCGTCCATGCTGATGATCATGGGCTACGGCATTATCGCCGTGCCCACCGGCATTGTCACCGCGGAGATTATCCGGCCTTGCCATGGCGTATGGACTTGTCCGTCCTGCCAGGTCAAAGAGCATGATGCGGACGCGAAACATTGCAAGTATTGCGGTGCGCGACTGCATGAACCGTGATTGCTGTTGATGAAAACAACGAGGAGTATGTAGTATGATCGCCTGGAAAGAGAACTGGGAAGAGACCAAACAACATTTCATCGACTGGTGGAACCGCGAGGGATTGGTCGTGGGTATGTGGGGCGCGCCTAGGCTCGATCAGCCGCGTGAAGAGACAGGCGATCCCGGTTGGCTCGATTCGCCCGAGGAACGCTGTACGCAGCCGGCCTGGCGCGCCCAGTCCAACCATTACGGTTTGGCCCGTTCCTTTTTCCCCCTGGATACCTTGCCCATTGCCAACACCAGCATCGGACCTGGGTCGTTGGCCCTGCTGCTCGGTTCCCGGCCTGGATTTTCGCCTTCAACGGTCTGGTACCATCCGGTCATGGAAGACGTCGCAGAACCGGAAACGTTGTTGCAGCTGACGTTTGATCCTGAAAACCGCTGGTGGCGCATACATGAAGCCACGCTGTGCGAATGCGTCAAGCTGGGACAGGGCAAATACATGACCGGCTGCCCGGACTTGATCGAGAACATCGATATCCTGGCGTCGCTGCGCGATACGCAAACCTTGCTCATGGATATGATCGACCGTCCGGAGTGGGTCAGCCAGAAGGTATTGGAGATCAACCAGGTCTGGTTCGAGGCCTACCAGCGCATTTACGACATCATCAAACTCGAGGACGGCAGCAGCGCTTTCGGAGCTTTTGCGCTTTGGGGACCGGGCAAGACGGCCAAGGTCCAGTGCGATGCGGCAGCCATGTTTTCAGCGGACATGTTTGCCCGATTCGTGGTCCCGGCCCTGGCGGAGCAGTGCGCCTGGCTGGACCACTCCATGTTTCATCTGGACGGTCACGAATGCATCCCCCATCTCGATCTGTTGCTAAACATTCCCGCGCTGGACGCCATCGAATGGACGCCCGATCCCAACGTGCCGCCGGGCGGCGACTCGGAATGGTATCCCATGTACCGCAAAATCCTGGAAGCCGGCAAATCGGTCCAGGCCGTCGGCATTCGGATCGATCAAATCGAACCGCTGATCAAGGCTGTGGGACATCGTGGTCTGTACATCATGACTGAAATCAGGAACCAGGCCGAAGTGGATGAAGTGGCTCGGATTGTGAAACCTTACCTGTACGACGAGTGACGACAATGGATTACGCTATTGCTGAATAAATCGAGGCGTCCGTAAAGCGGAGCTGCGAGCCCATTTTTTACTTGCATTGTGCGGCGCATTCTGGATGATTGTTTCTTTTTTTAGAGGCGCCTGACATGAAGAATGAATCGTTGCCCAAAAAGCGTATTGCTTTTCTTTTTCGCTACGGCGTTCGCGAGCATAAGGCTCTGTATCCTGCCTTGCCCCATATTCTGCGTGGCTTGGGTGAACGTTATGACGTCCTTTATATCGGCCCGGACAAACCTGATGGCGTGCAGCCCTATGCCTTTCCCGGCGTCTCTTTTCTCTATGTTCCGTTCAAAGTCAACTTGGCCAGCTTTCGTGACAAGTTATGGAAATTGATTCTCTGGTATGGCTGGCTGCCCTGGCTCGCATTACGCTGCCGTTTTTGGAAAGCCGACCTGATCTGGATCGACGAAAGCGTTCCGCTGGTTACAGCTACGGTTCAGCTCTGGTCCGGTCGGCCGGTGGCCGTGTCTGTAGTTGATTTTTTCCTGGAAATCTATACCGAAAAACGATCCTGGATGCTGCCGTTGGTCAAGCTGGCCGCGGCTGTCGACCGCTGGAGCTGGCACAGGGCGCGCGGCATTATCACGCGCGCTGAGGCTGCAAGGCAATATCTTATGGGGTTGGGGATTGATGGCGATAAAATCCGGACCGTACGCGACGCCTGTATCCCGGACCTGTTTGTACCGCAACGCCCTTCGCCGGCGCGCGAGCGCTACGGGTTCGGGCCGGAGGATGTGGTGCTTTGCCACCATGGTGTGCTGCATCCCAACAAGAGCATTCCGCACATTCTAGAATGGATGGCTCCGCTGATGCGTGAGGATCAGCGTTACAAGTTTTTGGTGGTCGGCAGCGGTCCGGATGAACCGGCCATGCGCGAAAGCATTAAACGGTTGGGCATGGAAAAGCAGGTGGTACTCACTGGATGGTTGCCCACCCATCGCGATGTCAACGAATGCCTTAATGCCGCGGACATTGGTTTGGTCATGCGTATAGGTCAGTTCAGCGACCACTTCCACTGCACCAGTGCGCTAACCCACTGCATGATGTGCGAGTTGCCGGTGCTGGCTTCACGTATGCGTGGCATTATGGAAATCCTGAAAGAGGGAGAGCAGGGCTACGCGTTCGATCCCAACGACGGCGTTGAATTCATTGAACAATTGAAAAAAATGGGCGCCGATCCAGAACGACGCCGTCAAATGGGTCAAAAAGCGCGCCGCACCGCCCTGGAAACATTCAGCATGGACAAAGTGGCCCAAGACTCGATCGAAAGTCTGGAACGGCTGTTGTAGATTGGGCGGGGGTAGGGTAGGGTGCGTCCTAAGCTTTCTGCAAAACCGCTTGGTTTTTTTTACGCAGCAGGAGCACCACTTTCTCGGTCAGGTTGGCGATGGTGAACGGTTTTTGCAGAAAATCTTGGACGCCTGCTTCCAATAATTTACGGGCTTCGCCCTCCTGGCTGTAGCCGGAAACCAATAGTACACGTACGTCAGGACGGATGGCGCACATGGCCAGGTAAGCCTCGTCCGCTTTCATGACGGGCATGATCATGTCCAGGATGACCAGATCGTAGGCGTCCGGGTTTTGGCGGAACGTATCGACCGCTTCACGCCCGTTGCTGCGGACCGTCACTTTGCAGCCCAATTTTTCCAGGATCTGGCGTGCTGTATCGCGAATTAGTTCTTCGTCGTCGACCAACATGATGTGGGCGTTAATGCGCAGGGCCAGCTTTGAACTGGCTGGCACCGACGCCGGTGCCTCTGCCGCGGTCAGGGGCAGCAGGATGCAGAAACAGGCACCGTTTCCAGGTTCGCTCTCGACCCTGATGTCGCCGTGATGGCGATGAATGACACTGTATACCGTGGCCAGCCCCATGCCTGTTCCTTTGTGGCTCGGTTTGGTGGTAAAAAAAAAGGATCAAAGATGCGCCGGCGCGTTTTTTCGTCCATACCGATGCCGGTATCGCGCACCCTGATGCACAGGTAGTCGGTCAGGGTGTCATGCTGCTCGATGGTCTGGATATCGGATGCAAACAGTAATTCGCCGCCGTTAGGCATGGCGTCGCGTGCGTTGATGCCCAGGTTCAGAAATACGTTCTGCAGTTGGGTGGGGTCGCCCTGGATCGTGGATCTGGCGGACTGCAGCCGCGATTTGATCTCGATTTTTCGGTCGATTGTATGGCGCAGCAGGGTGATGACTTCGTGCAAGATATCGTGGAGGTTGAGAGGGATTTTCAGCCCTTTGTCCTTACGGGTATAGGCCAGCAATTGATGAGTCAGTTCGGCGGAGCGGCGGGCGCCGACCAGGATATGATCGGCCAGCTCGACTGCTTGCGGATCATGCTCACAGCGTTGACGCAGGATCTCGGTGTAGCCCATAATGCCGGTCAACTGGTTGTTAAAGTCGTGCGCTACGCCGCCGGCCAGCAGGCCGACCGCTTCCATCTTTTCCGATTGGCGCAGCCGCTCCTCCATCTCCTTACGCTCGGTGATGTCACGACCGACAGCTACGACCGAGTTGACAGCGCCTTGTTCATCCACTACGCCGGTATTTAGCCAGGCCTGCCAGCGTTCGCCACGCGTGGTTTCCGCCAGGGTTTCGAAATAACCAGCAAACGGCGGCTCCTGCACGCTTTCAATATGTTGCGCGATCTTTTCACGGTTATCCTCGGGGAAAAGTTCGGTCAAAAAGCGATTCCGCAGAAGCTCCTGGGATTGGCCGAATGTGTCGCAAAACGAAGGACTGGCAAACGTCAACTGGCCATTGGGAAGCATCTTGACGATCATGTCGGTCTGGTTCTCCATCAGCAGCTTGTACTGCTTGCGGCTTTCGTACAGTTCATAAATATACATACATACAAGAAAAGCTAGTCGCATGTTGGTCAGATACAGGCCGGCCAGCACCAGCATGGCGAGCAGGGCTACGACGGGCAGGACATAAGCAGCCTTGAATTCGCCTTTGAGCGGGGAACGAATGATCTCCACCGCAAAAAGGGAGCCGGTTTCCAGGTTGTAGCCCCCCCCTGCCATTGGTAGTAATCGCGCAGCTCCCGCGGAGCCTCTTCGGGTTTGCCGTGGCAGACCAAGCAGCGTTTTTCCACGCGTAAAAAAGGGGCGGGCGTACAGCAGGCTCTCCTGACCGTCCTGCTTAACGATCTCGCGCACTTCCGCGAGTTCTGGGTTCCGGTTGAATTTCCGGATCAGGGATGTTTCAAAGGGCGTGGCCTGGTTGCGGGGGTTACGCGGATTTTCGGTTGCGATTTTATATGTTTGCGCACGATAAACGACGAGGACAGCATCTCCGGCGAATAGAATCCGTTCGGTATGCGCCCTTCCTGCTTGAGCTTGTACATGGCCGGGTGCATAACCTGCTGCACATATTGATGGAAAGCCCGGCATTCGAGCATCACGTCGCGCACGCGCTGTTCGGCCTTGTCGAGAATATACAGGCGCGAAAGGTAGTAGGTCGAGAGCAACACGATAGCACCGCCCATGAAAAAAACGCTTATAAACAGCGTTCGATTCGTAAGACGCTGCATATTGAACCATGCCTTAATAGTCAACATCCAATGCTCTTCGATTTTACCGCTAAGGATCTGGTTCACTATATATTAAAGATAGCATGGATGGTCGAGCTTTTCAAGTTTCGGCAATGACCATTTCAGTATACAATATCAGTGATCAGGGACTAATGACCTTGCATGGCGGGCGAAGAGGCCGCGCAGGTCTTTGGTGTAGGTCTGGAGGATCTTGGCGCCCAAACCCTTATGGTCGCCGCAGCGGTGCAGGGCACGGGCCAGGATCAGTTCGCGTATGGGTTCGATGCGCTGGCGGTCTTTGGGCAACGGGCTGGTTTTCCAGGGGATCGTGCGCGTGTGGCGGCTCATGCCTGGCTGGGCCAGGAGCATGGCCAGAGCCGGCGCCGCGACCGGATCGCCGATTTGCTCCAGGGCCTGGGCCACGGCGCGAAAGTGCGACAACGGACTGTCTGGTTTAAGCATCCGCATCTTTTCAATGATTACAGGCAATGCTTTGCGATCGCCGATGGGACCCAGGGCCATAATCATGCTGTCCAGCCGCGTGGGTACATGGCTGTATTCGGCCATATTGCCCAATGGATGCGGCGCATCCCAGTCTTTTTCGGCACTCACGGCCTTGATCAACACGGGCATTGCCGAGGATTGACCGAGAAAGCCGAGGAATCGTGCCAAGGTCACGGCATGTTCGCCTTGCGTCTGCTGCAGTGCGCGGCGAAGCAGCGGGATCGCCTTGGTGTCGTGGGCCAGGATCATGGCTGCATCGCGGCCGCTGACCTGTTTGTTTTTCAAGTTGTCCACAGTTTTGGCAATCTGCTCGCGCATCATGGGAAACGGATCTTCGTAGTGCAGCACCTCTTCCGGCAGGTTGCCGATTTTGACCAGGTGGCGCTGCAGGTCTTCAACGTTCAGCGAGCGCACCCCGGCATTGGCCCGTGAACAGAGCGCGGCAGCCACGCCCGCGGCATAGCCTTGATTCTGCAAGTCCGGTTGCATGCGCACCAGCGCCATGGCGTCGCGGTGGGCGCTCATACCGAGACCAAGAACCAGCAGTCCGTCCAATCCGCGCGGCAGCAGGCAGCGATAGGGTGTGTTGGCGCATCCGGCTGGCGGCCGGTTGTCGTCGCCCAGCGAGACCAAGGCGAAAAACGGGTGCACCGGATAACCGTGGGAGTCGTAATTGCTGAACGAGCGCACCACGGTATCCTCGAATGTGCGCTCCAGCATGGGATCCAGGATGGTCAGCGTATAGTCGCCAACGACGCGGCGCCGTTCGCGGGTCTGGATCATGGTGCCCATGTCAAAACCTGTACAGCCCATGCGCGCACCGACCAGGAAGCGCCAGACATCCTGCATGTCCGCTTCGTCGACCAGGTCGAAGTCGGAATTGGCGTAACTAACGCCAGGATTGCGTTCGCGCAGACCCGTGCCCTGCATAGCGAGCGAAGCGTCGTCGCCGCCATAGCTGTATGCCGCACCCGCGGCCACGGCCAGGTCAGCGGAGCCGGTGGCGTCGATTGCGTTGCCGGCCTGGACCACGCCCCAACCCGCGGGCGTGACGACCATGACGCCCTTGACCCGGTTGGCATCGAGCTGTACCCCAAACGCCAGCGCGCCCAGCCAGATATCGCCGCCATTGCCGCGCACTTCGTTGCGCCACCATTCCATTTTGGTTTCGCCGCCGTGTACCGGTGTTTTGGCGCTAAATCCGACGTTATTGCCTTTATGGTAGGTGCCGATCAAACCGAGCGTGCCCATGCCGCCCAGGCCTTCATGGGTTTCGATGACTAGGGTGGAGACATGTCTTTTCGCCGCGCCCACGACGGCAGCTGTGCCGCTGGTGCCGCCGCCGGCCACGACCACGTCGTAATAGCTCCAGATCGGCAAGGATGACCGATCGAGCGACAACATGGGCCAGTCGCCGACCGGGCGCGGTCCGGTGCGCAGATCGCACAACCCGGAAGCGTGCGGCTGTTTTTCCGCGGACCGGCGCAAAGCCGGGGCTTGCGGTGTTTTACGCTGTTGCGCC
>CAZOLK010000130.1:0-14096 GCA_964580325.1 uncultured Verrucomicrobiota bacterium | reverse complement strand
GGGCGCAGTTGCTGACGATCAGGTCATAGCCAGCTTCCGGTTGGAACCGGCAAACATCGCCACTGGCAAAGCCGCAGCGCGGTACGTCCGCGAACGCGGTGCGCGCCTGCGCGATCATGGCCGCGGAGAGATCGACCATATCCAGCCAGGCGCCAGGATAGCGCGCGTGAATCATGCGGCTGAGCACGCCTGTACCACAGCCGATATCCAGGATGCGTGCCGGCGCCGATTTGTCGGGCAGCATGGCGCAAAGCCGTTCAGCGACCGTGCGTTGCAGTTCCGCATGCTGGTCATAGGTGGCGGCCGCCGATGAGAAGCGCCGCAAAACGGCTGTTGCATCCGCGCTCACGACAGATCACCTATAAAGGTTCGAATGTGTTTCGCGACAACGGCTGCATGGTCCAAGGGCAGGTTATGACCCGCGCCGCGCAGCAACAGGAACCGCGCGTGGGGCAAATGCTTGGCCAGCCACTGTCCGGTAGCGCAGGGAACGATGCGGTCCGCGTCGCCATGCAGCACCAGGCAGGGGCAATCAACCTTGGCAAGCCGGTCGCGCAGATCGGTTTGGGCCAGAAACTTCAATCCGGACAGCAACACGGAATCACCGAGCGCCAGCGCATGGTCGATCCGACGCTGCAACGTATGCTCATCCGGCACGACCGGGCTGGCCGCGTCTTTGAAGAAAGCGCGCAATATCCTGGCAGGCTGTTTGCGCATGCCCAGGGTCATGGCACGCAGTGCTGCGGAAGGCGTGCCAGGATAGTCCTGCTCCGGGTCACTGCAAAAACGCGCCATGCCGGCCAGCAGCACTATTCCCGCCGGTAGCGCGACCTTTTGTGTAACAACATCAGTCAGCCATTGCAGTGCGCCCAACGACCAACCCATCAGGATTTCGGCTTTGGGGTTTGCGGATGCCGAACCGGGATCAAAATCCGCAATCCGAAATCCGAAATCTGAAATCTCCAATGGTGGATGGGCCCATCCGGTCTTGAGCGCCAAGCTCACAACAGCCCCTCCTCGTGCGCGGCAGCGGCAACAACCTGTGCGGCGTAGTCGAGGTCCGCGTCGGAATGGGCCAGGGTCACGGACAGCCGCAGTCTGGCCGTGCCTTCGGGTATGGTTGGCGGCCGGATCGCGGCGGCCACGATGCCCTTGTCGCGCAGACGCGCAGCCATGTTGCTGGTCGTGGTGCAATCGCCGATCAGTACAGGGACGATCTGGCTCCGTGACCGCAGCGTATCCAGTCCGGCTTGGTCCAACCGGGTTCTGAACCGTTGCGCTCGCGCCAGCAGTTCTTGACCCCAATGTGGATTTTCACGCAGCAAGTCAAACGCACGACACGCGCAGGCGGCCATGCAGGGCGGTAATCCGGTGGTATAGATGAACGTTCGCGCGCGATTGACCAGCCAGTCACGCATGCTCGCCGAACAGGCGACAAACCCGCCATAGCCGCCCAGCGCTTTGCTCAGCGTGCCCATGGACAGATGCACGGCATCCTGCAAGCCGTGCCCCACGATCAAACCGCTGCCGCATGGACCGAACACGCCGGTGGCATGGGCTTCGTCCACCATCAGTAGTGCATCGTACCGTAGCGCTAGTTCAGCCAGTTCGTTCAGCGGGGCCAGGTCGCCGTCCATGCTGAAAACCGATTCGGTCACGATCAGGCGTCGGCTGCTGTCGCTTTTTTTAAGCAGGGCTTCGAGGTGTTCCGGGTCGTTGTGGCGGAATCGGGACAGCCTGGCCCGGCTCAACTGGGCTGCGTCCAGGATGCTGGCGTGAGCCAACCGGTCAGCGAAAACGTGGTCACCGCGACCTGCCAGGGCAGGGATAACGCCGGCATTGGTCAGGTAACCGCTGCCGAAAACCAGGGCCGCGGGCGCGCCTTTGCAGGCGGCAATCCTCTCTTCCAACGCGGCATGCACAGGAAGCGTGCCTACCAGCAGGCGCGATGCGGTAGCCCCTGTGCCCCAGGTTTGCAACGCTGCCGTCGCCGCTTTTTTCAGAGCCGGCGCACATGCAAGGTTGAGATAATCGTTGCTGGCAAAGTTCAAGATCTTTTCGCCAGAAAACACACTGGGCACCACCGAAGTAACGCGAAAAAGACCTTGCCTGCGCTGGTCATCGAGCCATGGTTCTATATATGGTTCCGGATCCATGTACAGGATATGTACTCCATTCAAACTGAAATCGGAAAGCATAGCAAGAAACGACAGCGCGTCAAATCTCTTTTAAACATTCAATAACAAATCAAGCAACTGATATCTTCCTTTTTCAACCTTTCACTTTGGGCCATAATGGTTACCAGGTCTTTTTTTTCGAGGTCATGGCGAATATCCGACACACCGAATTCGCGGGCCAGCTCAAGAAGCATGGTCGTGGTTAGTCTTTCGAGCATCTCCTGCTTGGTTCGCATCTCTTCGTACCTCTGCGCGTGAAGCTCTTTTAGACGTAACGCTCTCAACGCTATTTTATATGCACGCCTTATATAAATATGCCACAAAATGAATGGTTTGACAAGTAAAAAATGCAAAAAGCATGTTTATTGGTCATTGGTCATTGGTCATTGGTCACTGTCCCCTGCTCTCACTCACTGGCCACTCTCCCCTTGACGCCTGGCTTTTTGCCTGCTATGTCTGGACCATGAAACTGGAAGATACGCCCATTTATATTCCTGTTCGCGACCGGCTTGGTTGTTTGCGCGAGTTGGTGGAATGGCTGGAAGCAGCCGGTGCGCAACGTATTGTGCTGGTGGATATGGACTCTACGTATCCTCCTTTATTGGAGTATTTTGCCCATACGCCGCACCGTGTCGAACATCCCGGCAATATCGGCGCTCGTGGCTTGTGGCACAGAGGGTTGCTCGCCCATGACCTGGTTGACGCCGAACAACGCTTCGTGGTCAGCGACCCGGATGTCATACCTGACGCGTCATGCCCATGCGATCTGCTGGCGCATCTGCATGAACTAATGGATCAGTTTCCTTCTTTTGCCAAAATTGGTTTGGCCCTGCGCATCGACGATCTGCCCGTGGACGACCCGGCGCTGCGTAAAGTCGTTGATTGGGAAAAACGCTGGTGGTCGCAACCGGTTGGCGATTTCTTGTTCGATTGCGGGTTCGGCGGCGTGGCCACCACGTTCGCTCTTTATCGCGGCCTGGCCTATACAGACAACGACGGTGACGGTCCCAGTGCCCGCACCAATCTTCCCTATGTCGCGCGACACGTATCCTGGTATCTGGACGCCGCGAACTTGCCCGAGGACGAAAAGTGGTACTATGACCACGCTCCCCAGCGGCGCTGGCGTCAGAAAGAACCCGGTGTCACCTGGCGCCCCGGCCAGGACGCATACGCTCCGGCAGTGGACGATCTTCAATCCGAACCGCCGCAAGGTCACCTGCACAGTCCGTTGCGCAACCGCGAAGGTCGCAACTTCTATGGCGGCGAACGGCTTGACGTATTGAGCATGGTCGCCAATCTGTCGATCAGCGCTAAGACCGTGCTCGAGTTCGGCTGCTCCGGCGGCCGCTTCTCCCGCCGGCTCAAAGCCCACTTGCAGGCTGATCGCTACATCGGCGTGGAACGCAACCCGGTTGCTGCGCGCGAAGCCCGCAGCGTACTGGACGATGTGATCGAGGATGACATTGACGAGTTGATCAAACGCCCTGATTTCATGGCTGAAAACTCGCTTGATCTGGTCGTGGCGCTGGACGTGCTGGAGCATCTTTACGATCCGTGGAACGTTGTCTGGCGCAGCACCCAGTGGCTCAAACCAGGGGGGCAGATGCTGCTCACCATGCCCAACGTGCAGAACATCCATGTGCTGACCCAACTGGTCGAAGGCCGCTGGGCCTACGAACCCACGGGTCTGCTGGACGCTACCCATATCCGCTTTTTCACCTTGCAGGGATTGATCGAAATGCTGACCGGCGCCGGGCTGGAGATCGCCAACACCACGGTCACGCTAAATCCACCGGTGAACGCCGACGATTTCAGGCCCGAACGCAACATGCTGCGTTTTGGCAAATGCGTGATCCACAACCTGAGTAAGGATGAAGCGCTCCGCTTCTATGCATATCAGTACCTGGTGCTGGCCAGAAAACCGTAGCAAGGAGCAGGGAGCAGGGAAACCTGATTAGGCTGACAGGCGCCAAAAAAGTGATTGAAGTGGACGAACACGACACGATCGTCTGGAGCTTTGATCAGGGGATTGGCAAAGGTGATCCGGTTGCGGATACGGCGGATTTTCCGAACAAGCGGCGTTCTCTGACCTCGAGTTTCCTGGGTATGGCGATGCCGTTGCCGGTTTTGGCGCATTATCGAGAGAGATGATCAATATTTTGGCAATACAACTGACATAACGACTATAGTATACCACGGATTTTATGTAAGGCAAAAAAATGAAGCATATTGTTGGGCGAAGCGTAATGGCCAGCACAGCAATGGATTAAGGATTTTTTCCGTGCGTCGAAGATATGCCCATGTGAAAAATAGTTGGGTTCTATGTTGTAACGCTCCGCGTTGTGCGCTATCGTAGAAAGAAATAAATTGAATGTAATTAAAAAACGCGAAGGTGACCTTGTGAAAAATTGGATAGCCATTCTTATATCGCTGCTGGCGTTTGGATCCGTTGTTGGGCAGGCTGCTGTGAAGTACTGGGATCCCAACGATGACGGCAATGGCGGGGCTGGTGTATGGGACGCCGCCACGCCAAGCTGGCAAACCGTGGATCCGGCCATTGATGGCGGCGTTGCGGTGAATACCAACTGGAACGACAGCGACATGGCGGTGTTCAAGGGCAATCCGGGCGACGTCACCGTTGCCATAGCTGTGTTGACCACCAACGTCAGTTGTGTAGCGGACTACCGGTTCATAGGCGACGGGTCTTTTGACGACGACGAAACCGGACCCTTGACCTTTGTCTTGCCCATGGGCGGTGCTTACACCATTACCAATAACGTACGTATCACAGGAAGCGGCCCTTGGGATTTTTATTTCAAGGGCCAAGCCGGCTCCATGGGCAACTGGGTGCTGGACGCGGACAATGATCGCATGGGCGACATCACGGTGCATACGCCTCCCAGCGCTGGCGCGAACGGGCGTACGCGGCTGCTTTTCCGGCGCGTGGCGGCATTGGGCACAACGGCCAATAGCATCAACCTGCAGAGTAAAACGCTGTTACTTGCCCAAGCTGACCTGACCTTGGCCCATACCGTCAATATAGCAGCGGGCGGGAAGTTGGGAGCCTGGCCGGAATATACATTGACGATTAACGATTACAGTCTGTTGATCGGGCGCAGTTTTAACGGAGGTCAGATCGTCATCACTGATCTGGCCGAAGCGCCGGCTGAAGGCGAAACCGAACTGAATGGCAATACCACACTGCGCGTCACCAATGCGGCGATTCTGGGGCAATCCGGTACCGCCCTGGAATGGTATGGACAGAATGGCGTCCTGCGCATTGAAGCTTCATCCGCCTATGCGGGCACGCTTCGGGCGGGACGCTATGGAGCGGATACCTCGATGCTGTCGATCCCAGCCGGCGTGGTCTTCACCCAGTTGGGCCAGGTTACGCGGGGAAGCGGCGGGGGCAACTATGAGCACATGGCTCCGAAATATTTCAAACAGGGCGCTGGGGTGTGGCGTCTTTTTTGCGACAACGGCATTGTGCTGGCCTGCGAGTCAGGCGACAGCGGCATTACGGTGGAGGAAGGCGTGCTTCTGGTCAGCAACCGGCTCAACTCCGCCACAGGTAACGGTTTTTTGCGCATCAATCCGGGTGCCTGCCTGCAGGCTGTGGACGGTAGCGTGATCGACCCCGCGGAATTCGCCGACAACGGGATTCCCGACGACGATGTCATTCACATCCAGGGCAGGCTGGAGCCGGCCCTGGGAACCGGTGTCTTGACCGTTGGCAACGCTACGGACAATGACGATGTCGTGGTGATTTCCGGCGGTCCCGGCACCAACGGCACACTGGCCGTATCGTTCGACCACTTGCAATGCGATAGCTTGGTGGTGCACGGTTTATTGGACCTGGATGAAGCCGGCGACGCCGTCCTGGCGCTGGAAAACAGCGGACGGAAACCCGAGGTTTATCGGCCATACGAAATCGTGCAATACAGCACCCTGAACGGTGTTTTTGACGAGGTGCTCAACAATACGGGACTCGAACTGGATCCCAAATTCGGTGACAACGGCATCGATTACAGCGGCAACCGCATTCGCGTCCAGTTTCTACCGCCCGACGGAACCGTCTTCTGCGTGTTCTGAACACGTTTCGGCCTGTCCCCTCCCTCCGGTCCTGTTGATTTAATCGCGTGTAGCGTTTAGCTTCAGATCAGATGGATAGTCTTCAGCGGAAGCGCCAAGGCATTCACGTTTGCTGGCGTCTTTCTCCTTTTCTTGTTTACCCTTGTTGCGACATAGCTTATATACAGGTCATGCAGGAACATTATCAAGCCTATTTTTGTGAGGAAAACGCCTGGTGGCTTTGCCGTGACCTGGCAGACCGGCCGCGCGACGTCATCTTCATTACCAGTACAAAAAAAGCGTGTGCATTGTGGTGGCAGAAACTGGCCCCGCCTGGAACATTTATCATTTGGGACTACCACGTCATGGTTATGGCGCTGGGTGCGGAAGGATACGAGGTCTGGGATCCTGACTCGAGGTTGGGCTGCCCCGTGGATGCAGGCGTTTACTTACGTCAAACGTTCCGGTTGCCGCACAACCCGCTGTTCAGGATTGTTGACGGCGACGCGTTCCTGGCCCATTTCAGCATGGACCACATGCGCGACGCCCAGGGCAAGCATAAGCTGCCGCCATGGCCGCTGGCGCAAGCCAGGGAAGCGCCCCTGCCGCTCAACGCATACATCAGCCTGTCGGTCGACGGTCCTGGAGAAGTCGTGGATTTCGAACAGATGGTGCAACGCTATTGTTCGTAGTTCGCGGTTCCGTCTGATCGCTATCTTCGCCCGCTATCGTCAACCGTCCATCATCTGTTCTGTTAATCTCGGTGGAATCCACAATGCAGCATCATATCGCGATATGTCATTTCCATCAGTGGTTTGAGGTTGATCACGTCTTCACTGTTATAACGCAGCAGTAGGGGCAGCGCATCGGTCACGCCGCTGCGCCAGGCGTGCCACAGGATAACCGCATCGCGACCGTCCAGGCCTTCGGTCTTTTCACTGCGCTCCAGGCCGCACATCTTTTCGATGGTTTTCAGGCCGCCAGTGTAACCCAGCATGCGCAACGGAAAACGCAGGTCGATGTGCACGTAGTTCCAGAACGCATAGGGGAAAAAGGCGCGGATCAGGGGCATGTCGAACAGGTTGCCGTTGAAGGTGACCAGCAGTGGAAAGTCTTCCAGGTATTCCTGGGCCTGGAGCAGGTTTTCCTCGGCAATGAAGGATTGGTAGATTTTACCGTCATAGGCGCCGATCACGGTGATGCCTTCGGGTTCGCTGCGGCCGTCGGTCTCGATGTCGACATAGAGCACTTTGCGCGCGCCGAAATCGCCGAACGCGCGCCATTTGACTCGGGCCGGCAATACCTCTTCGAACCAGGACCAGGCGCCTTGTTGGTAGTGGTCCAGGGATTCGTGGATCTGGTCCAGGGCCCAACTGGCCTTGCCACCGATCAGGTCGGGCAGGCCGTCGGCGCGCAGGAAATCCTCCCACGTCTTTACACCGGCCTGCCAGATTTTACGCTCCGTAGCAGCGCCAATGCCCTGGATGTGGATGAAGGTGCTTTTCAGCACAATGGCTTTTTTAAATTATTCGGTTTCGTTTAACCCGCGCGTGAACCCTACGGTGCGGGTGCGTTGCGGGCTATGCGCACGCCGTAATTGATCAGGTACATGATGTTCTGGCTTTGATCGATGTAAGAGGGCGCGGTATACCACCTTTTGGATACGCGGCAGAAGTCGGCGCTGGTGCCGAACCCACCGCCGCGCAGCACGCGATAGAGTTTGTTGGTGGTGACGCCGCGGTAGTCTTGTTGGCCTTGGGTGGGATAGGTGCCGTAGGCATCCCAGCACCACTCCATCATGTTGCCGGCCATGTCGTACAAGCCATAGCCGTTGGCCGTGTCTGGTCCGATTGGGACCTGCGTTCCGTCATAGTAGCCGCGCGGCGTGCTCCAGATATGCGGAGACGGCGTCCGGCTGATATTGAAGGTCATCTTATTGAGATCGGCATGATCGAACCAGCGCCCGCCCTCGCTGGGCCAGGGGTAATGATTGTAATTCGTGATCAGGCCGCCGTGCGCCGCGAATTCCCATTCAGCCTCAGTGGGCAGGCGATATCCGTTGGCGTTCCAGTTGACGCAATCGTTTTCGAGGTCAATGGAACCTGAGCGATATACTGTGGATAAGGTGTTATCCGTATAATAGACCGGCGTCAACCCTTCCATTTCCGAAAGAGCGTTGCACCATTTGAGCGCTGCATACCAGTTGAACGCGTGCACGGGGTTGTCCCAATCGCCATCGGGAATTCCGAAAAAGCGGTAGCTGTAGCCGTTGGTCAACGACCAGGTGCGCACTTCAGCCCATCTGATATAGGACACTTCGTATTTGCCGATGTAAAAGGCGCTGTTGGTGTGCGCATAGGGCGTTTCGTCCAGGGAAAAGTTGTCGCCGCCGATATTCGGATCGGGCTGGCCCATGATAAAACTGCCGGCGGGAATCAGCACCATGTCGTTGGGAGCTTGCGGCGGCGCAACATAGTTGGTGATGATCTTGACCGCTATATCGAACGTGATCGGCGAATTGGCCGCGGTCGGCGATGCGACGGTGATCTGGGTCGAATACGCGCCATTGACCATGCCGGTAAGAATCAGGCTGAAGTCGATGGTGTCCTGTTCGCCGGTGCTGACGCCCGAGGTAGGCGACGTGGTCAGCCATGTTGCTGACTCGCTGAGCTGGTAGTTCATGGAGCCTGCACCGTTGTTCCAGACCAGCATTTGGGCGCTGGGCGGCGAGGCGATATTGGTCACGTACAGGTTGATTTCCGGCGCATCGATGTGGATGTAGGGCCGGGCATCGTTGGTGGCCGCGCGCACGCAACGAAAGCCCGTGGTCCAGCGCATGGTGATCGGGATGCTGGCATGGCGATAGGCCAGCCGGGCAACATCCGCGTCAGCTTGCCAATGTCCGCCTTTGACCATGACCATGTCGGCGTGCAGCGGCCCGCGGCAATCCGCGTTGTTTGCGGCCGGATGGCTGTACCAGGTGCGGTTATAGCCGTCCCAGCACCATTCGGCGACGTTGCCGATCATGTTGACCAGGCCATAAGCATTTGTGCCGAATGCGCCTGACGGGCTGAGGTAGGGCATATCCCCGGCTTGAACATCGGGATGATAGCCGCGCGTAGGGCTGACGTCATAGGCATAGGCATTGGTGCTGTAGTAATTGGCCTGGGCATGGGTAATGGTGTCGCCCCAGGGATAGCGGTTTGTGCTCATGTCGCCGCATGCGGCCAGGTTCCACTCCGCTTCCGTGGGCAGACGGTAACCGTTAGCGTTCCAGGAGCAGCGTAAGTCGCCGCTGTAACAAGGGGTCAGACCTTCGATTTCGCTGCGGAAATTGCAGTAGGCCAGCGCACCGTACCAACTCACATAAACGCACGGTTCATTGGTTTTGCTATCCAGCACTTCGAAATGCGCGCCGCTCTGGACGATAGCCGAATTAGCGTTTAAATGAAAAAGGTAGTCATGGCTTTCACTGTGGCGGATATAAGCGCCGCTGACATAAATGCGATTCTTCTGCAGGGCCCAAGTGAGCACCTGGCTCATCTTGATGTTGTTCACCTCGCCGCGGTCCATGGAGAAGGCGCTGACCTGTACAGCATGCAGCGGCATTTCGTCGGCATATCCTTCGCCAAGGGCATTGCCCATTGTCACTGACCCAGCCGGAATCCGCACCATGTCGTGACCCTCAAATTCAAGTTCGGCGCGGCCGATGAAAGCGGGGATCATCAGCAGCAGATCGTCATGCGCGTTCTGCGCGAATAGATCTAGGGCAAAAACCTGAAACAGAACCACGAACAGCGTGCGTGTTTTGGCATCGTTCTTCATACTAAACCTTTCGATATGGCACATCGGTTGCCGTGCCGTTGGAAACACAAGAGGTAAGATAGAAAATACGTGAAATGAATCAAGTATGAATTTGTCATTCTGCATTCTTTCTGGAGTGCATGACGATTCATTGGTCACTGCTTCACTGCTCACTGCTCACTGATCGGTCCTGTTAGACTTGGAACCTGGATATTGAATGTTGATATGGTCATTTATTTTCATACCAGCCGTCTGGCAGGATGTCACATTCCGCTTCCAGCAGATCTTTGACGATCGCTTCGGCATCCGCGATGTTGTTGACGATGGGGTCGGTCATCATGGCGCGCAGCAGTAGGTCACGGTCGCAGGTGACCGCTGCCTGGGCCGTCAATTCGTGGGTGTCCAGCACTTGCTGCTGCAGGCCCAGCAGACCGCACGGCATTTTGCCTACGGGTTGCGGCCGCGGTCCGTGTAGGTCCAGGTCGCAGCGCAGTTCCAGAAATGCGTCGTCCGCCATGTTCGTCACTGCGTTGCGGTTGGCTGTATTGACGTAGAACGGCTTGCCCAGACCGCCCCACATGGACTCGATGATGTCCGTGGCATGGTCGGAACGGCCATTGCTCATGAATTCGTCAACGCTTTTCCCGCCGCGAGCAAACTGTTCGGTTTCAGCCCAGCGCACGGCCATGTTTTGCGCCCGTTCCACGGCGTCAAAGACCATGATCGGTTCCGGGTCGACCGGCGCTGTGCCGTAGCTTTGGAAATAGGGTACATATTCCTTGGTATGGCCGATGCGGTCCGGATAGGATCCGAAGATGTCCATCAGTTGCAGGGAATAGACGTTGTTGAAGCGCGCCTTGGCGTGGGCATTGTTGTCGGAACCGACCTGGCCGTCGGTCAGTTTGCGATGCTGTTCGCGCTCGCTCTCGGCCCATTCGGCCAGGCGTTCGCGCCAGACCGGCATCATGTCGCGGCCATTATAGGTGAAGCGGGTCATCCAGGTGAAGTGGTTGACGCCGGCCACGCGCAGGTCCAGGCGCGCTTCCATCTCGGGCGGGACCTGTTCGGCATCCTGGTCCAGCAAACCCACGGCTTTCAGCGTACGCAGGCGGCAGTGCGGTTCGTGCAGGCCGTCGCAGATGGCGAAGCTGCGCACATTGGCGTAACGCATCAGGGCAATGCCGAGCACGGAGGTGGGATTAACGAAATTGATCATCCAGGCGTACGGCGCCAGTTTTTCGGTGTCGCGCGCCATGTCCAGCGCGCGCGGCACTTCGCGCAACGCCCGGAAAATCCCGCCCGGGCCGATGGTGTCGCCGGAGCACATGCGGATGCCGTGCTTTTGCGAGATCGCGCAATCCACACCACGGTAATGGGCGTTGCGCTCACTGAAGGTCAACACCACGAAATCGGCGTCTTGCAATACTTCGCGGCGATCAGTTGAGCCGATCAGTTGGGCCGGCGTTTCGGTGGCGTCAAAAACCCGTCGCGCCAGCGTCATCATGGTTTTCAGCACGGCGGGGTCGGTATCCACCAGGGCCAGGGTACCCTGGCGCAATATCTTGCTGGTGGCCATGTTCCAGATCACGGGGCGTCCGAAAAAGAAGCTTCCGGCACCAATAATCACTATCTTCGGTCGTTGCATAACTGCTCCTTATGGTTGCTGTTTACCTATAGAATATTATCTTTTCGCACGATTTGAATGGATGATTCGGCCAATTAGCTAGACAATATTGACATAAGGAGCTAAAAATGGGTTATGCAGGATATTAAGGATCATGGATGCGCGGATGCAGGATGTCCGTTCCAGGTGCGCACCGCTGGCCTGGTGGACCGGCGGCCCTACCATTCAACGCCAGGCACGCGTCAGGGCGACATGATGCTGACCGTGTTTCTGGATGGGCGTGGCATGTACAGCAACAGCGCCGGCGTGTTGACCGTGACCGGCGGCATGGCGGGGCTGGTGCCGCCCGAGGATGCCGGGCTGCTGATGGCTGGTCGCGAAGACCCTTATTTACATTACTACTGTCGCTTCAACGGCGCTTATGCTTTTCATCTGGCCCGCGGGATTCTGGACCAGCGCGGCGCCCGTTTTTTCAATGTGGCCAACGCTGACGAATTGGCTGATGCATTGCGCCGGATCGGTCATTTCCATGCCGCAGTCCTTCCCTCGGAGATGGGGCGCAACGAGGTGATTCTGGCCCAGGTTCTGGTCATGCTCAGGCGCGAAGAAAAGGCAAGCGCAAACCGTTCGCTCTTGCACGCTGGCGCATTGCGTGATTATCTCATGGATCATATCGACACGCCGACCGATCTGTCCGCCATAGCCGCCCATTTCAACGTAGCCCGCGAAACCCTGTGCCGCAAAGCGCAACAGCTCCACGGCAACACGGTATTGCGGTTGCACGAGCGGATGAAAATAGACTGGGCCTGCACCTTGCTGGCCATGCACGGTCTGAATGTGACCGATGTGGCCCAGCGCCTCGGCTACCAGGACCCGTTCTACTTTTCCAGGGTATTCAAAAAGCATCGCGGCATAAGCCCGAGCCAATGGCGAAGAAATGCCGAAGAAAAGAACGTCTAATGTGCGCCCTGCACTGCTTCTTCAACCTCAAACACAAAATCATAAGGGCCGATGAATATCTCGTCGCCAGGTTGCAGCCTGGCTTTGCGAACCTTCGAGCCGTTGACCATCAGGCCATTGGTGCTTTGCAGATCTTCGATCACCCAGGAGCTGTTCTCTTGTGTGATCACGGCATGGTTCTTGGATATTTTCGAGTGATTCAAATGAATCGCGCAACTGCTGTCACGACCGATGGAGCTGACGGATTCGACCAGTTCAAACTGCATGTAAACTACTTGGTTTTTATAACTTACTAAACGCGCTTTCATGATTTCCACCACATGATTTGTTGTTACAGCTAATGGTTAAATTAAATCGAAGAAAAGTCGGCACGAAAGGAATAGAATGCTGTTGTCCGCGCCACTCACAACTTAAATAACCACTAAAAGCGCCAAAGTCAAGTCGCGTGTCGGGTTAAATGCGATTCAGCTTCCGTGTTAGACCGGCAACGGTAATCTTTATGCAAAATTAACCATCGAGTAATGTTTCTTGAACAAAAGGCAAGTAATTTGCATGCGTTTTCTTGCGGAGTGTGTTAATACTATGAATAGTTTCAATAATAAGCGTCGACGTGTGCATAATACGGTACTGCTGAAAGAATTAAGGCAGGGCCAGCGTTTCATGGAAGAATATGTCGGGATCTTCAAGGTCATTGAAGAGCCGCAATACATCCGGCATGGATACATGTGCAAGGCCCAATGCGAAGAGTCCGGCAAAGTGGTCGATTTTTTTCAATCCGAGCCAGCAAGCGAATACGGCCCAAACTTGTATGAAATTCGCGAGACGAGTAAAGAAGATACTTTGTCTCTTTTATAAATGTTCTTAGGGTGTGCAAAAAGTTTTCTAGAATATGTACGAAGCTGGATGCGAGAAATTACCTCCTCAACTGGTATTTTTTTTGCGCACGTCCTTAGACACGCAATGGCGTCCACGGGTGGAAAAAGCCTTCATGAAGTTCCGGCATCTACTCAACGACCAGGGTTTCGCCCGGGACAAACGCGGGTTCGATACGCTCGCGGATCGGTTGCCCGGACCGGGTTTGGATCGCTGCGAGCAGGCATTCGGCTGCGCGCTCGTAGACACGACCGTAGGCGATATCGATGGTGGCCAGACGCAGGGGCAGCACTTCGACGAACGGCAGGTTGTCGTAGCCGATCACCGCGACCTGTCCTGGTATGCGCAGACCGGCATCCAGCAGGCTCTGCACCACGCCCACGGCTGTTAGGTCATTGACCACGAACACGCAATTGACTTTGCCGCACCTGATCGGTTCCACCAGCGCGCGGCCTGACACACGCCCCCCTTCCACACCCAGGACGCCGTTGATCAACGGCATATCCGACCGGTTCATGCCCTGGTAAAACCCTTGGCGGCGCAAGTCGCAGACATTGCCGGGCGCCAGGCTGCCGGTCACATGGGCA
>CAZOLK010000129.1:0-14182 GCA_964580325.1 uncultured Verrucomicrobiota bacterium | reverse complement strand
CCAGCACGATCCTGGCAGGCTAAAGCCTGGACTACAAACATTTGGCCCCAATCTTTGTCGCGAACCTTGTCACGAACCTTGCCGCCATTTGGCTCCAAACCAAGAAAATCCACAGCAGTTTCGTTGTCATAGCTCCTGAACTTCCGGGCCGAGTACGAGGAGATCGACAAAGCTTGGGACAAAACCCGGAAGCGCCTTTTTTTAATTGCACCCTCACCAACCTCTTAGTCTTAGCTTTTATTTTATCGTAGCGTTCATCTTCAGATGGACGCCACAATGGACGCTATTTTCTTTCCAGCACCACCAGCATACGCATGGCAAACAGGGCTGGGCATAGGTTGAAAAGGCGGTCCAGTGTTTGCAGCGCGGGCACCCAGGCAACCGGCAGTAATGCAGGTTTGCTGAATCCGCCGGAAAGCAGGTAGGGCATGGCGGTCCAGCGTTTCTTTGTCAGCACTTGCCAGGCTTGCATATGCGCGGTTGCAGCCGGATCACGTCGAAAAAAGATTCGGGCTGGTTGGGCCTGAGCCGCAAAATAGCGGTTTTCTTCGTCGGTTAGCGGCGTGTGCCGGTCCCACTGTACGGCCAGGTCCAGGCCGAGGGGCTCGTGATGCAGCCAGCCGTAGACGATCCGCCCGAGCAGGCTCAAACCATAGGGCTCGATCATGATGAGCCTGCCTTGCGGTGGTAGAACGCGACCGAATTCGCGCAGCGCCAGTCCTGGGTATTGCAGATGGTGAAAAACATCGATCAGGATCAGGTTGGACAATTCCCCGTTAGCGCAGGACAAGCGATATGCGTTTTCATGGCGGTCCAGCCAGGGATTCTCGAACAGATCGGTGCAAATACAATCTGGAATGGTCTCCCTGATCTTGCCGATTCCGGAACCCAGTTCCATGATTACCCCGTTGATCGCGCGGTTCAGTTGTTGCGCGACCAGGGCATGGAAATTGCGGTAGACCGTTTGTAAAACCGGCTTGCGCTCCCATGCAGCCAGGTTGTCGCGGATTTCCTGGTTATGTTGGTCCAGGGCCTTGTTCATGAACGTGTATGACAAGCCTGGTTCAAGGCTTTGGAACAGCGAGTCGAGCCAGCTTTTCCAATTCCATGCCGCGGGCAATGGTGCGCAATTTGTCCAGGGTGACATGATGACCGTGAATGTCGACCATGAACCGGTTGCCAACCAAGATGCCGATGGTCCCTTCTTGTTTCTTGCGGTTGTAGGTTTCCATGGCCTTGAATGTTTGATACACGGTTGTGCGTTCAAACTCGTATTCCGATTTGTGATCGATCTCGCTGTCCACCCACGACGTATCTTTAAATCGGGATAAGCCCCCCAAGCCGCCCATATCGCTGATTTTCACATCCAACAGCACATTGGTCTGCTGCTCTGAGGTGAAGATGGCTTGGGCACACGACAGGTGAACACCGTTGAAGTGTGTTTTCCTCGCATTCAGGTTGGTGCGTTTCAGCCCGTCAATCGTGGCAGGCAGCAGGGGTTTCAGGGCCTGTAAATCGACGACTTCAAGTATATTGGTCGGGTGGTTAAAGGATATGGCATGAAACGTCTTGATGAATTTGGCAAAATCCAATTCTTCCTGAGCACCGCCGCTCAGGATGCTGCATCCTGCTGTACATATGGCTAAAAAAAGTGTTCTTGCTTTCATGCTGCCCTTTACACATATTTTGATTCATGTTCAGGGCATGTTAGAATATTGTTCATCCAATAGCCAGCATTTTTTCCACTGCATTTAATGCGCGGCAGCGGATGTCTTCGGGCGTTTCAATAAGATAGCGGTCATGTTTGAGCGCGTCGCGAATGCTTTTCAGCGTGATTTCTTCCATGTGCGGACAGCGCAGGCACTGGGTTTTGACCAGCTTTTTATCGGGAAGCGCGACAGCGATGTTATCGCTCATGGCGCATTCGGTCAGCAGCAGGAAGCAAGGCGCTTCGGTTTCGTGTACATAGCGGATCATGGCATTGGTGCTGCCGGCGAAATCCGAGGCTTCACAAACCGTGGGCGGGCATTCGGGATGGCTCAGAATCCTGACGCCAGGATACCTTTCGCGCGCCTGATGGATGTCGTCGATGGTGAACAACTCGTGCACTTCACAGCGGCCCTGCCAACCAATGACCTGGTAGTCCAGTTCGGCAAAGGCGCCCTGTTCCCGGGCCGGAAAAACAATGTGTTTGCCGGTGTCGCGGGCAATGTTGGCAGCCAGGTATTCGTCGGGCAGAAAAATCACGGTGTCCGCATCCAGCGAATCGAACACGGCCCGGGCATTGCCGGACGTGCAGCATAGATCGCTCTCCGCTTTCACATCGGCATAGGTATTGATGTAGGTCACCACGGGCACGCCGGGGAACTGCTTGCGTAGCGTGTGGATGTCTTCGGCGCCAATGCTTTCGGCCAGTGAACAGCCGCCTTTTTCCGTAGGCAGCAGCACGGTTTTGCCGGGATTGAGGATTTTGGCGGTTTCGGCCATGAAGCGCACGCCGCAGAAAACGATCACGTCCTGCTCCACCTGAGTGACCTTGCGGCTCAAATCGAGCGAGTCGCCGTTGAGATCGGCCACGCAATGGAACAGGAGCGGATCCATGTAATTATGGGCCAGAATTATGGCATTACGCTCTTGTTTCATCGTCTGTATTTCCGCCACCAGGGCCGCGGCTTCATCCAAGTCCATATACTGTGCCATCACGCCTAATTTAGCGCGGATCTCATCGCGTATCGCGTCCAAACTCATAATTTGCTCCCGCATGCTTATTGATAAAGCGGTTATGTAACACAGGAGTCAGCGGTTTGTCACGTTATTTGAATGTAAAATAGGGTCTTCGCGGTTAATCTGTTGGTCGATTCCCGCGATCCGGCCCGCCTCCGTCAATCCGTATAGCCTTCCAGCTCCAACGGGTAGCTCGGGTGATCCTGGATCAGCAGACCTGCGTTGGGATTGCGCAGCTTGCTGTCGTCCCATGTCTCGTATTGTTTCCAGTCCAAACCCTGCTCCGTTGCGACAATCGCATCGTCTTGATTGTGGCTGTGCAGGAACTCCAGCAGCGCGGTTTTGATGTATGTCTTCACTTCGCGGCGCAAGGGGTTGTCTGCCTCATTGACGCTTTCTTGCGGGTCGCGAATGCGGTCGAACAGGAATTCGTGCCGGTCGCCGGCGGAATAGAAGTATTTCCACTCGCGGCTGACCGCCATGGTGATGCCGGTGGGGCCTTGGCTGAACTGGCTGAAGACATGCTCACGGGCACCATTGCCGCGCGCCACTTCGCTCATGTCCAGACCGTCCAGGTCCAGGCCATGCGTGCCGATGCTGGCGCTGGCCATGAATGTGGGGAACACGTCCACCAGGTTGACAGGTTCGTCGCAGCGCACGTTTTGGGCAAAGCGTTCCGGGTAGCGCACCAGCATGGGCACCCGTGACGAAGGATTATGCATGCTGCGCTTGCCGAAGCAGTTGAAATCGCCCAGGTATTCGCCATGGTCGGAGGTGAACATGATCAGTGTGTTATCCAGTTGACCGGCGTGTTCCAGCGTTTTCAGCATACGGCCGACCTGGAAGTCGACGAACGAGATGGTCGCGTAATAGTAGGCTTTGATCAGGCGCAGCAACTGGTTGTCGATGCCCTGGTCGCGGTATTTGTAGCGATTCTGCTGGCGGTTGATCCAGGTGTGAAGCGTTTCGCTGAACGCCGGCACATGGGGCAGCGGCATGTTGAAGGAGCGGTAGAGTTTATGCCACGGTTTAGGCGGCGCGAAGGGTGGATGGGGATGGATGAAGCTGGAGAACAGCATCCAGGGTTTGTCACCAGCGCCGGCGTCGCGGATGAAGTCGATGCAGCGGTCCGCGACCCATTGGGAGGGATGGGCCTTGACCGGCAGCGAGGAGATCTGCGGAATATAGTACATCTCGCCGCGCGCGCCCTGGGGCTCGTAATAGTCGTAGCCGTTGTCGCGCAGATAGCGGACGTAATCGTCCGCCTCGGGATTGGAGCAGCCCTCCTCTTGGACCAGGCGTACGTCATAGCCGCGTTTGGCATGCTTGTCTGGGGTGAAATGGCACTTGCCCACGGATTGGGTGCGGTAGCCTTCTTCGCTCAGCACGGCCGGGATGGAGCGACCGTTGTCTTCCATCATCCGACCGTTGGTGTACAGACCGGTTTTGGTCGGATACCAGCCGTAGTGCATACAGCAGCGTGCTGGCACGCAGACCGGCGAAGGCGAAACGCAGTTGGTGAACGCGGTACCTTCGCGCACCAGCCGGTCCAGGTGCGGGGTTTTGATGTGCGGATTGCCCAGGGCGTGGATCGTGTCCGCGCGCTGCATGTCCGTGAAAATATGCAGAATGTTCGGTCGTTTCGCTGCCATATCAGGTCCTTTCTCAATAGTATTTATAGCCATTATTTTGAATTGATTGTCAGCGTTAATCACGCTTATATTATGGTAAATTCAACTACAGGATACAACTTAGAGGCAGTCATGAGTGAGCAAGAGCGCATGGTGCTGGACGTGATGGCCCTGAACCCGGTGGTGCGCGGCGGCAATTATTTGCACGGCGTGCAGCGGCTGCATTTCGGGCCGCGCTACAATTACGGGTACCAGATCGTCTACGTGTTCGATCAGACCGGCGAGGCGGTCATCGACGAGCAGACCTACGAGATGTGGCCGGGCGACCTTTTTCTTTACGGGCCCGGCGACCGGCATATTTTCAAGGGGCGCCACGAAATGACGGCTGGTACGCTCTACTTTTCCTGGACCCGGGTCGGCCCGGAAAAGCTAGCCACGCGCAACGGCTGCGTGCGTCGGATCGACGCTGAATACCGTCGTCTGGCCGATCCGCTGGTTGACGTGGACGGGTTGCCGCGGATCCCCTGGCGCATGCGCATACCCGAGCAGCAGCGGCCTCCGGTCGAGTTGCTCATCCGCGAAATCGGCGAGACGTTTTTACGGATGCAGGACCACCTGCAACTGCACCACAAAGCCCTGCTGCTGGAACTGATCCACCTGCTGCGTCGCCTGCACAGCGGTCGGGCGCAATCCATGCAGCATCGCCAGATTCAGAAGTTCCAGGCCTATATGCGCAAGAATTTCAACAAAGAACTGACACGCTCGCTGGCCAGTCGCGACATGGGCATCAGCGAGAGTTACCTGGCCCTGCTGCTGCGTCGCGAACTCGATACCCACTTCACGGCTTATCTGAACGACCTGCGCCTGCAGATGGCCATGCAGCAATTGCGTTACAGCAGCCTCCTGATCAAGGAAATCTGTCACCATGTCGGCTTTAACGACGAGAGCTATTTCATCGCCTGTTTCCGCCGCAAATACGGCCACTCGCCACAGGCTCTGCGCGCATCGCTGCAAAGCATGTGATCGGCAAACGCTACGTCGTTTGATGGAGAGTTACGTTTTAAAAGGCCCACTTTATAACTACTGAGAATATAATAATCGTCTTTTTTCGGGCTGCGCCATACAGCCCTGCAACTGAAGCCTCAGCCCTATTCGAAGCGATTTTTTTTGACAATCGCTCCGTCCCGGGTGGGGAGAATGAAGACGGGTTCTTTGGGAAGATGGCCTGAACCGCGATCCGTGGACATACATATTTTTTCATACGCATTCAGCCTGAATGCGTCGAAAAGTCAAAGTCGAAGTGAAGTTTCATGATCTTTCTATTGCAAAACATCGTTCCTTTCGCTAGGCTTGTTTCATGGACCTCGAACGTAAAACAGCGATTCTAACCAGTGCGGCCAGGTATGACGTTTCTTGCGCTTCGAGTGGTTCCGCGCGGCGTGCGCCTGACCGGGGCATCGGCAATACGGCCATGGGCGGGATCTGCCATAGTTGGTCCGCGGACGGGCGCTGTATCTCGCTGTTGAAAATACTGTACTCGAACCATTGCGTCCATGATTGCGCCTATTGTGTCAATCGCGTCTGCAACGATCAGCCGCGTGCCAGCTTCTCCGTGGGCGAGGTGGTGCGCCTGACCCTCGATTTTTACCGGCGCAATTACATCGAGGGCCTGTTCCTCAGTTCCGGAGTCTGGCGCAGTCCCGACTATACGATGGAGCAGTTGGCCCTGGTGGCTGAGACGCTGCGGCGCGAGCGGTTCGGCGGTTATATCCACCTCAAAGCCATTCCCGGCGCGGACATGGCTTTGATTCGCCGCGCTGCTCTGGCCGCGGACCGGATCAGCGTCAATATCGAATTGCCGTCCGAAGTGTCGCTGAACCGGCTGGCGCCGCAAAAACACAAAGATGACATTATCGTGCCCATGCGTGAGATCGGCCGTCAGTGGCGCTATGTGTGCGCTGAGCGTCGCAAAAAGTGCAAGCCTCCGCCATTCGCGCCCGCGGGGCAAAGCACCCAGATGATTGTCGGCGCCAGTCCTGAATCGGATCGCCAGATCCTGTTTCTGGCACAACGCCTGTACCAGAGTTATGCGCTGAAACGCGTCTATTACAGCGCTTATGTACCGGTAAGCGCTGATGTGCGCCTGCCCCCGCCGGGTTCGACCGCTGAATTGCACCGCGAACACCGTTTGTACCAGGCCGATTGGCTGATTCGGTGTTACAAATTCGATGCCCGGGAATTGTTGTCCGAAGACAGCGCGTTTCTCGACCAGGACCTGGATCCCAAGGCAGCCTGGGCTTTACGTCATCCGGAATGTTTTCCCGTGGACGTCAATGCCGCGCCCTATGAAATGCTGTTGCGCACGCCGGGCATAGGTTTCAAATCCGCGGCGCGCCTGGTGGAAACGCGGAGAATCAGCCCCTTACGCGAAACAGACTTGTCCAAAATTGGTATGGTGATGAAACGGGCCCGTTTTTTTATCACGCTGAACGGCCGCCTGCTGCCCGGCGTGCGCTTTGATCCGGAATCGTTAAGGCGCAGCCTGCTGCCCGCACTTTCCAGCCGCCGCATTGCAGCAAGCGAACAGCAACTGGACCTGTTCGAACAAAAGCAGGATCGTGATCAGTGATGAGTGAGGCAGTGATGACCAATGACGAATGACCAATGACCATCTTCCTCCACGACGGTTCTCTCGACGGTCTGCTTTGCGCGATCGATCTTTTTCTGGCGCAGCCAGGCACTGATTGCGCTATTGAGCGGCGCAATCAGTGGCAGCCGGCCCTGTTTGACGACCCTTGTGATGTTGCGGCGCATCCCGATGTCGCGGACCGGCTTTTACAACGCATTGCAGAGTATATTTCCAGGGAGACCCGCAGATTGGTGCTTAGCGTGTACATGGCGGAACGTGTTGACCTCGATACGCCGCTGGGCCGGTTTCTCCGCGAAGGCTTTCGTCTGGGCGCTGCCGTGGAGCAATATCACGCCCATCCCGATGTGCGCGCCGTGATGATCATAGCCCGTAAAGTCAGTACGGAAATCCATCGCTTCAAAGGCCTGACCCGCTTTCGCGAACTGGCTGATGGTACGTTGTGGGCGCCGATCGAGCCGAATTACGACATCCTGCAGCCTTTGGCCCAGCATTTCCGGCATCGTCTCGGCGCCGAGCGCTGGGTTCTGCACGATGTCGGTCGCGGCAAAGCCCTCGGTTGGGATGGTCAGGCCCTGGTAGTACTGGACGATCTCAAACCGGGTCGTCTGGCTGAGCATGAGAACCGGGTGGCGCATTTGTGGCGCACGTTCTATGAAACCGTCAATATCCAGGCCCGGCTCAATCCAGCCCTGCGGCGGCAGCACATGCCGGTGCGCTACTGGACCTATCTGACTGAACTCGCGACTTGATTCCGGGCGGCGAACACGTTATACATGGTGGAAAATAAATTAGTGGAAGGCTGGCTATCATGTCTATTTTTTTCTACATCAAGCTGTATGTATGTATGGTTCCCGTGTTTTTGCTTTTTGACGCCGTCTGGCTGGGTGTCCTGGCCAAAGATATGTATTGGACCCGGCTGGGGCCGGTCGTGCCGTTGCAGGTCAACTGGGTGGCCGCGTTGGTCTTTTACCTGATCTACATTGTGGGCATCCTGGTGTTTGCCGTGCGGCCCGGACTGGAAAAAGAAGCGTTGAGTACGACCCTGCTCTGGGCCGCGTTGTTTGGCTTCTTCACCTACGCCACCTATGATCTGACCAATATGGCTACAATCAAGGGTTGGCCCCTGTTCGTGGTCGTTGTGGATATTATCTGGGGCATGGCCATTTGCTCTGTAGTGGCGGCGGCCGGTTATGGCGCCGGCCGTTGGCTCAGTTCGTGAAATCAGGCTTGCAAAATGGTGGTGAAATAGCTTAATAACCTTAATTGCGGAAGAACAAACACCAGAAGAACAGCGGAGAATAAACTTGATGAAGGTCAGTGTGGAAGAGTTGGACGAGGGCCGCAAGCAGTTGACGATCAAAGCATCGTGGGATGAAATTGCCTCCGATTATGAGCTGGCTGCGGATAATTACAAGAAAAAGGGGATATCCGGTTTCAGGCCGGGCAAGGCCCCGCGCGCTATTGTCGAAGCCCGATACGCGGCCCAGATTCGTGACGAAATCAAGGCTCGCTGCCCCCGGCGGTTGATGCAGCAGGCGGTGTTGGACCAGGGCCTGGGCTGGGCCGCGGCCTGTAAATACGAAGACATGCAATATGAGAAAAAGAAAAGCTTGAGTTTCAAGGTTGCCGTGGAGACCGCACCCGATTTCGAGTTGCCCGATTACCATAAAATTCCGCTGCCTGACGATATGGACCCGGCTAAGGAGGAGGAAGCCTTGCGCGAATATATGAAGGATTGGCTTGTGCTCAACACCAGCATGGAACTGCCTGCCTCGCTGATCGACCAGGAAATCGCCGATGCCGCCGAGAATCGCGATGCGGACAATGCCGGCAAGACCACGCGTCAAGCCGCAGAGGATAGGGTCAAGCTGATGCTGATCGTCAACAGGATCGCTGAAAAAGAAGGCTGGATCGTGGAGGATAGCGACATCGATCAACACATTGTCGAAATGGCCGAGGGTCTGAAAACCAAACCTGAAAAAGTGCGCCGCGAACTGGTCGGCCGCAACGGTTTGATCCGCATCAAGCATTTCCTCGTTGCCGAACGCGTACTGGATAAGTTGCTGGAAAAGTATACAGTGTAATGATGCCTAACCGCTTTGCGTTTTGACAAACAGGTTGAAAATGCGGAAGCCTTCGTCCATCAGTTTTTTAATCTCTTTGGGCGAGACGCGTTTTTCGGTGCGATAGAAGACGAGCACCTGGCCGCCGCCTTCGACGCAGACTTTTTTCAGTGTTTCGAAATGGACCAGGATCTCGCGGTTGAATAGTTTGCGGATGGCATCCGCATGGTCGCCCTGGAGCAGGTAGCGATTGGAAAACTTGGGGTGTGATTTGAAGTCGATATCCTGGTAGCCGAACGCGTTGCCGATCTTATGGAGCAGGTTCTCCGGTCGCAGCGCGAATTTGGGCAGGTCAAGTTTGACCGAGGTGATTATGACCACGGTCTGCAGGTAGGTGTGGCGACTTTTGCCGTAGCCGGTGACATAGCGGTAATCCATGACCGCCAGGTCTGTCTCGCCGTCCTGACCGTGCATGTAATTTTTGATTGTGCGCGAATGGCCCTGGGAAAAGAGGTGAAAAGCACGTACCGGGTTGAGTAGCGAATCGCTGCCGTTTTGCACAAACCGCAGGTTCATGGACTTGCTCATGGCTTCCAGTTCTTTGGTCCGTTTCTGCTCGAATAAATAGGCAATCAAGGCGCCGATCCCGAGCAAGATGACCATGCCGATAACGACAAAAAATACAAGCATGTCATTTTCGGAATTAGCCATAACCATCATGAAAACCAGTACATTTTCCATATTCTGCTCCTATACTGAAAAAATAAAAAAATAAAATAAGTGCTTTGTAAGGTACGCGGTTTCTGAGGCGTTTCAACCATAAAAAAATCACATTTTGAACTCGAGCTGGCGGGTGACCGTGTGGATGCGGCTGGCGCGTTTTTGTCGGATCAGGCATTGGCGATCTATGTCGTGCAGAAAGGGCGACAAGCGCGCCTTGCGCGTAACGCCAAAGAGGGTGCGCCGGCGCGAGGCCGTGATGTAAAGTACTTTACGAGCACGCGACAGGGCTACGTAGAGCAGACGCCGTTCGCCGTCGCGCTTGGGCGGCTTGCCTTCCGCCGGGATGTAGGGTATGATGCCTTCTTCGCAGCCGGCCACGAAAACGACCGGAAATTCGAGGCCTCTGACCGTGCGATAGGTCAGTATGGTCACGACCGGGGCTGTTGGGTCGTAGTCGTCCACTTCGCGGCGCAACGCCATATCGTCGATAAAGTCACCCAGACCTCTGGTTGTGCCAGCACCCAGCCGCAGGCAGTGGGACAGGGCGTCGCGCGCCTCGGGGCCGATGTCCGACGGCATAGCAAACCCCTTGAGCGCTTCACCCGCTGGGTCGTGCCAGCGGTTCACGCAAGAGCGCCGGATTTCATCCAGGGCACGCGCCGCGCCTGGCATGGCCAGAAATGACAGGTCGCCCACGGCGCGAACCGGCAGATCCATGCGCGCCAGTGCTTTGCGCAACGGTTCCATCTGTTGGCGAAAGCGGACCAGGATGGCGATGTCGCGCAGGGCGTAGCCTGTCGCGGGTGAGGTGTCCTGGCGCTCCGTGTCGTTTTGCGTCGGCGTCCGTCTGCCCAGCAGTCGTTTGATCTCCTGGGCGATATAGCGCGCCTCGGCCGCCACGCTGGCGGCCTGATAGATCCGCACGCGCGCCCCTTTTTCAGCCAGACAACGGGCTTTGGGTGCGCGGTTCGCCCGTTCCGGCGTGGACACGGTGGACGTCAATTGGAGAATGTGTCCGGTGGACCGATGGTCGCAGCTCAGTTCGACGCTTGTGGCCTGGGGAAAATCGCGGGTGAAACGCAGTGTGTAATTGGCGTCTCCGCCGCGGTCGTCAAAGATGGCCTGGTTGGGGTCGGCGGTCGCGCACAAGCCCTGTCCGTGCGGTGCCAGGCAACGGATCAACTGGGCCTGGACGCGGTTGAGGTTGTGGTATTCATCCACGCAGATATGGGCAAAATCGAACGCGGCAGCGGCTTCCGGTTCGTTTTCTAGCAGGTGCAGCGCCTCGGGGATCAGTGCATTGAGTTCGAGTTTGCCCTCCTGGATCAGCATTTCGGTTAATTCCTGGTATCCAGGCAGGTCGAACGGGTCGTTGCCTGCGTTGCGCGCCTGGTCAATGGCGTCTATCCTGGCACACGCTTCACGAAAAGAGATGCGCTTGTATTTCTGCAGCAAGACCGCGGCCTCGTTTTGGTCGATCAGCACGAAATGGGCGGGTAGGCCCATGCGGTCGTGGAACCGGCGTAGCATTTTGAGGCACAGCGAGGGATAGGTTTCGACAAAGACGGGATCGGCGAGGGTTCTGCATTTGCGCGGCAACTGGGTGCGCATCCAGGCGACAGCTCTGTGTGATGCGGCCAGGGCCAAGATCGTCTGGGGTTGCACGTCAAGGTTGGCGGTCAGGTAAGCAATGCGGTGCATGAGCGTCAAGGTTTTGCCTGTTCCGGGGGCGCCGAGGATGAGCAGCGGCCGGTCAACGATCATGGCTGCGCTGCGCTGAGAGGGATCGAGGCCGGCCAACTGGTCGTATTTGGAGAACAGGACCATTTGGGCCAGTTCGTCGGTCGCTGGTTCGCTCAATGGTCGATGGTCGGGCGATTCGTGGTTATGGAGCGTTTTTTTTTTTCGCTTTGCGCTCCGTTTGGCCGCGTCGGCATCGAACGCCACATGCTGCCGTTTCAAACGCTCGATTTCCTGATCTTCGAAAGCGTGGATCACGCCGTATTCGCCGTCGTAGCCGGCCTGACGAATTACGCGTCTGGCGCGGACGCGGCGCACGGCCTCGCCCAGCAGAAAGCAGTCGTCGCGATCCAGCAGGTCCGGTTCGATTTCGCGCAGCATGGTGAATTCCGGGCCGAACTTGGCCAGGAGGCGCTGGTAGGCGTTCTGCACTTTCTTGGATTGCGCGCCTACGCCATAGATTTCGCTCAACAGTTCCGGCAAAGGGATGATGTATTCGTGACCAGGCACATGGTCGGGTTTGCCGCCTTTCGGTCGGTCAGCCAGTTCCACGACACGGTGGAGTACGCCCAGCACAAGCGGTTTCCGGCAAACAGGGCAGAGGTTGTCATGGGCCAGGCTCTCTTCCGGTTCCATGCATACGTTGCATTTACGATGGCCATCGAAATGGTACTTGCCTTCTTCGGGGTACAGGTCGATGGTGCCGCCGAAATGGGCCGAATTGCGGGTGCGCAGAGCATTGATCATGGTATCGAATGCCGGTTCGCAGTGAAAGATGTTGGCGTTGCGGCCCAGGTTGGCTGGTGAATGCAGGTCTGAATTGGAGATCAGGGTGCAGTTGTCGAGCAGGCTGACACGCCAGTTCATGGGCGGGTCGGAGGAAAGTCCGGTTTCGACCGCGAAGATGTGTTTGGCCAGGTCGCCGAAGCAGGCTTCCAGCGAATCGAATCCGGACTTGGATCCGAGCATGGAGAACCAGGGCGTCCAGATATGGGCTGGCACCAGGCATGTTTTAGCATGGGCTTCCAACGCGATTTCGAGCAGGTTCCGGGGATCCAGGCTCAGTATGGGCCGGCCGTCGGACTTGATGTTGCCCAGCGCATCCAGTTGCGTATTGATCCGCACCACGGTTTCCAGGTCAGGCGCGAGCAGGAGCGAATGAACTTTGCGGCAGCGACCGTCGCGTTTGTAAATGCTGCTGATTTCGCCGGTGAGTATGAAAAAGACCTCAGCGCGGCAGGCTTCGGGAATGCCGCTGTTCATGGGCGCGGCAAATTCGTCGCGCAGGCGGAACAACCCGTTGTCGGTCGGCGTTAACTTGCGCTGCAACTCGTCAAACCACTCCGGATGGGTAAAATCACCGCAACCGACGACTCGCACGCCTTTTAACTGGGCCCACTTGTGCAACCCTTCCAGGTGGCACTCCTTACTCGTCGCCCGGGAGTATTTCGAATGTATGTGTATATCGGCTAAGAACGACATGAAAGGAAAATACAACATGAAGAAGAGAGAAGCAATGGATTTCGGATTGCGGATTTCGGAGGGAGGGAGCAGGGTGCAGGGAGATGATGTAGCGACTATAATTACCAGTGACCAGTGATCAGTGACGAATGACCAAACTCCGAGATGCGCCGATGTTGACTTCCTCCTTGCATCCGCCTTGATTTCAGCTATGCTGTTCTAAATTATCGGATTGGAATGTTGCACCATGGAAGGGCGTGAAGATAACAGCAGTTCTTGGGAGCAATCCGTGCAAGACCCGCAAATCGTTGCCAGGCATGGAGAGGATTCGTTCTCGACCATTCGCGCCCGTTTTCGCCACGCCGAGTTGAACCCCGATGCCAGCATTCGCCGTCAGCAGCACGCCACCACGGTATCCGAAGACCCATCAAACCAGGCGCCCACGCTGATTGCGCTGCACGAACGCCGCGTTCAGGAACTCGGTGACGATGAGCGCCACGATGCGGAGTTTGCCATTGTCAAGCCCATGGGGCAGGGCGGTATGGGCCTGATTTTCGAGGCGCGTCAGTGCTCGATGAACCGGCGGGTCGCTATTAAAATGCTACGTTGCGATGATGACGCTCACGCTGAAAAACGCAACCAGTTCCTTTCCGAGGCCGTGGTCACCGGTGAACTGGAGCATCCCAATATTGTGCCGATTTACGACTTGGGCGTCAACGATGATGGCCGCCTGTTCTATGCCATGCGCCGGGTCGAAGGCACGGTCTGGAGCGAGGTCATGGCCGATACCGACCTGACGCGCAACCTGGATATCCTGATGCGCGTCGCCGATGCCGTGGCGTTCGCGCACAGTCACGGCATCATCCATCGCGACCTGAAGCCGGCCAATGTAATGCTGGGCGAGTTCGGCGAAGTGCTGGTCCTGGATTGGGGCCTGGCCGTTGACGTAACCGGCAGCGGCAAGGCCGACCGGCTGAGCCGCGAACCGGAACTTTGCGGTACGCCGCTTTACATGGCGCCTGAAATGGCGCGCGGCGACATGACGGCCATAGGAACGTGCAGCGATGTCTATTTACTCGGTGCCCTGCTGTTCGAAATACTGATTGACGGGCCGCCGCGGCCGCGCCGCCCCACGTTCTGGGACTGCATTGTCGACGCAGTCAACAACGCTATCGAGCCGCCCCCCGCCA
>CAZOLK010000128.1:0-14206 GCA_964580325.1 uncultured Verrucomicrobiota bacterium | reverse complement strand
AGGGTGGCGTTGTTCCAGCGCAGGTTACTCAGGACCGGGCCGGTCTCGTCGTCCTCGGTCATGGCCGCGACCGTGACCACGTTGGTGTCTTCGCCCTGGGATGGGTTGACCGCGGTTACGCTGAAATAATAGGTTTGGCCGTTGATCAAACCCGCGACGCCTGCGTTGGTGGACGTGGCGCTGATGCGTGGGGTCAGGCCGGTGGTTACGGTATAGTCGTTGCTCTCGACATAGATGTTGTAATGGTCCACGTAAGCTTCGGGCGTGGTGGGTTGCCAATGCAGATGGGCATAGCCGTCGTACGGCGTGACCGTCAGGCCCGTGGGGTTGGGCAAAATCGTGTACCCGGTTACGCTCAGGCCCACGCTCTGGTTTGCGTCGTTATCGTAGGTGCTCAGGCGAAAAGCATAAGCCTCGGACGGGGCCAGGCCGTTGAGTGTATATTCCAGCGTGGCTGGGCTCAGGTCTTCGGCCGTGGGATCGTTGGTGACATATAGTTTATAGCCTGCCAGGTACGCGTGCGGATCCGTGGAAGCGGACCAGTGCAGAATCAGGTTGGTTCCGGAACAGTCGAACCAGGTATTCGTGGGTTCAGGCGGCGCCACGCTGTCTACGGGTGTGGCCGCGATAGAAGTTACGTTAAGATCTTCCAGGCCCATGTTGTCCGTGGTGATTATGGCGTAATACAGCGGTTGGCCGCGGGTCAGACCGCTGACCGTATGGTTTTTGACGCCAGCCGGTTGCGTGCCTATGGACGAAGCTTGGCCGGCGTGGCTGAAAGCCGCGGAATGCTGGTAGATGGTGTAGTAGGCGATGTCGCCGCCATTGGCGTTTTCGTCGTAATGGTTCCAGCTCAAGCCCAGCTCCATGCCGCTGCCTTGAACGTGAGCGGTTGGCGTGACTGGGCCGGGCGGCAGGTTGTTGTAATAGATGACGATGTTCGTAGCCGCGCTCTCGTTGCCTGCCGCGTCAAACGCGGTGTAGCTCAACACATTGGAGCCAGGGTCCAGGTCCTGGGTATATTGCCAATCGGTCTGGCTGCTGACCGGCTTGATTTGACCGCCGTTGAGCCGGATCCCGGATTGGGCTTCTTTGGTTCCACCGATGAGCTGGTTATCCATGATCGTAGGCGAAGTAACGGGATCGATTACAGGGGCGGCCGGCGCTATGCGATCTACGGTGAATTGGCTCTGAAACACGGGACCGATATGGCCGAATTGGTCCACCGGCGTGACCTCCACGTGATAGATGCCGTCCATTAAGCCGCTTTGCGGGGTGAACAAAAGGTGGTTGTTCTCCAGGCTCCAGTGGCCGGGCACGGCCACGGTGTCGCGGGTCACGGCCAGGACACAGGCCGGCAAATCCACGCCGCTGGTCGCCTCGATCACGCTCAGGTCGATTTGAGCTGGCGATTCGGACACGGACGCATTGTTGGCCGGCAGCACGGATGCGATATACGGCGCCACGCTGTCCACCATAAAAGTGAGTCGATTGGTGGTGGAGCGGTTGCCGGCACGGTCCGCGGCAAAATAAGCGATGTGATTGAGGCCCTGGGTCAGGCTATGGGCATGGGACCAGTTGCCGTTGCCATGGAGCACGGCCGGTGCGGCATCGATCCATATCGCGGACTGATCCTCGCACGTGCCGTTGAGTACAGGCGCATTAGTGGTCACCTCGTTGATCGCGGGCGGTGCGCTGTAATTGACCACCAGCGGTGGGGTAGGCGGGGTTTGGTCAAGGGTAAAGCCATAGACGAACGGTTCGGCGAAAGCGCTGCCCAGGAACGAGCGCGGATCGTTATTGATCGAGAGCGTGTAGGCGCCTTCCGCGCTGACGGCGCTGACCAGATCGACGCGATAAACGCCAGGGCTGAGCAGGGTTAGGCTGTCCAGCGCCACGGAACCGGACGGGCCTTCGAGGTAGACATCGCTCAATTCGAAGGAGCCGCTTTGCAGCGGGCTGCCGAACGTGACTGTAATCGTATCGACTGGGCCAGGCGTATAGGGCGCGGGCAGCACATCGAGTACGGCCAGGGACGCGACACTGTTGGTGGGATAGACCGTGCCGGCCGCGCCGTGCGCCGCGCCAGAGCCGTTGCCGCCCACGCTATCGATACGGGCGAGATTGAACCCGTTGAGGTTACTGTAATAAATCGCGATCCTGCCGCCGCCTCCACCTGCGCGTCCGCCATGGCCGCCGCGGGCATGGATTACGCCATCGCCGCTGAGCTGACCCAGGTTGAGATAAATCGCGCCGCCGCTGCCCGCGCCATAGGAGGCGTCAGCGCCATCCGCGATCAAGGCGCCGTCCACGTGCAAGCCGGCACACTGTAAAATAACGCGACCGCCACCCGGGCTGCCCGAGTAATCCGCGCCGCCAGAGCCCCATTCCCAGGGATTTTGAACTTCGCCATAAAGCGCATTGGGCGTACCGCTGTACGCACCGCCTAAACCGCCGTAACTGCCGCCGCTATAACCGGAGCTGGCGCCTTTGGTCGTGTTGCCGTGGGTTCGGCCCGGCAGATAACCCTTGCCGGTCACGTCCACATAGCTATTGGTCGCAATGGTTAAAGTCCCCAAGATCGTGGCTTGTAAATCAAAAGTTTGGTCCGCGGTACAGGGCGCATGGGTCAGGGTGGCGCCCGTAGTGATGAACAGGTTGGAAGGCGTGATATGGGGCGACCACCATTCGGCTACCGTACCCGTGTTCGCCAAGGTGATATTTTCAAGATACGAAGAACCTTCCGGCAGCCAGAGCGGGGTGACGCAACCGGTCCCGTCGTTTCCATTGTCGACCAACAGCGAACCGGTTTGGTTGTCAGCTTTAAGATAAACGGTGCCGGCCGCGGCTTTGCAGGTTCCTTCACCGCCGATAACACGGACTTGATTGGTCAGGTCAAAGTTCTGCGCGTCGCTGTAATAGATGGCAATGCGACCGCCGCCGCCATCGCCGAGGCCATTTAAACTATTTCCTCCGTGGGCTTGGATCTGTCCCGATCCACGGATGGTCTGGAGTTGAAGAAAGATGCCGCCGCCGCTGCCACAACCATAATTATCATCTTTTCCGTCAGCCGTGATCTTACCATCGAGCAGTAGATGTTGGGCCTGGATGCGAATTAAGCCGCCGCCAGAACTACCGTCATGTCCGCCGCTGCCCACTTCATTGGGGTTGCGGAAGTCGCCATAGGGTGCGTTAACGCTTCCTGAAGCATGCACTTTCCCCAAGCCCCCGTAACTGCCGCCATTGTAGCCTGTACTGGCCCCTTCGGTAGTATTGCTAAAAGTCCGGCCGCTCAAATAACCTTTAGCAGTCACATCGATGCTGGCGTTTGAACTGACGTGTAGGTTATTGGAGATGGCCAAATCCAGATGAAAGGCTTCACTGGTCGTGGCTGGTGAATGGGTGACCATGGCTTGGTTACTGACCCAGAGGTTGTTGAACACATGGGTCCCATTTACGGTCAGTGTGGCATTGCCGAGTACCAGTACGTCCTTGCCCTCATGGCTGAGATCACCTGCGGCAATGGTCAAGTCACTATCCACAACCAACCGTTCCGCGCACTGTGAACTCGCAGCCATGCACACGATGACGATGACGAGTCGCAGCCAAAGGCCAGGCGCCAGGCTGCGTGCGGCCTGCCGCAGCATTCCAGACCGTGTGCCGACAAGGTGATGCGTATGTTTCGTTCGCGTTTTACACATGCTCAACCTCCTTGAAAAATGACAGTTCCCCATGATCAATCTCCTTTTCCTTTTCGTCAATGGTCAACGATAAACCTCACCGGTCACACGATTACGTTTTGGTCTGCGATTCATGTGTACCTGCAAATCCGCACCAAACACCGCATGGCGTCTGTCGCCTGGTAAGTGTTGAGGTGCGCCCACCTGCCATCCGCCGTGATGGATGATTTTGAAAGCGATATACAACTCGGGAGCGAATTTGTCCTGGTGTGCATGGGTGTCGATGATGCGCCAGGTCGTACCATTATGCACCTCGGCCCAGTTGTGCAAGCCGTTGGGCTCCAGAACGGCATGGTTGGGCGCCACATACCCGGCCATGACCCGGGCCGGCATATCCGCCGCACGGCACAAGGCCGTGAACAGGCTGGCAGCCTCGGTGCAATCCCCTTTTTTCTGGCGTAGCGCGTAAAGAGCGCTGCGGGTATGACCCTGGAATCCAGTGCTTTTCAGGCAGCCGCGCACAGCGCGTTCGAAATTACGGACTGTCGTTTTGGTTGCGCTACGTTTCCATTTAGCGGAAAGGGCGGTGATCTCAGCATGCTCGCTCTCGATATATGGCGCTGAACCAAGATATACTCCGGCCGGATCAACTGGAGACAGGTCCGCGGGTGCGGCACGCATGAGCATGTCGGCCTTGATCCGGATCATGACCTGCGCATAGGGCGTGATTGTGTCCAGCTTGAAGCGCAGCAGGTCATTGCCCAGGGCGTCCTGCTCAAGCAAAGCCGGGTGGGATGTTTCCAGGCGACGACGCCATTGGTGTGAGGTGTGCGGTAAGGGTGCGCATACCAGGAACTCGACGTTGGTAGCCGGGACACCTTGATGGTTGCTCAAGGTATACGCATAACGGACCTGGCGTGATATATCATACGCGGAATCCGGGCAGGGCGTATCAAAAAGGTTGGTCTGGGCCTTGACCATGAGCGGCAGTGCCAGAGCCAATGCGAATAAGCGTATCATTAATTTTTCAATTCTTCTATTCATGTGACCTTCCAAACTCGAATTCATCCCGAGCATCCTTTACAACCGCGTTTACGTTTGGTTGCACCGTGACGTACCGTGCGTTTGATACCAGCGCTGACCGCTTTGCTGGTTATACGATAGCTTTCCCAGCCGGTCATGCCCCCTTGGAGATAGAATATATCAGCATCCATCCCCGCGAGTGCTTTGCGAACTTTTCCATATGCGCTGCCGTCCTGGTCCACGATCAGTATCTTGCGCGATGCGGGTTTCATTTGCATGGCGATCTCCAGCAGTGCGGCAAAGCTCTGCCCATTCTGATACGGTATGGGTTGAACAGGGTGACCCTGTAGCGTAAAAACTGGCTCGGATTGGTTGATGGTCTCCAGGTCCGGCATCAGGGGCATGACGATTTTCCAGTCGCTGCCCAGCGCTTGCGCCACGTCATGCGGCTTGGCCAATGACACATCGTGGATGGCGGCTGCAGAACCTGTCAGGGTACGTCCGGCGCGATGCCAGGCGTTCAATCCGCCTTGTAGAATATGTACGCTCTTACAGCCCTGCTCCTTCAATGCGCGACAGGTTTGTTCCAAGGCATAATCGCCCAATCCCTGGTCGACCAAAACGACATGCGCTTTACGCAGGAACCTTTTGGCTTTTAGGGCATACGGTGCAATGTTCAGCGATCCGGGAACATGCGCCTTTTGATAGGCTGCGGAATAGCGCACATCGACCAGCAGGTACTTCCGATCCGCATTGGTGTCCAGCACCTTCAAGTCCACGTAACATCGTGGATCACGGTATCGGGCGACCTGGATATCAATACTCAAGGTCGTATTGGTTTGTTCGTGTGCCTGGAGCATGATGTCATATCCATGCAGTCCCAGGCTGGAAGGTTTGTAATGCAGCGTCAGCTTGCCTTGTCCGCGGGGCGGGACGATCGCGGGAAATGCGAGTGAGTTGAGGCATGAGCACGATGTCTGGACATTGGTCAGCACCATGGGCCTGGAGGTTGGGTTCTCTACCGTAACCTCGATATTGGTCGATTGTCCGAGATGGGCCGTGTATTGCGCCGAATGCGCTGCCGTTTCGGTTTGAAACAAGATGCCTGCCGTTACCAATACAGCCCATGGTATAGTGAAGTTGCTTTGCATGGAATCACTCCTTGTTCACATCATCCATGGGGATCAGGCGGAAACGTCGAACCACTTCTTCGACGGTCCCAATGCCTTCAATGATACCATGCTCATCTATGGTCTGCGCCTGGTTCAGCATCCAGTCCGGCTGGTCGATAACACGGGTGTTGAGATCGATCATTTCACCCGTGGTGGTCCAGAGCACTGCACAGATCCGCTCTTCATCATTCAAGACCCAGCCCACGCTGATGCCGTGATCATTGACGTCCAGGGCGCGTCCCATGCCACTGCTCGGTACTGTTAGAACACGCACAGCTCCCTGGTCAAAAAAGACAGGCTGCTCCTGGGCCTCGAGGTCCGCGGCGCCACCCGCGGCCTGGCCAGCGTTGTTCAACCCCAGCGCCACACTCCAACCCTGGCTCAGCGCGCCAAGTTCCGTCATCCGTCCATCACGATATACAAATGCACGGTAGATCCCCTTTTGATTCTGCGCGGAACCGGCCACCTCACCTGTATCATTCAAAGCGAAGGCATAACTATGCCGACCACCCAGGGTGCCCAGGTCCATGGCATCCATGCCTTTTCGTCGCAGGAAGGCATGATACGCACCCGCATCAGTCAATACTGTGCCTGCCACGTCACCAGCAGCATTGGTCAAGGTCAACAACGTTTGCGTAGCCTGGTATACGCCGGCATCTTCGAAACGATACCACTGCACAAAACCAAATCTTGTCGAACGATCCAGCAGCATGGCGCTTCGGTTGCGACGCCCGCCGGCGCCGGCGGCTTTGAAAGCAATCCAACTCACCTGTTCAGTAATGTGGGAGCGTTCCGTATCCTGGAGCGTATCCTCATCAATGGCCAACTGAAGCTGATCCCCGTTCAATGGGTCTGGGCTGTACAGCACGGCCCAACCGCCATTGTTTCCGTTCATGCCCGAAATACAGGCCACTGCACTTTCCGCATCGGTCAACGTGATGTCCTGGTACATAAAGGGTGGTGCATTACCCATGCCTTTTACCGTGTTGGCGCCCAGTGCCGCGCTATAGTCCACCCCGGCAGCCTGGCCCTGGCCGGCTTCGATGACGATATAGCCAATGGTCTCGTTGGTGCGTGTTGCGGCCGGGTCTTCGGCCACGTTTTTCCCCACGTGTAAAACCGTTGCGTCAGGAGGATTGCCAGCGCTTGTGCCGCGGCTCCAGAAGCAGGAGAAGCGTGCATCTGCCGCACTCATGACCTGACCCAGCACGACTGGCTGTGTATAGGTTTGGAGGTAATCCCGCGGTTCAGCCGTCCAGTCATTATTTTGCGCGGTATAGGTCGAGGTGTATGTAACAGCCTCCATGCGTACGCCGTGACCGACTTCGGTATATACTCCGGCTTCAACAACCAGGTAGTGCATGTCTATTGCGGGTAATGCATCCATGGAGCCGTCTACACGATGGACCAGCGCTTCAAATGAACCTTCGGACGCGTTACGCACCCGGATCACGGCTGGTGCATGGCTATTATCGTAGACCGGAGTACAGATGACCACCATGTTCGCGTAGCTTTGTTGCAGGGGTACCGCGGTCCAGTTGAGATTGTCGACCTGGGTCACGCCATATTCCCAGACCAGTGGTGATGCGGGTGTGGTTACAACAACTGGATCGCTTTGCGCGGAACAGTTGTCCGCGTGATCCAAAGCCGCGATCATATAGCTATAGCTGGTCGCGGGTGCAACGGTATCGTCAAGATACGTGGATTCAGTGGTGCTGCCGATCAGCGTGCTGTCGCGATAAACCTCGTATTCGCGCACACCCACATTATCCGTAGAAGGCATCCAGCTCAGCGCAACCTGAATAGCATCGAAAGCATCGACTTGAAGTCCAGTCGGCACTGTAGGCGGTTCGCGGTCTTTGAAGACCAGCCAGGCGATCTGCTCGCCGATGTGAGCACGTTCCGGATCAGCCAGTTGATCTTCGTCCACGGCCAGTTGTACCTGGCCCTGATCCAGCGGATCGTTTCCATAGAACACGGCCCAACCGCCATTGCCGCCATCCATGCCAGCCATGCAGATCACGCCATTGGCCACATCGTCTATGGTACTTACTGAATAGGCATAGGGCGGTGCATCGCCAAGGCCCTTAACGGTAGCGGCGCCAAGTCCGGCCGCATAGGCCAGTCCCGCCACCTCTCCTTCACCCGCTTCGATGACGATGTACCCTACGATTTCATTCGTGTGTGCGGTAACCGGATCTTCTCCCACATGTTTGCCAACGCACAATTCAGTGGTGCCGGGTGGGTCCGTGCGAACCGCGCCGCAACTCCAGAAACAGGAGAAACGCGCATCGTTATGACTCATGACCTGACCCAGCACAACAGGCTGCGTGTACGTCTGGAGATAAGGACGGGATTCACCAAGCCAGCTATTGTTATCGTCAGTGATCGTGCTGGTGTATTTGAGCGCTTCCATGCGAATGCCATGCATGGCTTGCTCGTAACGACCGGCTTCGGCCACGACATAACGAACATCGCGTTGGGTCAATGGATCGGTCAGGCCGTCTACACGCTGCAATTTCACTTCAAAGCTATTGCCGGATGCGTTACGCACACGCGTAACCATAGGAGGCGTGGTTTCGTCCGAAGCTGGGGTGCAAACAACGACCTGATCGTTATAGCTATGCTGCAAAGTCACCTGGACCCAGCCCTGGTCGTCGACCGCGACCTGGCCGTATTCCCAGACCAGATCAACCTGCGGTGTGGTCACTTCTACCGGAGCGCTCAGCGCCGAAACACGATCCGCGTAATCCACGGCAGCTACGGTATAGCTGTAGGTCATGGCGGAAGCAACCGTTGTGTCACTGAATGCCGCTATCTCAGAGGCGCCGATAAACTGGCCGTCACGATAGACCCGGTAATGGGCTATGCCAATATTATCGGTGGCCGGGGTCCAACTCACATCAACCCGTGCTCCTGTGGGTGCATCGGCCATCAAACCCGAAGGAGATCCCGGATCCTCATGGTCCTGGAATACGAGCCAACCGACTTGCTCCGTGGTGTGGCTGCGTTCGGCATCATCCAGTTTATCCTCGTCCACGACCAGGCGCAACACCTCGTTGGACGCTGGGCGCGTATCGTACAACACGCACCATCCGCCGTCTGAACCATCCATGGCCGCCTGGCTGGCCACGGCACAGCAGGCATTGGTGGCATCGGCAATCGCATAGGTATAGGGCGGTGCATTATCCATGCCTTGCACGGTATCCGCACCCAAGCCGGCCATGAACGAGACGCCGCTGACCGTACCGGTCGCGGCATCCAGGACGACGTAACCAAGTACTTCTGGAGCGCGATCTGCGGCATCGGCGCCCACATGCTTGCCTACGTGAAGCGTTGTGGGTGTAGGTGGCGCGACAGCACTCGATCCACGGCACCAGAAAACCGAAAACGCATCGTTGGAGTAACTCATGACCTGGCCAAGCACCACAGGTTGCGTATATTCCTGAGCATACGTGCGCGATTCGCCAATAAACGACTTCTTTCGATCCGTAACCGTGGAAAGGAATTTGACGGCTTCCATATCGATACCGTGAGACTCATTGCTGTATACACCAGCTTCGACGACCAGGTAATGCACGGCCACACCAGGCGTGGCGCTGCTCGATCCATCAGCGCGGTCCATTTTGAGTTGAAAACTCTGGTTGGCAACATCGCGCACGCGCACAACCTGCGGAGGGTTGTCGCCTGTGTAGTTGGGTGTACAGATCACGACCGCATCTGTATAGTTGCTGTGCAGGTTGACCGTGGTCCATTGTTGATTATCGACCAGGTTGGCCACACCGACTTCCCAGGTAATGCCCGACGGCGGCGGAGGGTTGGTCGCCGGATCATCGACATGTATGGCTACCGAAGTCAGGTCTACAGCTTCATCATCGTCCATCACCGTCAGGAATGCCGTATAATCACCGGGTTGAGTATACATATGCAAAATCTCGTTTGTCAAAACCGGATCAGTGCCATCGCCGAAATCCCACTCATACGAGACAATATTTCCGTCGCTGTCCGAAGAATCGCTGCCGTCAAAAGAGACGATCAACGGCAGGTCGCCGCTCAAAGGGGCGGCCGCGATCACGGCTTGAGGCTGTTGGTTGCTTTGGGCCTCCGTGATATCCACGGTTAAGACATAACTGCCACCACCGTTCATATCGAATAAGCAAAACTCGTGTTGCCATGGCAGTGTGGCTGCCTGACGATGTTTGGTCAACCACGTATTTTCCGGCAACAGTTTTTTTCCATCGCTTCGGATTACGCTGAGCACCTGTACGCCATCGAATTGACGAAAATCGACCTGTACGTAGCCGGCGCCATTAAAAGCAGGTGTGGTGATTTGGTAGACTTCTTTGATCGAGGTCGATTCCTGGAGTGTCAACTCAGCCTGATCCGAAAGGTTGGTGACGCTCAGGTTCTGACCGTTGGACTCATAAAGCGTATAATCCGTGTCCAACGCCAGAAAATCGACTATGCTGTCTCTGTCTGGCAAATCCGCAATGACATCTTTAACAAGCGTATGGGTCTGTAGTCCCTGAATCAGAGAAGTCAATTTACCACCCAATTCATCGTCGTGGGTGTAAGAGGCATTGAACTCCGTGAATTCGCCGGTCAGGGAAGCCGTCATTTTCCAGGCCACCATGGTTGCGGCACCCGGCTCGATGGAGCCGATAGAGGCATTCAAGCTTGCACTGGACGGAATGCTGTCGATTTCCGTACCAAGAAGTTGAAAAGCGATAAGCAGACCTAATTCGTTTTCCGTAATTTTAGGTTGCGCGCTTTCGATTTGGAGTTGATGAACGGGGCCGTATCCTGCATTTTTAACACGAAGCCCCAGTATAAAAGGAATAGGCGTCTCTTCGAATGTCGTCATGGGATCGTCGCCGAACACATCGTGAGGTAAAAAATAGTCTAAGTTTAATTCAGGCATGGGCTTGACGCTAATGGTATCGGGCAAGACATTCACCACTTCCTGCTTGTCCAGAAGGGTGTATTCCAGGGTTGCGCCTACATTATACATGGTTCCGAATTCATGGAAGCCGGCAGCGCCCAGAGCTGGGATAATAAGCCAATGTATCTCGGCGGATGTTTGCGGTTGCACCACGCCATCTTCTATACTCGTAATATTCTTCAATTGGTCGATACGAATAAAAAACACGGCATTGGTGTCATCGGGATCTGACGATGCGCCCACCTCTTCTCCTGCCTCATCATAAAAATGAACCGAGATGGCGACATTGCTGAGTGCTATTTGGTCGATGCCATTGTTGATACGCATGAAAGCGTTAAAAGCTTGACGTTCTAACGTAAGTTCTTGTTCGACTTGCAGTTTCACTTTAGCGCATACGGTTTCGGTCTCCGCCAACGCCCCTTGATTGGACAGCGCCGTCATACCCAGCAACACCCCCGTGAAACGAAGGATCGTTTTAAAGAAAGTCCACCTATATAAAAACAAAAAATCGGTCTTCATAATGTTCCCCATTTTTATGATTCGTGATGACCACCGACGATTAAAGTGTTGATATTCACCTCACTTGGCATGTATTGAACCCCCATAGCATTCATTTTGCAAGGGTTATTTAAAAAAAGAAAAAAGAAATCATGGTGACGTGGTGGTCGCATGCGGTGAGACGCTTGTGTTTGCCTATTCCCCGTTTCATTATGCCCCCATGTATCATAATAAAAGGAAAGCGCGCTTGAAAAATAGTTTCTGATGGATCTATATAATACTGCATGAGCATCTTTACTGCATTGGAAATGAAGTATGAGCAATAATAAGAAATCGTGTGTAGTCGCGCCGGCTTTGGCTGACATTCCGTGGGAGGAGCCTGCTGCCGATTGCGAGGACCTGGTATGGCGCTTCAGCGGCAACCCTGTCCTGGGTTGGAACCCGACACCGCGCACGGCGCGTATTTTCAACAGCAGCGTCGTCCCTTTTGGCCAGGAGTTTGCGGGTGTTTTCCGCGCGGATCAGCGCAATGGTATGCCGTTGCTTTATTCCGGTTTCAGTCCCGATGCCCTGCAATGGCGTATTTCAGACAAGCCCATTGACTGGCTGGATGTGGAGGGCAACTCGGTGGGGCAGGCCAACTATGCCTACGATCCCCGCGTGATTCCCATTGAAGGCCGCTATTATATCATGTGGTGCGACGACTTTCCCGGTCCGTCCATCGGCCTGGGCGTCACCGATGATTTCATTCGCTTCATGCGCATGGAAAACTCCTTGATGCCCTTTAACCGCAACGGCGTGCTGTTTCCGCGCAAGATCAATGGTCATTACGTGATGTTGAGCCGGCCCAGCGACAGCGGGCATACGCCTTTCGGTGATATTGTGCTGAGCCACAGCCCGGACTTGACCTTCTGGGGCAAGCACCGGTTGGTCATGCGCAGCGGCGGCGCCTGGTGGCAGGGCGTCAAAATCGGCGCCGGTCCGGCGCCCATTGAAACCACGCAAGGCTGGTTGCTGTTCTACCACGGCGTGTCCGGCACCTGTAACGGCTTTGTCTACAGCATGGGCGCTGCGCTGCTGGACCTGGATGAGCCGTGGCGCGTGATTCATCGCACCAGCGATTACCTGCTCACTCCGGAGAAGGATTACGAGACCACCGGTTTCGTGCCCAACGTCGTCTTCCCCTGCGCTACCCTGGTCGACGGCGACACCGGTCGCATCGCCATCTATTACGGCGCGGCCGATACCTATACTGCCGTTGCATTTGCCCGGGTGGATGAGATCCTGGAACATTGGGGTTGTTCGTGATTGTGGCTCGACATGGGCTGGATCGTCTGCCACAATGTCGCGATTTTTTTACCTTAACTATGGAGTTGCCCTATGTACCTGGTGAAATGGAAGCAGATTGTTGGTATCCTGGTTACGATTTGTGTGTCGTGCGTATGTTCGGCGGACGATAGTAACCTGCCCGTACTGGTGCCCACCAACGGCGCGATTGCCGAGTTTAAAATTCGCAATGTGCTGACCTGGGACCAGATGTTCAATATTACAGGGGGAAACAGCACCGGGCTCCTCCTGGACCTGGGTGACACCAACCTGTACGGCGAGGTCTGCTCAGGGCCTTATCCCTTTGAAGCCGGCGAGGCGGATTATGATTATCCGCGTCACCGCCTGATGACGCCGATCGAGCAGGGCAAGGGTGTTGTGAGCCTGCTCAAAATGCATAAGCCCAAGTACGACGCCAACGACTGGAGTACGGCCACTCCCGACCAGATCCTGACCCATATGGTGCACTATCGCATGAACCTGTACCGCGCAATTCCGGGCAAAACACCTGAGCACCTCGGCTTTTACGATGCGCGCGCTGCGTTTGCACGTGAGGAAAACGGCGGTTTTGTGAAAAAATGCACCCTTGTCGAGGGTCCGTTCATCTCGCTGCACAGCGGTCAACCCGATCAGGTAACGGTCTGCTGGCGCACCGATGAGAAGGTTCACGGCCAGGTATACCTGGCTCCGGTACTTGGAACAACCAAGCCTGGCAAGGGCGTGCGCTGCGGCGGATTTGACTTGCGCGTCGGCGACTGGATCAAGTTCAGTTCGAGCAAGACAGCTTTTGAGCACCGGGTGGAAGTGAGCGGGTTGAAGCCGCTGGGCGATTATATCTACCGCGTCGAATGCACGTTCGATGACCAGGTCACGCGCACGATTCCGTACCGGTTCAAGGCTGCGCCGCCCACCGATTTCCGCGGTCGCGTCTCGTTCGGGTTTGCCAGTGACAGCCGTGAGGGCGTGCTGCCCGGCGAGCAGAAGTACATGGGCATAAACTATGCCACGCTCAGCCGACTGGCCCAGGATGCGGCCCGGCGCGATGCCCACTTCTTCCTGTTCGGCGGCGACCTGGTCAACGGCTATACCTCGAGCCGCGACGATTTCAGCCTGCAGTTGCGCGCCTGGAAACAGGCCATGGCCGGATTCTGGCGCTCGCGCCCGGTCTGGACCGCCATGGGCAACCACGAGGCCCTGCTCAACGTATTTCGCGACAGTGACGGCTCGCCGGTGGGCCTGGACAAGTGGCCCTATGCAACGCACAGCGCCGAAGCCGTGTTCAACGCCGAGTTCATCAATCCGCAGAACGGCCCGGAACCTGCCAATCCGGCACGGCCGACCTATAAAGGCAATGTCTACCATGTCCAGTACGGCCCGATCCTGGCCATTGCGTTTAATAACAACTACTGGTGGACCAGCAACGACCGCTGCAAAAAATACGGTGGTTGCCCCGAAGGCTACATGATGACCGACCAGATCGAGTGGATCGAAAATTGATATTGATAGGAACTTGATTTTTTCATGAAGGCAGAAATACCAAAACTCAAATGACAAAGCAAACTAAT
>CAZOLK010000127.1:0-14412 GCA_964580325.1 uncultured Verrucomicrobiota bacterium | reverse complement strand
CGAGTTGTTCGACGCCCTGGTGGCCGGCGCACGCAACATGACGCCAGTGGCGCTGGCCACGGCCGGCGCCGGGATCATCGTCGGCATCGTGGCTCTGGGCCTGGGTCAAAACCTGTCCGAAGCCATTGACGTGCTTTCCGGCGGCAACATCCTGATCATGCTGCTGCTCACCGCCACGGCCAGCCTGGTCATCGGCATGGGCCTACCCACCACGGCCACCTATATCACCATGGCTTCGCTGACCGCCGTGATCATCGTCGACATGGCTGCCGATGCCAACTTTGCCGTATCCATCATGGCCGCGCATCTGTTCTGTTTTTATTTCGGCATCCTGGCCGACGACACGCCGCCGGTCGGCCTGGCCGCCTATGCCGCGGCCGCCATCGCCCGTTCGCGCCCCATCCCCACGGGGATCCAGGGCTTTATCTACGACATGCGCACCGCGATTCTGCCCTTTATGTTCGTGTTCAATGGCGAACTGCTGCTGGAAGGCGTTGTCTCCTGGCCCGTGGGCCTGCTCATCTTCGGCATGACCTGCCTGGCCACCTGTACGTTTGCCGCGGTCACCCAGAACTGGATGTGCTGCCGCAATCGCCCCTACGAGAACGTCATGCTGCTGGCCTGTTCGTTTTGCGCCCTGCAACCGGGCATGGTCGCCGGCTGGGTCGGTCTGCCCCATGCCCTGCGCCATGGAATCTACATTCCTTGTTTGCTTTTGTGGGGCGCGGTGTATATGCTTCAAACCATGCGCATGAGACGGTCCTGAACCCAGCCGTACCTGGAGGAACGATCACAATGAGATGTCCGAGTTGCGGAACGAAAATATGGGATAACGACAGGTTTTGTCAGCAGTGCGGCGCGCCGTTGAAACAGGGCGAACTGCCGGAAAACCTGATTGAGAATTCAAGCCCGACGGAATTCATGGGCGATAGTGTCACGGCCGACAACTGCGAATTCCGCCTGACCGCCTTTTTTCATAATCAATCGGTCAACCTGGGTCCGCGCGTATACGCCCATGCCATTGACCTGATTTTTTGCACACTGCTGATTCTGGCGAGCGGCCCTGTCCTGGTGGTCGCCGGCGGAGAACTGGCCAACGGACGTCTGTTGGTTCAGGGCTTGTTCAGCGACGGCCCGCACCCCTGTCTTGTCCGCGCCTGGTACCAGGCCACCTATGGTGTGTTGCTGTTCTACTTCATCTTTACCGAAGGCCTGTTCGGCATGACCCTAGGTAAACGCATGCTCGGCATGAAGATCATCACCAAGCGTGGCAAGACTCCAGGTCCTTTGCGCACGTTTCTGCGCACCATGCTGCGCATACCCGACCTGGTATGCGGTCTTTTTATGATCCCGCTCATTCCGACCCACCGGCGCCTGGGAGATTACCTGAGCGGCACCTATGTGGTGAAACGGGAAGAGGATAAGAAATCATGAATTCACAAGCGCTGACCGATCTTTTCAGCTCCTGTCAGAGTAGCCTGCTCACCATCACGTACAGCACAGGCTGGTTGCTGCTCCTGTTTTTGCTCATCCGCCGTCCTCGTGGCGTATTGCGTAAACTGGAAACCGCCCTGATGTTCTGGTTCGTGGCCGTGTGCGCGCTGCTCCTGCCCCGGCTGCTGCCTTTGCCGGCCATCCCCGAAAACCGCGCGGCCTGGCTGCTGGAATCCCACGCGCTGACCCTGGAGGAAAAAGAGGGGCGGTACCAGGACCTGTTGCTCAAAGATGTGCGGCGCGATGAAATTGTCGCCGGCCAGGGCCGCCAGGCCGTGATGAGCCATGTTTACGTGCGCGACAAATCCGTGGATGTCGAGGGCATTCCACTGGTCCTGCGCCGGATTGGTCGTAAATCCCTGCATCTCGGCACCGGCGCCAGCGCATTGAACATAGCCGAATTCCTGATGTTCCCTACCTACGAACAGGACATGCCCAACGTGTACGGCGACAATGAAGAAGGCATCCAGCCCCTGCCCCACCGCGCCATCGGCATGACCAACCAGAAAGAAAAGAGCGACCAGCTCCTGTTTGGCCTGCCCGAGCTGGAGATACCACCGAAACTGCTGGTGGTGACCAGCCTGCCCAGGCTGGAAGCCAAGCACGGCGCCGATTTTTTCCACATCTACAGTTGGTTGAAACAACTGGGCGAAATCTACGACATTGTTCTGGATCACCGGGAAAACCGGGACGTGATCCGCGAATTCGTGCGCAGCCGCAACCTGCAAGGCGTGCTCATCTTCGGCGACTGCGACATCGTACCTTTCATCAAGCGCTTCAATCCATGCCACGAAAAATCGGACGGCGATCCGGACATCGTCTACGGCGACGATTTCTATGTCAATTTCGACCAGGACCCGCTGCAGCGGCCCGATGTCGACCTGGGCCGCATCCCGGACGACCCGGACATCGTCGGCAACGCGCAAAGCGTGCTCTATCGAGTTGCGGACAGCCACCAACCGGTGCGGATCGAACCGATGAAAGGCGTGGCCTGCGCATCGCGCAAGGCCGCCGACCGCATGGTCAGCCGGATCAATCCCGTGGCCGAGGGCGATAATTTCTTCTGGAGCGAACCTTCCCATGCGCGCGACCTGAACAAACAGTTTGTCAGCGACGGCAGCCTTTATCTCGACCTGTTCGGCATGGCCGGCAACACCAGCGTGCTGCTCGGCGAGAAACGCAATTCCATCTTCTTTCCCACGGCCTTCACAGTCAACAATGCCGGTCGGGTCGACGTGGTGCTGTGCAATGCCGACTACAGTGCCGCCGTGCATCGCCGCTCGTGCGCACAGAGCGTTGCCATGGCGTTTCTGCGTCACGGCGCGCGCGCTTTTATCGGCCTGACCGGCGCAGGTTACCGCAACGATGCCGGGAGCGGCGGCGGCGACCTGTTCTGGCGCCTGTTCAGCGACGCCTGCCTGCGCGGTATGCCGCCCTCGACAGCTTTTCGCACAGCCAAATGCCGCTTCATCGAACAGACCTGGGCGCCGGCGGATCGCAAGTTCGCGGCGCAACTGCTGTTTCTCGGCCTGCCCGCGGCCCAGCCTTCAACCAAACGCGCCCTGGCTTCGCACCTGGCGCCGCCCGGACGCGCGCGCCGTACCGTCGAGACATTGGATCAGGCCAAAACGCAATGGGTCGACCTGTTCCGTGAACTGAAAGCCGGGCCCATGTTCAAAGCCCAACCACCGCTGCCGCCCCAGGCAGGCATGAAATACACGCTACGTGAAAACTTTGACGGCTGGAAAGTCGATTCGCGCATCTGGAACGTCAACAAAGCGGCGAAAAAGACCTGGCGCCTCAAGAACGGGCGCCTGCGGATAAACGTCAAAGCTGACGAGAGCAGCGAAGGACCGGTCACCCTGATCAGCACAGAAAACCACTGTACGTTCAAAGGCGACTTGGTCGTCATGATGCGCATCACCGACCACGCCCTAATCGAAAGCGCGAGCCGTTACACCCTCAGATGCCGCATGATCAGCGAAGACCGACAGCACAGCATGGACGCCGGTCTGACGGTTGACCACGCCATGGATGCCGATGCGTCCTGGAAAGCCTTCACCGCCATTGACCGCGAGCGCAAGGAAACGGAACTGCCGGTCGAGGATCAGCCCATCACCTTGACCCTGACCCGCGAAGACCGCTACATGCGCTTGAGTCTCAACGGCAACATGCTCAGCACCCAGGAAGCACCGCAAAAGGCCGGGTTGCCCTACCTGATCGAGGTGGACCACCAATGGATCGGCGCCACCCATGCCCGGGCAGCCATCGATTACATCTATGTTCAGAGTTCGCTGGCCAATGACGTGGACGGTCGAACCGAACAACCCGAAGCTTTTTCAACCGAACCGACCTCAGCCGACATTATCAACCTGCACCCTTTCAACAACGGCGAATGGAACAACCTGGGCCAGATATTCACCGCGGGTACGCCCATTTACTGCTGGACCGACAACCGCTACGAGGGCACCGCCGAACTAGTCTTCTGGCTCGTCTACCCTACCGGTCAAAGCCTCAAAATCAGCCGCTTTCACGAGGAAAACCAGCCTGAAAACGACAGCTACAACCAGGGCGACCACGCTGTTCTGCAAGCCGACCGCATCGCTGCCGCGTCCTTGGCCCAGATGCTTGAACAGGACAGCATCCCTGAAACGCTGTCAAAATTGATCCAGGGTCCGGTCATTTACCGTGTCCGCATCAAGGCGCCGGACAAAGGCTATTACGCCAGTTACCTGCTGCAAAGCGAACAACCGGCCCTATGCGCTATTGGCAAAGCAGTAGTCGATGTAAAGGAAAAGCGGCGCGCCATGGTCGGCAACGTCAAGACCCGGGCTCAGCGCTACCACATACCCGAACAGATCAGGGATATGTTGCGCACCATGCAGATCGTCAAAACCAAGCCCGAGATGTTTGCCCGACACTTGAGCGAATGGGTCGAATTTGAAGATTGGGGACCGATCGGTCGCAACCTGCAAAAGACCACCAAAGAGACGGTTCTGCGCGACATCCTGGAGCGCTGGCAGATCAGGGGCAAGAGCTACGATCCTTTCACCTGCGCGGACGATATTCGCGACAGCCTGCTTTTCGCCCATCGCCAACCCAACGGCGACCTGCTCGTACGCGTGCGTTTCAACGGCTATGTCATCCTCAACTGGCCGCCGGTCATGTACACCCCGCCCCGGTCCATCCCGCTCGTCTGGGACCTGCTGATCGAAGAGGTCGAGGTCGAAAACGCGGAAGGCACAACCGTGAAAGAACCGCGAATCAAAAGATTGAACCGTCTACCGCGCGACGTGTACGAAAAGGTGTGGGGTTCTTTGCGTCAAACCATGAAAGACCTGGCCGACGAAAACACGCAAACCATCACCGGCCCCCCGGCCCAAGCGTTTATCGAAGCGTACGAGAAACGTTTCAAAGAAATGATCCTGGAGCAAGACTGAGCAAAACCAGTTCTATCCTCACGGAACAAACAGCGCGTATTTCTCCAAGCTGGCCAAGGCATTGCGGGACCCTTGCCAGGTTTTGCGAACCTTGCCATGGGCATCACCCAACGCAGTGACGCCTACGATCATGTCGAGCAGGAACGGCTGTCCTTTGACCAGCTTGATCGCTTCATAGGGCAGGCTGATCCGTGCGTCATAACGTTCAGGGTGAAACGCCACCGTGTACGAAGCGCCCGGAATGGGTTTGCGCGGCTGATCCATCAGGATCGGGGCATACCGCTTCGGAATGGCGATGACCTGGAACGGTCCGTCAGCCGGCCAGGCCGGATTGGCAAAGAAAAACTCCACCACGCTGCCGTCCCAGAACGAGTCCTCGTTGATCTTCACGTCCGAATCGTGTACGACAAGGTCGAACGCCAGCGCACTCTCCTCCTGGCTGACACGGCACTCGGCCATGGGTTCGCCGGCGCACCAGACGGTAAAGGACGTGGGTTCGCCCTTCTTCATTTCAATCCGCTCGCGTTCCGCCAACGTATAGCCGACCGCCAGCAACCGTGGGTCCGGCGAATGGAAATCGAGACGCAACGCGGGTGTCGCATCGCTGATCCGTTTCACGGAGAACGGAATGCGCCGGGTTTCGCCAGCCGGCACATCGATCTCAGCCGGCAGTTCACAGGCATAGTGATTGGCATCGAATTTGGCCGTAACCGTATCGTAGAAAGGCTGGTCCAGTTCGTTGCACAGCTTGAGGACAAAATCGAATTGCCGGGAAAAGACATCGACAAAGCCGTCGGTTTCCACGGTCAGGTAGACCCGCGCCAGATCCCGCGCCGGTCGGCCGGTGTGGGGTTTGACCGGTTCGAATTGAGGCATGTACCCATGGGCCTGGTGAGCCTCGATCATCTCGTCGCACATACTCCAGATCTTGTCCAGCGGCAGCACCGTGGCCGTGTGCGGATCCATCATGACCGCATGGTAAACGTGCTCGCGCTTGCCTTTCAAGGCCGCTTCCACGGTCAAGTGCTGAACATTGACATTTGTCCGGATCAGGGCCGCGAGCTGAGGCGGCAACTCGCCGATCACGGTGGGCTGAATACCGCAGCGGTCAACCAGGCAAGGCACCTCGACGCAACACCCCTGCGGCAGGTTCACGATCAGACCATTGTTGCGCACGTTGCCGTAAATAACGCTGGCTCTGCCGGTTACGCAGGAGTGAATGATGGTCGAGCCATACTCGACGCTGCGCCGGATAGGCACGGGCGCATCGCTCTCCAGCATCTGGCGCTGCGTGTTTTCCCAGGTGGCGATAATGGTTTCGCAGCGCCGGAGATATTCGTCCAGCGGAATATCGTAACGTTCGATTATGTCCTGGCCGTGGTGGATGAAGTAGGGCACATACTCGGCATAGTGCTCGCTCGATTCGGTCGGGAAATAACCCAGGCGCCGCATGGCTTCGAAACGCACCTTATCCGAGGTGATCCGCGGATTCTCGAGCGCTTTGAAGAGCAACGGGTAGGCATCCTGACCACGCACTTTGAAATCGAGGAAAAACGCAAGATGGTTGATGCCGGCCACGCGATAGGTGACATCCTCGGGATCCACGCCGACATACTGAGCCAACCGGCGCGACGTGCCCTGCACGCTGTGACACAACCCGACGCAATCGATGCCGGTGGCCTGGTAGATGCCCCACATGTTCATGGCCATGGGATTGGAATAATTGATCATCAACGGGTCAGCCGCGCCATGCTCCTGCAACGCTCGCGCGATTTTGACCAAGGCCGGGATCGTGCGCAAGGCGCGAAACACGCCGCCCACGCCCAGGGTATCGGCAATGGTCTGTCGCAAACCGTACTTTTTCGGGATTTCAAAATCGATGACCGTGCCAGGCTTGTATCCGCCGACTTGAATCATGGTGATCAGAAATTTGGCGCCGCGACACGCCTCATCCAGATCCATGGTGGATGTAACACGCGTCTTGACGCGGAGCTGGCGCACAATGCGATGTGCCAGCGCATCGGCCACTTTGAGCCGATCCGCGTCGATGTCCATCAGGCACAATTCGACCTCACTCAGAGCGGGATATTGCAGGATATCGCACATCAAGGTTTTCGCAAAGACAACACTGCCTGCGCCGACAAGAGTAATTTTAATCATCGAAAACCATCCTTTTGTTTGCGTAGTATGTAAAGTTGCGGCAAATCGACTTCAGGTACCGGGGAAACTACTTTTTGTAGAAACTGAATGAGTGCGCCGGCGCTTCTTCGCCCGAAAGCCAGCGTTCCGCATCCTCAAAACAATGGAATACGCGCGTGCGGAGATGCAGGTATTGGCTCATGATCGAAAAAAGACGGATGACGGCGTAATGCAGATCCTCGCGGGTGACCACGGCCCATTTGCTCTTTTCTTCTACATCCTGCATGGATTCAACCCGGCCTCGCAGATGCACGGTCTCGAAATAGGACAATTCAAACCGATCCACGCCGGTGAAATCGGCCAGCGTATTCATGCCCGGCTTGATTTTATGCGAGCGCAGCATACGGTCGATATAGGAGATCAATTGGTTAAAGGTCACTTCGCCCGTACATTTCAACAGGACCAGCTTCCTCTTCTTATCGATAGAGTGAGAAATGGAGTCAGATTCGTTCATCATTTCGCCAGCTTATGTTTATCATGTTTAAGATCTTAGGCGCAGATTTCTGCGTACCTATAAGAATAAAAACTATATTTTAAAATAATCAAGTATTTTGGTCGATAAAAATGTATCACGGCTACGGTAAAAGTCATTATTAACATGTGCTACCGGTTCGGTCCAACACTTCCCGGACGATACCGGCCAGCGCCTGCACGGTGAACGGTTTCTGAATGAAAAAACGTTTGTGCTCCAGAATCCCGCTGTGATCGAGGATGTCGTCGGCATAACCCGACATATAAAGGACATTTAAATCGGGTTGAATGTCACGCGCTCTGGCGTAAAGGTCCTTGCCGCTCATCTCAGGCATGATCACATCCGTAATCAACAGGTGGACTGGATCCTGGCTGGCGGTCAGCAGCGACAGAGCGTGGCTACCGCTTTGCGCGCTCAGCACGTTGTAACCGTGCCTGTTCAAGAGATCACTCATCAGCCGGCGAACATGCTCGTTGTCCTCAGCCAACAGGATGGTTTCATGCCCACCCAGTTCAGCGCCACCCAGTTCAGCGCGCACATGAAATTCATGCCTTTCCACGACCGAATCGTCATCCATACCCATTACCCCGGGCAGATAAATCTTGAACGTGGCGCCGGCGCCGGGTTTGCTGAACAGCCGGATACAGCCCCCGTGTTGCTTGACCACGCCATGCACGGTGGCCATGCCGAGACCAGTGCCGAATTCCTTTTTGGTTGAAAAAAAGGGTTCGAAAACATGCCGGCATGTTTCCGCGTCCATGCCATGTCCCGTGTCGCTGATCGTCAGGACCGTACAAGGCCCGGGTTTTACGCCCAGGTGGGTTTCTTCGCTCGTGTCGTCAAGCATCACCGAACCGGTCTCGATGGTCAGCGTGCCACCATGCGGCATGGCGTCCGCGGCGTTGACGGCCAGGTTCATGATCACCTGTTCGATCTGGCCGATATCCGCCATGATGGTCGAGATCTCATGCGTGAGCTTCAGCTTAAAGAGAACGTCTTCACGGATGGTCCGGCGCAACAGTTTTTTGAAATCCATGATCGTTTTGTTCAAATCTACGGGCAGGAAGGTCAGGGTCTGCTTGCGACTGAACGCGAGCAACTGGCGCACCAGATCGCGGGCGCGAACGCCGGCGCACCGGATCTCCATGAGCGATTCGCGGGTGACACTATCGTCGATTTCATTGAGCAGCAATTCGGCATAGCCCAGGATCGGCGAGAGCAGGTTGTTAAGGTCATGGGCAACGCCGCCCGCCAGCCGGCCAATGGATTCGACTTTTTGCGACTGCATCAAGTCGGCCTCCAGCTTGACCCGCTCCTGTTCGATCCGTTTTTGATCGGTCATATCGACAATCACGCCGCGGAAGCCGGTCACCGTTCCTTTGCTTTCAACAGCATGGATATGGATTAAAGCCGGGAATACCGTGCCGTCGCTGCGCTGCGCCGTGTATTCGATCGCACCCAAATGCTCCCCGGCCATGCGTCTGGCCAGGTTGACCTTGGCCCGTTCATGATCGCTGGGCGCGATCATATCCAGCGCATTCAAGCCGCGGGTCATGTCCTCCATGCAATAGTGAAAAATCTGGTAGGCGCAGCGATTGGCATAGGTCAAGTTGAAATCCGGGCCCATCTCGAATACTGCCTCTGGCAGCATGTCAGCCAGGTCGCGAAAGCGTGTTTCGCTTTTGCGCAACCTTTCTTCGGCACGCTTGAGGTCCGTGATGAACCGGGCCTGCTGCACATTCTGGTAGGCATAGGTGGATAAGTGGTTGGCGAAGGTTTGCAACATACGGGTCATCTGGTCGAAACGCTTGCGGGACATGGCCGGCACATCGCGCAACGCCTTGACCGCCAGCTCTTCATCCACGCCGATCAGCCGCGCATAAGCGCGAAAGGTTTCTTCGGGTTGATCACGGTCGCGAACCTGGCCGATCAACCAGTTGGCCACATGCCGGTCGCCCACGGTGATCGAAGCGCCGGCATTGAGCAGCACGCCGCTGGGACATAAACGAACGGTCGGCCCATCGGACTTTGGCGACAGGGCCGCGTACATCTGGCAATTGGCCTGACCCAGCCCTGTTTTATGGATGATGTTCTCGCAGAGGTGGCTGAAATTGCTGGGCACGGTGATCGGCGTGCCGTCCGGCCGGGTAATGATCGAAGCCACGTCCATGGCCTGGGCCAACTGATCCTGGAACTGCTGCAAATCGCTGAGGTTGAACAGGTCCTCGATTGCGACATCCGGGTGATCCAGCGGCCGGGTCAGGGCGATGATCCGCTTTTCCAGCGCCTTCTCGGCCTGGCGGCGGGCCGTGATGTCGAGGAAAGCGCCAACCAATCCGGCAACCTCGCCATTTTCATCGCGGTAGACATCCTTGGCAAAGATCACGGGCCGGGTTTTGCCGTACTTGTCGACCACTTCGTATTCGTAAATCTGATGTTCCGGATGGCGCATCAGTTCGAGGTCTTTGTTAAAATAGGTATCCGCCTGTTTGCTCGGCCACACCTCGTGCACGGTTTTACCGCGCAATTCTTCCGCGCTGACGCCCATGATATCGGTATAAGCGCGGTTGCACCCCTGGTAGCGACCTGTGCGATCTTTGTAAAACACCGGGGTCGGAATAGCATCGAGCAGGGCGTAGGTGAAGTTCATATTCCGCTTTAACCGCTCTTCGCTTTGACGGGCCATCAGGGCGACACGCTGGTTCTTGACGTTGGCCATCCCGCGTTCTACGATCATATCGATCCCGTCATGAATGAAATCCAGAGCATGGGTGAACCGATCCCGGTCCATCAACGGAACCGCGATCAGGTCAGGATCCTCAACCTTGTCAAACAGAACCGGCCCAAGGATCAGGTCCGCATGACACGCAGGGCCGATCATGATCCGGACCCGGCCAAAATTCACCCCTTGTACGCATTGCGGCATATCCCATGGTCGACACCTGATCGACTTGTGAAAGGAGCGATCGGTATGGCGACACTTTGTGGCAGGGCACAAATCACAAAGCCACTTGTCCTCCGTCTCTTCGCTTACCGACGGCGTCATGCGTTGCGTCGCAACGCCCAAAGTTTCGGAAAACCGATCCAGAAGATGGTCCAGCCGATCCACATCGATGAGATCGCCGAGTGCAATGCCACACTCCCTGACATGAGACGATGCATCTTGTTTTTCCTCGATTCCGTGCAACATCCTTTGGCCTGCCTTTCACATAGTTATGTCTTACTGAAAAAAACTATGCCAAACCGTAGCGAAATGGCCAGCACAGAATCGAGAAATAAGATCCTTATTGCATATTCACTTGGCTTCAAAGTATGGACGTTACGTTTATTTTTCAGATGCATCCGCAGACTGTGCAGCATCGGCTATTGCATACCGATAGAGGTCATTCCGAATAGCCACCAGCAGGTGCTCGTAAAATTTCGCCGCGACAATCAGGGCCAGCCGCTGCCGGTCGTTAATGCGCGCTTTCCAGCCATAGGCTTGCCCTTTACGCAAAATCTTCTGCCAGCGCCGGTAATAATCGCGCACATGCTTAGGGTATGGCTTGAGATCGATACGCTCGGGACAGCCTTGCAGCACGTGGCCCAGGTCCGAAGCAAACAGGTTTATGCGCGGATCGGCGTAGGGACGAAGCTGAGCCACGTGTTTGCGATAGTGATCACAGACCTTTCCGGTAGCCAGGTTGGTCACCAGCGCGGCAAACGCGTCCTCCAATTCCTGTGCATCCGCGTCAGTCGCTACCTTTTCCGCGGCAGCGCCTATGGTCAGAAACTCGGCCAGTTCCGGCGCCTGTCGGCGATCCAAACTTGCCAGAAAATGCGTATAAGCTTCGCACACACGTTCACAATTATATCCAACATCCTCTTCAACTTTCAACACACCCCACATGCACCAACCGAAAATAAAACAAACAACCGTCAACACGCTATATCTCAACATTTTTCGAACATCTGCCTTCATGGTAGATCCAACTCCTTTTTCCCTGATGCAATACAAATAAAGCGCAGCCTTGCAGACCATCCCCTACGCCTCCTGCATTAAAGAGACCTAGAAAGTAAAGGTTTTCCGTGATGTTGTCAACGTCAAGTTGTTATATTTTGGATTAAATGTGTCATGGCGTACGTCTACCGCACTGCATTTGCCCAGCCCAGCCACGCACCAATACTTGGAGGCACTTCGTTGGCCCAACGGATTCCGCACGCTAACCAGAACAGCGGAAAAGTCAATTGTGTTGCTGGTCTTTTTTTAAAACATTTTTGCACATAATTGATTGCATTTTGCGCGGAGCCTGCTATATTGTTCGAACTGCTGCATACAAGAGCTGAATTTATTTTTTGTAGCATTTCTTTGCTGACGGGACGTCATACGATCTAACGTATTTTTAACGTTCTTTAAAGTGGACGTACCGAATCGCTTTTTTTAGAGTGCATTTTCATTAAATTAGTTGATTAGGAGTATGCCATGGCTGAAGAATTACAGCATTTGATCGATCGGATCCAGAAAGAGGGCATCGACAAGGCCGAGAGCGAGGCGTCGCGGATTGTGTCCAAAGCCAAGGAACAGGCGGCTGCCACGATCAATGAAGCCGAACGGAAAGCCAAAAACATCATTGAAAAGGCCAAGCAGGACGCAGAACTCTACACGCAGCGCAGCACCGCGACGCTGGAGCAGGCCTCCCGCGACCTGTTGATCACCGTGGGCCAGGGCATCGAGAACATAATGTCCGACATCGTGGCCGGCGCTGTGGAGGAATCGCTCAGCATCGATACCATGAAAGACATCGTTGTCAAGATCATCGAACAACAGATGGCCCAGGAAGGCAAGGACGGCATCGAGATGCTGGTCGCCGAGAAGGATCGCGAAAAACTGGTCAAATTCATCTCCAGCCGCTATAAAGAGCAACTCGGCAAGGGCCTCGAGTTGCATGCCGATCACGAGATTCTGAAAGGATTCAAAGTGAGTATTTCCGGCGGCAAAGTGTTCCTCGATTTCACCGATGAAGCTATTGCAAAATCGCTGAGCGTGTTCCTGCGGCCGCAACTGGCCGAAATCGTCACCCGCGCCGCCAACGCCCCTAAAGAGTAGATGCCGTGAGTCATTATTATTTAGTATCTTCCCTGCTGCGCCTGGTCATGGGCCAGCCGCTGCCCCTCGACACGGAGGCCTTCCGCTTTCAGTGCATGGGCGCGCTGAACGAAGAAGAGCATGCTGACCTGACAGCCATTCTCGACGGTCGGCCCGAGGTCTGCACCACCGGGTTCGGTCGCCGCTGGTTTGGCGTGGAAACCCAGTTTTGCAATGCCATCGCCCGCGCGCGCGCCTCACATTACAGTGTAGACGCCAAGAATTTCATCCGCTCTCATCCCGGCTTCAGCGTTTATGTCGAGAACACCGTTACCGACGCATACAGTCAGGGCAATCCATTCGACATGGAGTGGCACATCGACCGTGGACGCTGGAAAATGGCCGAAGAACTGAGCAGCGAAAACCCCTTTTCCATCGACGGCGTACTCGCCTATGCCGTACAATTGCGCGTCGCCGCACGCTGGGCCGCCGTGGACAAGAAGATAGGCCGTGAAAAGCTCGAGGCCTATATCGACGCAAGCCTCGAGCAAACCGCGAGCCAGGCATGAATCTTAGTCAAAGCACATTTGAACCAACGAAAGAGAGTACTGCATGAGCGCGAATATTGGTAACATAGTCGGCGTCAACGGAAACTTGCTGACCGTGGCTTTCGATAAACCGGTCGTTCAGAACGAAGTGGCTTACGTGAAACTGGGCGAGATGCGGCTCAAGTCCGAAGTCATCCGCATTCGCGGCCAAAACGCTGAACTCCAGGTGTTCGAAGACACTACGGGCTTGAAAATCGGCGACGAAGTCGAATTCACGGGCGAACTGCTTTCCGTGGAACTGGGCCCTGGTCTGCTGACCCAGATTTTTGACGGCCTGCAAAATCCGCTGCCCGCCCTGGCTGCCGAGTGCGGCTTTTTCCTTCAGCGCGGCAAATACATCAATGCCTTGGACCGCAAACAGAAGTGGGCCTTCAAACCAGTGGCCGCCAAGGGTTCCCAAGTCATTGCCGGCGATGTGCTGGGCCAGGTGACGGAGGGCATTTTCGACCATAAAATCATGGTTCCTTTCCGGCTGCACGGTCGCTACATCATCGAGTGGCTCGCGAGTACCGGCAATTTCACCATCAAAGAACCCATTGCCAAGTTAAAGGATGAAAAGGGACAGATCGTCGAAGTGTCCATGCTCCAGATCTGGCCGGTCAAAATCCCGATCAAGTGCTATGCCGAACGCATGCGCCCCACCGAACCGCTGGTGACCAAGGTGCGCATCATCGACACCTTTTTCCCAGTGGCCCGCGGCGGCACCTACTGTATTCCCGGCCCGTTCGGCGCCGGCAAAACCGTCTTGCAGCAGATCACCAGCCGCCACGCCGAAGTGGATGTAGTAATCGTGGCCGCCTGCGGCGAGCGCGCCGGCGAGGTAGTCGAAACCCTGCGCGAATTTCCCGAACTGACCGACCCGCGCACGGGCAAAAGCCTGATGGACCGCACGCTGATCATCTGTAACACCAGTTCCATGCCGGTGGCAGCCCGCGAAGCCTCGGTCTACACCGCCGTGACCCTGGCCGAGTACTACCGCCAGATGAGCCTGAACGTGCTGCTGCTGGCCGACTCCACCTCGCGCTGGGCCCAGGCGCTGCGCGAAATGTCTGGCCGCCTGGAAGAAATCCCGGGCGAGGAAGCCTTTCCGGCCTACCTCGAATCGGTGATCGCCGCCTTCTATGAGCGCGGCGG
>CAZOLK010000126.1:0-14463 GCA_964580325.1 uncultured Verrucomicrobiota bacterium | reverse complement strand
CAGCGGCGGCATGACCGTGGATCAGGTGGCCAACCTCGATTTGTGCTACGCACCTCCCTATGCGCCGGCCATGGACAACCTGATCACGGCCGCAAACATTATCCGCAACAAACTGGACGGCGTCATGGACAGCATATCGCCGACCGTGCTGCACGCACGAATGGGGGCAGGCCTGCCCGTGGTCCTGCTCGATGTGAGCACCCACGCCGAATATGCCGAAGCGCGACTGCCGGGATCACTGCACATCCCCCTGGGCGCTTTGCGCGGTCGGATGAACGAACTGGATCGCGAGCGCGAAATCGTCACCTTGTGCAAACTGTCCATCCGCGGTTACGAAGCCTGTCTGCTCCTGCGCAACGCCGGCTTCCGCAAGGTCAAAGTGCTCGATGGCGGCACCATGATGTGGCCCTACGAAAAACTTCATGGATGAAAGCGGTCAATATTTGACAACCCTCAACCATTTCTTTATGACATTAACGAACCCAAAAATTGATCAAGAACCCAGTTGGAGACATCATGGTAGACCAAACAGACCGCAAGGCGGACCTGTTCGATTTCGAACAGACACCGGACTTGACCTGGTTGCGCGAGTTGCTGGAGCGCAACGAGTTCACCCCTGCCGCTATTCAGCCGCTGACCCAATTGCTCGCCCTGAACAAAGGGCCTTTAACTCTGCCCAAAGCCTTGCGCTGGACCAACGGCGCGGAAGCCTTTCGTACTTGCTGCCGCCTCTTCATCCTGGCCCAACCCGTTGCCCGCGCCGACCTGGAAGCTTTCATCCCCGCCGACCGGCTTGAGCAACTGACTGTCCTGGGCCTGCTGCGCGAAGATGCGCGGGGCCTTCGTTCCATCGCCCATCTGCGGCCCGTAGACGACCTTTACATACTCAGCGATTTCGAACCGCTAATCACGAATCACGGCCTGCTACCCGCCCATGTCCTCGGCGTGGGCCAAGCACCGCGCACCCTGGCATCGCTCACGGTGCGCAACGAAGTGGACGCTGTCCTGGACCTGGGCACAGGCTCCGGTTACCAGGCCTTGCTCGCTGCGCGCCACGCCCGCCAGGTGCTCGGCACCGATGTCAACCCGCGCGCTCTCGCGTTTGCTGAATTCAACCGCCGGCTCAATGGCATCGAGAACCTGGACCTGCGCAACGGCAGCTTTTTCGAGCCACTCGATCAGCGAACCTTTGACCTGATCGTCTGCAACCCACCCTACCTAATCACACCCGGCTCTTCGATCATCTGCCAGGAAACCGAGATGGACGGCGACCAGGTCAGCGAATACGTGGTCAAAGGCGTGGCCGATCACCTGGCTGAAAACGGTTTTGCCATGGTCATGGCCAACTGGCACCACCAGGACGCCCAGAACTGGCGCGAAAAACCGCACGCCTGGGCAGCAGCCACCGGCTGCGATGCCTGGGTCATGCAGATCGACCAGGGCACGGCCTTTGATTATGCCGAATCCTGGATCTGCGCCGAAGGCCTGGGCGGCCCGAACGAATACGAAACGCGTCTCGATGAATGGCTCGTTTATTTCAAACAAAAACAGATCGATCATATCAGCGCCGGTGTTTTTATTCTGCGCCGCTGCTCCGGACGCGAACCATGGCTGCGCCTGGACACCGTGCAGCGCGGCGCCCAGAGCTGCGGCCACCAGATCCAGCGCATCTTCAAAAACGAAACCCTGATGCACACGGCCGACAACCCGGACATCCTGCTCGACACCCGCTACAAAACCGCCAACGAAATCCTGTCCGAATACAGCCTCTACCTGCGCGAAGGCCAGTGGCGCCAGAACGTCCAGCGCCTGCGCCTGGCCAATGGCTTCAAGTTCAGCGGCAATACCGACGAAATGATCATGACCCTGCTGGCCTATTGCAACGGCAACCTGCCCTTGCGCGACCTGCTCAAAGGCGTGGCCGAACAGTTTCACCAAGACCCTGACGCCCTGCGCGAACCTGTGCTGGACATCATGAAATCGCTCATGCGTTCCGGGTTTGTCGAAGCCATGGCGTGATGTGCAACAGACTGGATTCCAAAGGATTAAGTAGCCCATAAAACGCGCCGGCAAAGCTTTATGGATTACGCAAAGCACGTTGCCCGCCCGGAGAACCAAGCACGTGACAAACCATCGTGAAACAGAGGCTAAATCGTTGCTAAGCAAGCAGAAGAGGGTGAATAGCTGGTTTATCAGCCGCTATCACATGAACCTGTACCGCGGCTGCGAGCACAATTGCGTCTACTGTGACGGCCGCAACGAAAAGTATGATGTGCAGGGCGAATTCGGCGAGCAGGTCGAGGTCAAGATTAATGCGCCCGATCTGCTGCGGCGCGAACTGGACCCGAAGCGCCGGCGCAAACCGATGAAGCCAGGCTTCATCCTGCTTGGCGGCGGTGTGGGCGACGCTTATCAACCTGCTGAAGAACGTTGGTGTCTGAGTCTGCGCGTGCTGGAAGTGATTCGCGATGCAGGTTGGCCCGTGCATGTGCTGACTAAATCGCCGCTGGTGTTGCGCGATCTGGACCTGTTGCGCCAAATCCAGGATCGTTCGCGATGCCTGGTCAGCTTCAGTTTCTCGACCGTGGACGATGCGCAAGCCGCTGTCTTCGAACCTGGCGTGGCACCGCCCAGCGTACGGTTGGCCGCGCTGCGTCGCGTGCGCCAGGCCGGATTACGCGGCGGTATGTTCCTGATGCCGCTCATCCCATTCGTTAGCGATGAACCGCGTCGGATCGAACAGGCGTTTGCCGCAGCGCACGCGGCCCATGCCGATTTCGTGGTGCATGCCGCCATGACCTTGAAGCAAGGGCGTCAAAAGGCGTATTTCATGCGCGTGCTGAAACAGCACTACCCGCATCTGCAACCCGAATATTGCCAGGTCTATCGCCCGGACAACGACTGGGGCCGGCCCGCAACCGACTATGACCATTCGCTGGCCACACTGGTCATGCGCCTGGCCACGGTTTATAAAATGCCGCTGCGCATCCCGCCACCGCTGTTTAACGATGTGCTTAGCCTCAACGACATCGTGGCGGTCATGCTGGAGCACATCGACACCATGATGAAACTGCGCGGCATGAAATCGCCCTACGGCTACGCGGCCCACCAGATCGCCCAACTGGAACAGCCCTTGGAACAGATCAAGTGGGAGCTGTTCACCATCGACGGGGTAGGCAAAGCCATGGCCAAAACCATTCGTGAAATCGTGGAAACCGGACGATCACGGCTTTACGAGGAAGTAGTAAAATGATTAAAAAATATACAGTATTACGACAGGCTAAAATCAAATTTCCTCCACCAATGTGGTCCGACGAGATAGCATCGTGATTAAGGAGAGCATTTCATATTGATTGTTGTGACGGGGAAGCTTAGGCAAGCTTATTTAAATCGCCTGGGGTATACACTTGACTGTACCCGAGCCTGAAAATCCTCCTCGTCGAAATTTTCAATGTCAAAAAGTGGGGTTGATTCATCATGAGATTTCCCCCCGATAATCTCACGCCCAAGCAGTAGTGCCGTCTTCACCGCTTGTTGCACAAGGCGAAAAAACAGTTTGCCTCTGGAGGCGCACCACGACCGCGCTTCCCTTGCCTCTCGCCACCAACAAAAGTTTCGTCAACTTCAACTGTGCCGGAAAGCTTTTCTCTTCCAGGGCGCACCATTGCTCGTCGCAATCGATGAAGCCATTGCCAGTCTTCCATTCTGATGTCATACCATCAATAATGGGTACAGTTAAGTGCATAACCAAGATAAATCTTTCATTCCGCAGTCGTAATAGCCTTGTAGATAACGAGTTAAAATTATTTCCAATGGCCGCATGGTTTTCGCTTTTTTATATTGCACCTGCTTCCGGCAAGCTCATGGGCGGCGACTCTTCTGGTTCAAAAGCGGCGTCGTTCGCGGCGCAAAGACCAAGCACAGGTTTTCGGGATATTCTGTTGAAGCTGAAAAAAGCGGCCGTTGCGCGCATTTTTTCAGCTTGGGAGGACAGTTCGGCACTGGTTGACGATAGTTCTTCCATGGCCGCGGCGTTCTGCTGGATGCTCTGATCGAGCTGGTGGATGGCCTTGGTGACCTGGCTGATGCCCTCGGACTGTTCCGAGCTGGAGACATTGATTTCCTGGACCAACTCGGCGGTGCGCTGGATGCCAGGAAGCATATCCTCCAGCAATTGTCCAGCCCGGGCTGAAACCTGCAAACTGGATTCCGACACGTCGCTGATTTCTCTGGCCGCGTGCTGGCTGCGTTCGGCCAGCTTGCGCACCTCCGCGGCCACCACGGCAAAACCTTTGCCATGCTCACCAGCCCGCGCCGCCTCGATGGCGGCATTCAAGGCCAGCATGTTGGTTTGGCGCGCGATCTCCTCGATAATGCTGATGCGTTCGGCAATGCTGCTCATGGCCTCAACAGTTTCCCTGACCGCCTGGCCCCCTTCGCGTGCGTCCCTGGCTGCTTTTTCGGCAATGGTCGCGGTCTGCTGGGCGTTGTCCGCGTTCTGGCGCACAGCGCTGTTCATCTCCTCCATGGAACTTGAGATCTGTTCAATACCGGCAGCCTGCAGGGATGCGGACTGGCTGATCTGCTCCGAGGCTGACTGCATCTGGCTGCTGATTTCAAAGCTCTGCTCGGATGCTTCGTTAACCTGGCCGATAAAACGACCCAAGTTGTCGATAACGCTGTTCAGGCTATCCCTGATGCGTTTGAAATCGCCACTATAGTCGCGATTCAACTTATCCGGAATTACGCCTTTGGCGATGTTTTCCATGTAATCACGTGCCGTGTTCAACGGCTCGGTAAAGATATCGAGGGTGGAGTTGAAGCCCTGGATAAGCTTGCGGAAATCACCTTGAAAACGCTTGGCGGCGGCGCGCGCATCAAGTTGACCTTGTGCAGCCGCCTGGGTCAATGCAGCGGTTTCAGCAATCAGGTTGCGCAGGTTGTCGCGCAACAATTCGAGGCGTTCGTTGGCAATGCGCTGTTTACCGGGCAGTTGCTCCAGGACCGGCTCAAAATCGCCCTTGGAGTAAGCGTCCATGATATCCAGCAAGCGCTTGATCACACGCACATGCAGATGCACGGCTTCGTTGACGCCGGCGGTCATATCGCGAAACGCGCCTTGAAACCGATCACCCGGGATGGCAGCATCGATATCACCGGCTTTGTGCTGTTCGTAGAGTTCCTTGCCCGCCCCGATCACCTGTCGTATGGCTTCGACCATACGCTGAAAAGCCAACCCCAACGCATCGTCCGACGAGGCAAGAGCAACATCCGCGTCCAGGTCGCCAGCGGCAATGCGTTCGGCCGCGGCTACCTTCTGTTTCAGGTTTTCAGTCATATCCACGAGGTCGCGGGACAAACCGCCCATTTCATCACGGGCATTCAGATGCAACCGATCGCGCTGTGCATCGATATCGATCACGCCCCGGGCAATATCGCGTAAAACATGGGCAGCCCCGTCAACAGAGGAAGCGATGGAACGTGAGAGCAGGTGATTGAAGACGAGGAGGAAGAGGAATGTAATGACGATGAGCGTGGCAATGCCCCTTAAAATGGATCGAAATCGGCTGTAGGCAGACGCGTTGCCGGTAGTCAACAAGGTATCGATTACCTCTTCAACCGTGGTTACGTTTTCGAAGATCGTGCGCTGCGAGGTATCTTTACGTTCCACGTTGGCGACATAGTCGGTGACGAGTTGCTTGATGGCGATATTGGCCTTGTTGGCCAGCACCGGCAATTGGGCGAAGGGCGTGTCCTTGAGCCGCTCCATATCTTGCGCGGAATTGGCGATAGCGGCATCCAGCAAACGGAGCAAAGCATCTTTGCGGTCTATATCCTCTTTAACTTTCAGGAAGTTGACCTGGATGTCATAATTCAAACTGGTATTTGCGGCTGCGCCGCCAATGACAAGACGCTCGAGTATGGTCACGCTGTTCGCTTTCTTTTCATCCGCCAACCTTTCGACTATGGCTTTGATGAACTGGGCGGACATGGCGATCGAATCGCTGGTCATGGTGAACACCTGCTGCTCGATGGCCGTATTGGTGTTGTTCAAAGCGTCCCAATCCACAACAGCGCCCCAGACGGTCTTGAGCGTCTCATGCAGATCGCGCACGGCACGCACATCGTCGAGCCTGGATTGCATGATGAGCATGAAGCTGGTTTTTAAGTCTTTGTACATCAATTGACCGGCCATATAGTCCTTGATGTCGAGACCGGCTTCATACACGTCATCGGCCCAGTTCGTCAAAGCGACCTGCCTGCGCTCAGTTGCCTTGATTATATGATGGCTGTAAAGATAAAGGTAGGCGACAATTAAAATGACGCTCGCCATACACAAGGAAGGTATGAGTAATTTATGCTTAATCTTCATGCTTGTTCTCCCGAATCGATTTCATCAAAAATAAAGCAATTTTCATGCCAAACATCGGGCGGTTACACATCGTGTTTTCCTCCAGCAGGTTGCAAACGCAGCCCGGCTCACGATCAGCAGCATGCGTGTACAAGACAACTTGTGAAGAATCGGGTTCTCAATCTTTACATCTTGATCCATATCGCGTTACGACAACAACAAGAAATGTGATACTACAAGATATCTTGTTGGTTCCGCGGAAGGGCAGCGCTATTTTTTGGGCATAGAGATCTGGAGTGTGTTATGAATAGCCGACACGTGCCGAGTATGGGGATATTGAATCCTTCCCCGCACAACGGCGAATACCACTAGCCACCCGCCGCCCGCCACTTTACTTGGATACAGCCGGCTCGCCTTGTTTCTTGGTATTTTGCAGTGAAATCAAGGTCTTGCACCACAGTGTCTTGGTGATGTCGGACATATCCAGAAACTCGATGCCGGCCATGTAGCCGCTGTGTGTGTGCCGAGTCCAGGCAATGCGGCCTTTTTGCTTGAACTTGAGCGGAGGTTTGACGAAATCGATGCGTACTTCAATGGCCGCATCCATGTCGATATTGAGTGGGATCACCATCTGCATACCATCTTTGAACAGGTCGCCCACACGGCAATAAAACATCTGGTCCTCGAGAATCGGCACATCGGGGCAGGACAGGAACTTGACGCAAATACTCGATTTCTTGGTAATCGGTTTCTGGTCGTCGATACTCTTTTTCTTTAAACTCAGCAGATAACTCTGCATGGCCGGGGTGTCGGAAACATTGACGAATTCGACGCCGGTTTCAAAAGCCTGCAATTCCGCGATTTCACGCGACCAACGTACTTGGCCGACCATCATCAACTCGCTTGCGCCGGTATTCAGCTCCATCTGAATCAAGGCGTCGACACTGAGGGATTCCTCGGAAATCAAACGCATGCCGCCGGCGGAGACATCCCGGGTGAACACCTGCATCTGGTTTTTCCGAACATCGGCTTCCACGGGAAAAATGCGCGTGATTTTGACATATTTTTCATCCATGAACCGCTCCGAACTCCGCCGTTCCTTCATCTCTAGCTCCTTCATATTACACCGATCATCAATGCCGCGCACGTTGGTTGTTTTCGAAAGCCTACAAAATTCAAAATTATCGTTTCAATCCGCCGTCGTCAATTATTCTTTTTCTTTATTTCAAAAAAATGAGAAGTTTCCGAATTATACACTTTCACCAGCAAAAAACGATATTAATAGACACTATAACAGAAAAACGTGAGCTATCAATAGAAGTTGCCCACATTTTTTTACTTTAGCTGGAGGCGCAAACCAGCTACGCAGATACAACGGATGGCATCTGCCGCCATACTCCTGCCATCTAAGGCCTTGTTTCGAACAAGGTGCGGTCAAAGCTCTTCCGTAACGTCGCGATAAATTTCAGGGTGGCGAGGATGATGCTGGTTCTCATGGTCTGGTTTTCTTTTATTTTTTCAGGCATCTCATGACATTCGTTTTTCACCTTGTCGCCCACCAAGTCGCCCACCTCGTCGATTTTCCTATCCTTCATGATTCCTCCAAGTTGCGCACCTTGTCGCCCACATCAGCGTGGTGTCTTCCAGGCGCTGGGCAATGATGGTGGCCAGGTTTTTCATGATCAGGTAACCGATGCGGTAGTTACTTTCGAACAGGTTGGCCATTTTGTGCTTGCTGAAAATATAGACGCGCACGTCGTCAATGGTCACGACCGAGGCGCTACGCCGGTGGTTGGCCAGAAAACCGATTTCGCCGAACACCTCGCTGGAACGCAAGGTCACGATCTCGTCCTGACGCACGCTTATGCCGGTGAAAATACGGATGCTGACCCGGCCTGACAGGATCAGGTACAGGTCCTCATTCCTGGCGCTCTCGGCAATGATCTCGACGCTCTGGCCAATCTCCTCCTCCCGACCGCACCTGAGCAGCAGCTCGATGTCTTCCGCAGCCAATCCTTCGCACAAAGCACTGTTGACGAAAGCCTCCCGTTTCATGCGTTCGCATCCCTGTTCGTGATTGGTTCGCCAGTTATCATGAAGGTCATCCTAACAGCTCGATCAACCGTTGGCCAGCGAAAATGCGTTGAACAAATCGCGCTTTTGCTTGATCTAATCCTCACTGTTCACTATTGTATACGCATTTGCTTCCAATGAGGAGTTGCGGATGAAAAGAACGACATTTTTGATGACGATTGGATTGGGCGCGGCGTTGATCGCGTTTGCCCAGGATGACGAAAAAGCGGGTTCCAACGGCGCCTTGATCGCTGGGCCGGGCAAGGTCAAGACCGACGCATTCAATGACCAGGCCGCAGGCAAGAACAATCCGGTTGCCGGCGACTGGCTGCGTTATTGCATGGTGTCCGAACCCAAGAGCCTGAATCCGATCACCAGCAGCGATTCATCGGAAACACGTATCAACAGCTATGTCATGGAAACGCTGATCAACCAGGACAAAGAGACGTTCGAGTATATTCCGGGCCTGGCCGAACGCTGGGACACCGAGGACCTGGTCATCCTCGACCAACCCGAGGATGCTGACGATTATTTGCGGAACAAGCTTTTCGGCAAGGTTACCGTCAAAGGCGACCAGGTCGAAATCGTTCCCATTTCCAAAGAAAATCCACTGACCGAAAAGAAAGTCGTGCCCATGGACCAGGTCAAGTGCATCGAGCGGGGCGCCGTGTTCACCTTTTATATCCGCGAGGGCGTCAAGTGGCACGACGGCGAACCGTTCACAGCCCACGACGTGACCTTCAGCTACGACATCATCAAGAATAAATACACTAGTTGCGATCATCTCAAGACCTATTACATCAAACTGGTCTACTGCAAGGCCATGAACGACCTGACCTTGCGCATGATCTATGCCGAGCAGTATTTCAAAGCCCTCGATTTCACCGGCGGCATGTCCATTGTACCGCGTCATATCTTTGAGAAAAAAGGTGCCACGGAACAGGAACAGGGCATCTATTTCAACAACCACGAAGCCGGCAACAGCCCCATCGGCACCGGGCCCTACAAGTTCAAGGTCTGGGATCGGCACCAGTTCCTCGACCTGGAGCACAACGAGCAGTACTGGAAGGGGCCCAAAGGTTACGTGGACCGGATCCGCTTCCGCTTTATCAGCAACACGGATACGGCCTTGGCCGCGCTCAAGTCCGGCGAGGTCGATTTCCTGCCTTCCATGCGCGCGCTTCACTTCCATAAAAACACGGAAAACGAAGCGTTCAAGAAACGTTTTGTCAAAGCCATTTACTACACGGGCGGCTTCAATTATATCGGCTGGAACCTGGGACCCTGGCGCAAGACCACGCCGTTCCTGCGCGACCGAGACGTGCGTACAGCCCTGGCCATGCTTTGTCCACGCCAGGAAATGCTGGATAAAATCCTCTACGGCGAGGGCGTGGTCGTTTCCGGCAGCCAGTACTATTTCGGCCCAGCCTATGACCACGCCATCGTGCCCCTGCCTTTCGATCCGGAAGCAGCGGACGAGATGCTGATCGAAGCAGGTTGGTACGACCGTGACGGCGACGGCATCCGCGACAAGGACGGCGTACCGTTCGAATTCACCCTGATCCGGCCCTCGGGCAGCCCGCCGCTGGTAGCGACGCGCTACCAAGAGGAACTGAACAAGGCCGGCATCAAAATGGAACTCAAGGAAGTTGAATGGGCTGCGTTCATCGACCTGATCGAGAAGAAGGATTTTGACGCCTGCTCCCTGGGCTGGGCTTCGCCGCACGAATCGGATCCCTACCAGATCTGGCACTCGGACAACGCCGGCCGCGAGAGCCGCGGTTCCAACATGATCAGCTTCGACAACGCGGAAGTGGACAAGCTGATCGAACAGGGCCGAGTCACGCTCGATGCCGAGAAGCGGTATAAAATCTGGCACCGCATTCACGCCATTTTACACGAGGAACAGCCTTATCTGTTCCTCTACTGCACGCCCAACCGCGGCGCCTATGACAAACGCTACCGCGGCGTAAAATTCTACCGCCTGCGACCGGGATACGACCTGACCGAATGGTTCGTGCCGACTGAACTGCGGAAGTTCAAGGACCAATGACGACACGATTTCATATATCAGATTGCGGATTGCGGATTGCGGATTGCCACCTGGCACCCGACACGCAACAGACACTTAACCATGCGTGAATACCTGATAAGACGCCTGCTGCTGATACCCATCACTTTGCTGGGCATCACGTTCATTACTTTTGCCATCATCCGCCTGGCGCCGGGCGATCCGGCAGCGACCAAATTCAAAGCCCAGCAGATGACCGGTAGCGGCGCCGCCACCGACGCTGAGCGCGGCACCGAGGCCGCCATTGTCAAGTTCCGCAAAAAATGGCACCTGGACAAGCCGATCCTGGTTCAGTATAGCTACTGGCTGAAGAGCTACCTCTGCCTCGATTTCGGCAACGCCATGGTCGACGACAAGCCCATTGCGCCAGAAATGGGACGCCGCCTTATGGTGACTATCCCTATCAACATTCTCGTGTTCATCATTATCTACACCATCGCCATCCCCATCGGCATATTCTCGGCCACCCACCAGTACACCAAAGTCGACACCAGTACCACCGTGCTGCTGTTCATTCTCTATTCGCTGCCCACGTTCTGGGTGGCCACGCTGCTGCAATTGTTGCTCTGCAATCCCGACTACCTCAAAATCTTCCCGGCGCTCGGTCTGCACAGCGACGCGTACCGCTCGTTGAATATGCTGCAGTATCTGTTCGATCTGGGCCATCACCTGGTGCTGCCCATTATCTGCATGACCTACGGCGGGTTCGCTTACCTGTCGCGCCAGATGCGTGCGGCCATGCTCGAGACGATCCGTCAGGACTATATCCGCACGGCACGGGCCAAGGGCTTGGCCGAACGGGTCGTGGTGATGAAGCACGCCCTGCGCAATTCGCTGATCCCGATCGTCACGCTGATGGGCACGCTGTTGCCGGCCATGGTCGGCGGCTCGATCATCATCGAAACCATCTTTGAAATCCCGGGCATCGGTCGTTACGCCTACACCGGCATCCTGAACCGCGACTACAATATCGTGATGGCCACGGCCACGCTTTCCGCCGTGCTGACCCTTGCCGGACTGCTGCTCGCGGACCTAATCTACGTAGTGGTCGACCCACGCATCTCGTTCAGTAAAGCCGGGGGTGACGCAGGGTGATCGGCGCTCCGTCCAAACAGCACGGCAAGAGCTACTGGCAGATCGTACGCAGCCAGTTCCTGCGCAAAAAGCAAGCGGTCGTGGGCCTGGTCGTGGTCACGGCGCTCTACCTGGTCGCCATTTTTGCGCCGCTGCTGGCCAATAACCAACCGATTTACATGAAGGGCTTTCCCCAGGCCCGGCTCTGGAACCGGGCGCGCACCACCCTGTACGCGGCTACGATCAATTTCCGCAAATATGTCACGATCAGTGAACGTACACGCAAAAAAATGCTCGCCGATCTACGCCAAGAACAGCAAGCCGAAATCCGGCGCGCCATCGACGGCGAACTGGAGCGCACAGCGGATGGAGAGCAACTGGCCACGCTCAAGGAGACCTTGCTGATCGAAGAAGACCTGAACAGACGCAACGTATTGCATCAAGAGATTTCAACGCTGAAAGAGAAGCTGAACGCCATGGCCGAGCAGCGTTTTCAGGCGCGGCTCGCGTCCACGACCAACGAGCTGGCCGCTGAACTGAGCGAACGCTACGAACGGACGCGTATGGACAAAGCGCGCGACGAACTCAGTGCCGTCGAATTGTATACCGGTCAAATGCTGCCCTACCTGGACGGCACCCAGGCTGCATGGCTAAGCAACCACGCGGCCTATTGCCGCACCGTCTGCGACACTGCTCAGCACAGTCCGGACACAGGCCTGGCGTCATGGAGCACCGCGCTGAAAGATGCGTCCAAACTGATTCTCTCCGAATATGCCTATGACCAGGTCGACCTGCGTATGCGCGAAGCGGCACCGCTGCTGCGCTCGTTGAAATGGTACGATGCCGCGCTGATGGCCGGCTCGCTCTGGCTGTTGATCCTGCTGCTCTGCAGCGGCCTTGTTGACCACGTGCTGCTCAAACGCGACCCTGACCGGTTGCGCCTGGCAGGCCGGATCAAGCTGATCCTATCCCTGCTCGCGATCACAGTTCCGGTCATGATCCAGCAACGCATCCACAGCGGTCGGGATCTGAAACTGAACTTTCGCGAGCAAACACTGCTGTTCAAAACCAATGCCGTTCCGCTGCTAGCACAAGACAGCGTCACCGTTTCCAGGGAACTGCTCGCACTGTTCAGCGACCAGAAGCCGGGCCTCGCGAGCGATGCGCACGTGGAAACCGTGAAGCCGAACGAGCGCTGGATCATGCGCGACCAAAGCAACAAGCAGCAGTTCATCTTGCGTAAAAAAATGCGTGAAGAGGAAATTCGGACACTACCTCCTAATATGGTGGCGGCGCTGAACAGGGCGGAAATGCCGCCGGTACTGCGCGATACGCTGCGGGGCGAGGATAACAGGACATGGCCTGACCAGGCCGTGGTCAAAATACGGCACCGCGGTCGCGCCTGGGTCATTCGCGACAACCAGGACGCGCTGCGCGCCGTGGTGCGCGTGCATGAAGGGAAGCTCAAGCTGTATCGGCGGGTCGAAGACCTGTACGTATTTCAGCCCCTGTTTTACAGCGCGGTCATGATTTATCCGCCCCTGCCTTATCTGTATGACGAGCAGTTCGGCAATGTGAGTCCGCCGTCTGCGCCTGAGCAGCCGCATCCCATGGGTACGGACCAGAGCGGTCGCGATCTGATGGCGCGTATGATCTGGGGCAGCCGCGTCTCGCTGTCTATCGGCTTTGTATCCACCTCAATTCTGGTGGCCATCGGCCTGTTTGTCGGTTCGCTGGCCGGCTATTTCAGGGGCTGGGTCGACGTGGCCATCTCGCGCTTCATCGAGATCATCATATGCTTCCCCTCGTTTTTCCTGATCCTGACCATCACCGCTTTTGTCGGTCCGAGCATCGTCAACATCATGATCGTGATTGGGTTGACGCGCTGGACCGGGGTGGCCCGGTTGACCCGCGGCGAGTTTCTGCGCCTGGCCAACAAAGATTTTGTCACAGCCGCACGCGCTCTCGGTTTCTCCGATCTGCGCATCATGTTTCGTCACATCTTGCCCAACGCCATCGGTCCGGTGCTGGTCTCGGCCACGTTCAGCGTGGCCTCGGCGATTCTGACCGAAAGCGGGCTCAGCTTTCTTGGCTTTGGCGTCAAAGAGCCTGTCCCCAGTTGGGGCGGCATCCTGTCGACCAGCCGCTCCGCAGCCGAATACTGGTGGCTGGTGATCTATCCCGGCGTCGCCATCTTCCTGACCATCACCTGTTACAACCTGATCGGCGACGCACTGCGCGACGCCATCGATCCACGGCTCAAAACGGAGTAAAGCATGGACGACGCCGACCTGATCCTCGAATTGCGCGACCTGCAAACGTTCTTCTACAGCCAGGAAGGCGAAAGCCGCGCCGTGGACGGCGTGAGTTACCGGTTGCTGCGCGGCAAAACCCTGGGCCTGGTTGGTGAGAGCGGCTGTGGCAAGAGCGTTTCGGCGCTGTCCATCCTGCGCCTGGTGCCGCAACCTCCGGGCCGCATCGTGGGCGGCGAAATCCTATTCCGCGGCCGCCGCCCGCAACCGATTGACCTACTCCAGATGCCTGAAGCCGAAATGCGCGCGATCCGCGGCCGGGACATAGCCATGATTTTCCAAGAACCCATGACCTCGCTCAATCCGGTCTTCAAAATCGGCGACCAGATCATGGAAGTGCTCATGCTGCACCGGGAAATGGGCCGCAACCAGGCCCGTGACCTGACCATCGAGTTGCTGAATCAGGTCAAGATCTCGGCGCCGGCCTCACGCGTGGACGAATACCCGCACCAACTTTCCGGCGGCATGCGCCAGCGCGTGATGATTGCCATGGCCCTGGCCTGCAACCCGGCGCTGCTCATCGCCGACGAGCCGACCACGGCCCTGGACGTGACGATCCAGGCCCAGATCATGGACCTGCT
>CAZOLK010000125.1:14479-14591 GCA_964580325.1 uncultured Verrucomicrobiota bacterium | reverse complement strand
GGATCTGCGCTTCCGCTTCATGGCCGGTGTCCAGGAGGCCATTTTCGACAGCCCGTAGCGCCTGCTGTACCGGGAGAGTACAGCGGGGGCTGTGAACCCGCTGGAAGCAGCA
>CAZOLK010000125.1:12151-14379 GCA_964580325.1 uncultured Verrucomicrobiota bacterium | reverse complement strand
GGCTCGTAGCGCCTGCTGTACCGGGAGAGTACAGCGGGGGCTGTGAACCCGCTGGGAGCAGCAGGCTCGTAGCGCCTGCTGTACCGGGAGAGTACAGCGGGGGCTGTGAACCCGCTGGAAAGCATGCAAAACCTGAACCGACAGCCATCGGGCCGATCAACGACGCGCTGGCCCTGCTTGACCGGCGCGACGAGGAGAATTGACGCGGCATTACAACAGGAAATCTGTTGCTTATTGGTAGACTTCCACCTCGCTCAAGCCTTCCGGACGGTCTTCGCCGGCGTAGACCAGCACGCCGATCTGTTGCACGGACTCTTTCCTGTAGAGCGGGATCAGGCGCCAGAACTGGTCGTTGCACACGACGCCGCCCAGCGTTATGCCAGGCTTGGAACCGCGACGATCATGGCTGAAACCAGAGAAAACCGCGATGTTTTTGGCCAAGTCCGACTGCTTGGCGGCCCGGTCGTACACCGCAACCAGCGCAGGTTTGATCGGCGACGGAAACGCGGCGAACCAGCAGCCGCCACGAAACGAGACCAGGTCGCCTTCGGTCAAAGGTTTCAGAGTACCGTTGCCGAACCGCTTGCCATCCACAATGTCCAACGGCTGCAGCCCTGCCGTGTCGTATTTCCAGATCACCCGCTCGTTGCCCCGTTGCGCCTCATCTTCCACACCTATGATTTCCGTAACGAATTTCAGTGCGGAACAGTCCTTCATCTTACCTGCCAGACCGTCCCCTTCGCCTTCCAGCCCCCCCAGGTCGAGCACGTCCAGGGCATCGTCTTCCTCTTCGTCCAGATTGTCGGTGGTCATGGTCCAACTCGACATTTCTTTTGCGCTCTTGACCCAAGCCACGTTGGGGCCGGGCCATGTCAGGCTCCAGAGCGACATCTCGGCTACCTCCGCAGGACCTTCGGTTTTCAAGGTCACTTCAATATTCGGACCGCGCACCGGAATGTCGATCACGCGATAAACAGGCGTGGGCAGGTCCAGATCGAATTGTTCCTCGCCATCTTTGCCCTGGGTTGTAATAATGAGGGATTGGTTGTTTTCGGGACGGCGATAGACAAGGTGGACAAACGCTTCCCGAGCGTCCGCTTTTTTCAAGGATATGGAGCGCGCGATGCTGTAAAAAGTGCGGTTGAACCGGCGACTGCCGTTGGCGCGTGGCTTCCAGACAGCCAATTGGCGCGCATTCAGATGTTTGCGCGCATAATCCAGGGAACCCGGATCGCTCGCGGACGATGGCGCCCTGACTACTTTCCGCGGCGTTGGCGGCGTAAAAGCGCCGCTGGCTGTTCTGGCCAAGTCTAGCGTGTATACTGGTTTACCCATGGCGTTCAGGCGCATCAGCTTACCTGTCGCGGCCACAAGCACGCCTTCCATGCCACAGGCAGCCAGCAAAGCGGGTCCGCCCAGATCCATGGACCATTTCTGCGTACCTTGCGGCGTAAAGGCGACCACGCGACCGTCGCGATAGGCAGCGATCGCGGTCTGGCCATCGCGGGTCACGCAGGCCGAATGCAAATCGCCCTTTTCGATGGTGGCGGTCAGCTTGCGGTCATGTACGATCAGCAATTTGGGGCGCAAGCCGAATAGCGCGGTTCGTCCTTCAGGATCCATCCAGACACCGACACCGGTACGCGGCCCCAGGCGTACGTCCTCTCGCGAGGTATTGAACGCTTTTTGCAGCATCCACTTGGGCATATCGAGTATCATCTTGCCCGCGTCATCAACCACCACGCCTTTGTCAAAACCCGAGGACTGCTGGAACAGGATCTTGCCCGTTTTATCCACCAGACAGGCCAGACCGTAGTAATCGTAGAACGCCGCGACCGAGCCGTCGCGTGCGACCGCGCCGAATGCGCTGTGCACGGCATAATCGGCCATGGCCGGATTATCGCCGCGCAGGCGCCAGACGCGTCGGCCTGTTTTCAAATCGGCCAGGAACGTCTCGCAACTGCTCGGCGCGCGCTGAATCAGGGGCGCTATGCTACCCAGTTTGATATTACTTTCACCCATCAGCGGCCGCGTATCCATGGTGCAAAGCACGTAGCGGCTGTCCGGCGAGAACGTCACGCCCACGGGAAAGCGCGGTCGACGAATCTCCCAGGCATGACGGGTGAACGGGATGTCGTCGTCAAAAGACCAGGCTTTGTCATTCTCCAGGGCGCCGCGCAGCAGACCGGCCGGCTGACCCAGACAGACCGTGCGGCCATCCGGCGCTA
>CAZOLK010000125.1:0-12141 GCA_964580325.1 uncultured Verrucomicrobiota bacterium | reverse complement strand
ATGGCGAACGCGGATTCAAAATCCGGGGGCAGCTCGTCGGTGGCGCCATCATAGGCCACGAACCGACGCGAGATCTCACCTTGGGCATCAATGGCGTCTAGGTTGATCTCGCGAGTCAACGGCCGACGCAGCTTGTCATCCCAAGAAGTGGTTCGGGCGACCAGGTTCCAGAGCGTGCCCTGATCGTCCAGGCATGCGTAGCGCGGGATAGATCCGGCCGCGGTGCGAACGGCTCTGGCGTTGCCGTCAGCATCGACCAGGACCAGGTTGGCGTCCGCGCCCTGGATATAGACCGCGGCTTGGCCGTCGGGCGCGGTCAGCAAACGAATCGGCGTGGGCAAAGACCGCACCGTGGCGGGCGCGGCAAACGCGGTGACCATGCTCTGTGCCGGCATGCGCAGGACCAGCCTGTTGTCGTGCATGGGAAACCGGCCCACGTGTGCGCAATCCATGCCCTCGGCGCCAGTGGTCATATAGACGTCCCAAGCTTTGCAAGGCAGCGGTTGGTTCATGGCCACCCGCACTTCGTGAGCCTGAACATCGCAATTGAGCAGCACCAGGGTCATGGTCTTGTTCCGCTCATGGATATAAGCGCTGATATTGATGTTGCCCGTGCCGTCCGGTCCGGCTTCCACGCGGCGTGCGCCAGGCCGGATATAACGGGCAAAGTGTTTCTGCACGTAAAATTTCTTGGTGTGATGCGCCAGTGCGCGCAGGCTGTGACGCGACGACCAGGGATCGGCGATCTGCCACAGCGACCAGGCCGAGATATGGCCATAGACCAGGGAGCAGTGGATCATTTTGCCCAGGCCGTTCAGCGCGCCCGGCGCCACTACGATTTCACCGACGAACCGTTCTCCGCGCCGGTGGAACTTGAGTTGGGTCATGTCCTCCCAGAACGGTTCGCCGCCGCCGGTTTCGGTCATCCAGAACTCACGGCCGAAGGGTTCGATGGCCTGCCACAATTGGGAGTTGTCCTTGACGCCGCCCACGGACGTTGCGCCGTCGCTGTAGCCATGGGAGGCGATGATGTCGAGGTAATCGCGGGTCTCCGGATCATTCATAACCGCGTTGACATAACCCATGAAATCTTCGGTCCAGGAGGTCATATGCTCAGGACCCAGAATTTTGGTCTTGATCTTCATCTTTCTGAACGTGCGGCCCACCTCGCGCACACATTCGCGAAACTGAGGGTGCTGATAGACGCAAGAATTGTAAGGTTCGACAAAGCGCAGTTCGTTCTGTATGCTGACCGCATAGACCGGCACGCCGTATTGCTCCTCCATAGCCTGGACCCAGGCGGCCAGGAAGCGTGCGTAATGGGGATAATATTCAGGCAGGAGAAAACCGCCATAAGTGGTTTGCTTATTGCTTTTCATCCAGCCGGGCGGACTCCACGGCGTACCGAACACCTTAACTTCGTCTGGATTGCGCTTATAGATGGCCGCGGCCCACTCATGCACGACCCGGCCTCTTTCGTCCTCCAGATCCAGGCTTGCGGGCGTGATATCGTTGGGGTCAGACACTTCTTCGCGGAGCATGCGCGGCGAGACCTGGATGCGCACAAGGGAGCTGCCCAAATCGTTGACATAGCTTTCCTGGATATTGTCCAAGCTGTAGACCGGCCGCATGATACCACTGAAATTATTGACGCAAGTGCCGAAGCCCTGGATCGTCTGGTATTTAACGCTGAAATTCACGGAAAAATCGACAGCCGCAACATAGTTGCCAAATAGACTCAGCATGAGTGCACCAGGCATCATGCGCCGGATGAAGCCATTCACCAAAGTCATGGGCATCTCCTTCCTGATTAAGCATGCACTAGAAATTCATGAAAAGCTTATGGTTAACTCAATTAAATGTCAAGGGAGACGATAGCGGAATGGAATAATTGCGTTCTGACCTTGAATATTCGTGTTGGATATTGAATATTGGTTGTCGCATGTCGCAGGGCAAGAGGGCGTTAAGAGTTGAGAGTTAAAAAATAACACCCCTGCCCCCTGCTCCATAGAAAAACCCCGCTAATCCCGGAAGCGCCGTACGGAAAATAGTTGTCCCAATTTTTGTCCTAATCTTTGTCGCAAGCTTTGTCGATCTCCTCGTACTCGACTTGCACTGCCTCAATCGTTGGTGGCCGCTATGACCCTATGGTCCGACGAGATGGCAACGTGATTAAGGGGGACGACGGCTTCTAACCAAGAACACTCGGTGAACGATTACACGACGATTACGGTCAACGAGGAGAATCGTTCAATCGCAATCCGTAATCGTCGCCCGTAATCGTCGTCCGATTCTGGTGAAGCTCGGCCCCGTGAACGGTTACCTTAAAGTTACTTTTTCACCCCTGCCCCTGCCCCCTGCTCCCTGCCCCCTGCCTCCTTCTCCCTGCCTTTCCGAAAAAAAAGTGTTTTTCACTTGCGTTCAACTTGGCGACGCCCTATATTTCGGTGCTCGTTTAATGGAGAAGTATTATGGCAAGAGTATGTGCAATTTGCGGAAAAGGTCCCCGTACAGGGAACAGGATAGTACGACATGGGTTGGAGAAGCGGAAGGGTGGAATTGGTTTGCATACAACAGGTGTGAGTCGACGACGCTTCCTGCCCAATTTGCAGAAGATGCGCGTAAATGTGGATGGGCACTTGCGCACGCTTAAGGTCTGTACTTCCTGCCTTCGATCCGGGAAAGTAGCGAAAGTTTAACCCAAGACGATCCTTATCGTTATAGGCCACGGATCGATCTCTGTTCCGACAGAGGGAGTGTATCTTCGTATTTTCGATTGTTAAAGTGGAGAATTGTAAAAATAATGAGTGAAGAAACAAAAAAAGAAGCGACATTGACGGTCGAGGGTCAGACCTTGAACCTGCCTATCATCGAGGGTACGGAAAATGAAAAAGCAGTGGATATCTCCGCGTTACGGAAAACGACCGGGTATATTACCATAGACGACGGTTTTGCCAACACTGGTTCCTGCTGCAGTAAGATAACCTATATCGATGGTGAAAAAGGCGTTTTGCGTTATCGCGGGTACGCCATTGAAGATTTGGCTGAAAACTGCACGTTTACTGAAGTGGCCTACCTGCTCGTTCACGGCAAACTGCCTACCGAAACCGAGTTGAATCATTTCCGCGACCTGATGAACGAGCATGCGTTGATTCATGAAGACATGCGCACGTTTTTCCGCAGTTATCCCAAGCACGCTCATCCCATGGTGGTTCTTTCGGCCATGGTTGTCTCGCTTTCATCGTTCTACCCGGAACTGGACACAGCCGAGAAAAGCGAAGAGATCGATATCACCGTGAGCCGCCTGCTGTCCAAAGTGCGCACCATCGCCGCTTTTTCCTATAAAAAGCATGTCGGCGAACCGTTTGTCTATCCACACCACGACCGCAGTTATTGCGATAATTTCCTGCACATGATGTTCGACTCGCCGGTCAAGCGCTACGAGACCAACCCGATTCTGGTGGAAACCTTGAACAAACTGCTGGTTCTCCATGCGGATCACGAACAGAACTGTTCTTCGACCGTGGTGCGTTCCGTGGGCAGCGCCCATGCCAACCTTTACGGCTGCATTTCCGCCGGCATCTGCGCGCTCTGGGGCCCGCGCCATGGTGGCGCAAACCAGGCGGTGATCGAAATGCTCGAGAAAATCATGGCCGAAGGTCTCGATATTGATCGCGTCATCGAACGGGCCAAGGACAAGAAGGATCCCTTCCTTCTGATGGGCTTTGGTCATCGCGTTTACAAGGCCTACGATCCTCGCGCGCGGGTGGCCAAGGAATGCTGCAAAAAAGTACTCAAAGAAATGGAGATGAGCAAGGATCCGCTGCTGACGCTGGCCATGGAGCTGGAAGACCGCGCGCTGAACGATTCGTATTTTGTCGAACGTGGCCTGTATCCCAACATCGATTTCTATACCGGCATCATCTATCGCGTCATGGGCATTCCGACCAACATGTACACGGTCATGTTCGCCATGGGCCGTATGCCGGGCTGGATTGCGCAATGGCAGGAAATGCATGAGGTAAACAGCCGCATCCGCCGTCCGCGCCAAATTTACATGGGTCCCACGAAGCGCGCTTTTGTGCCCATCGAGCAGCGGATGTAAAACCGAACCAGCGCCCATTGCTAATAGGGGACGGCGTGTATGCACGCCATCCCCTATTATTTAAGCAGAACAAGCAGCAGCCCGAGCAGGAGCAAGATGATCAGGCCGGCAACCAGCATGGGGAGCCAGGTCGGAAATTGGGGCTGTTTGGTCACGCAGGCAGCCGTTATAGGTTGCTGGATTGCCGCCGGATATTCTTCATGGCCCACATAATCGACCAGACAGTCCTGTAATATGGAATAGGCGTGGTTGACATCACGGTAACGCGTGTCCTTTTCCTTGCGCAGCAATTTCATGATCGCGTGGTTCAGCTTGGAAGTGACCCCATGGCAGCGCTGGTCTATGGGAACAGGTTCTTCGTTCAACATGTTGCGCAGATAATCGATGGGCGTCTCGCCCTCGAACGGGTACGTGGAACTGAGCGAAAAATAGAGCGATACGCCCACGCCATAAAGATCGGTCCGACCGTCTATAGGTTCGCCCAGTGCCTGTTCCAGGGCCATGAACTGGGGCGTACCCAAGGCATCGCCCGTATTGGTGACGAAATCATTGTCGCCCGGATCCTGTTGCCGGGCCAGGCCCAGGTCCGTGATTTTCACTTCGCCGGCGCGACTGATCATGATGTTTTCCGGTTTGATGTCGCGATGGACGATCATTAGCTGGTGGGCGCTGCGCAGTCCATTGAGTACGGCCATGTGAATGCGCAGCGTTTCCTGGATGGTGATCCGTTTTTCGCGTTCCAGCCGATCCTGCAACGTTTCGCCGTCGACATATTCCATGGCCAGGTAAAAGACGCCGTTCTCATCGCCGACATCGTACAGGGTGACGATGTTGGGATGGATCAGTTTGGCGGCCATGCGCGCGCCGCGCAAAAAACGCTGCAGGTTTTCGGTTTCCATGGCAAATGCGGCGTTCAGGATCTTGACCGCGGCCGACGAATCGTCGATGCGGTGATGGGCCAGATAGACCCGACCCATGCCGCCGATGCCCAGCAACCTTTCCAGCAGGTAATTACCGCAGAGCTTACCCAGCAGCGGGTCAGACGGATCGCCGGGCTGGGTAGCGGCGGGCGGTGAAGACGCGGTGATTTTCAACGCGGCGCCGCAGGTATTGCATCGATAGGTTTTGCCGGCAGTTATTGACGTCGCCCGGTATCGCTTGCCGCACTGCCCGCACTCCATGCGCACATTGTTCTCACGCTCTTCCATCATGATCCACACTATAGAAAAAGGCTGGCCAAACCTCAATGCAATTTTGGGATTTCTTAGGGGGGGGCATCGGTGGTTGAAATAAGATTTGGTTGCGGCTTTGCTGCGCTGTGCGAACCTGTTATTTTTACATTGTCCATTGCCGCCAGATGATCTATAAGGGCAAGTTTTTGGATTGCGGATTGTGGATTCGGATTGCCGAATGAAACGAGTTGGACGATGAGTAAAGAATGGATAGTTGTCGCAGGCGCCCGGGAACATAACCTGAAGAATATTTCGGTTAAGATCCCGCGCAACAAGTTTACCGTGATCACAGGATTGAGCGGATCGGGCAAATCTTCGCTTGCGTTCGACACCCTGTTTGCCGAGGGCCAGCGCAAGTACGTGGAAAGCCTGTCCGCCTATGCGCGCCAGTTCCTGGAGCAGATGCAGAAGCCGGACGTGGAGTATATCGAGGGCCTGTCGCCTGCGATTTCCATCGAGCAACGCACCGCCGGCAGCAATCCGCGCTCCATCGTGGCCACCACCACTGAGATCCACGACTACTTGCGCCTGCTTTTTGCCAGCATCGGCAAGCAGCATTGCTACAAGTGCGGCCGGCCCATTGCGCGCCAGAGCGCCGAGGAGATTCTCGATCAGTTGATCCGTCTGCCGAAGGGCACGCGGCTGGCGTTGCTGGCTCCGCTGGTCCAGGGCCGCAAAGGACAACACCTGGATGTGATCCAGGCCGTTAAAAAAGAGGCGTTCGTGCGCATCCGCATCGACGGCGAGATTTATGATCTGGACGATGTGCCCGCCCTGGACAAAAACAAAAAACACACGATCGAAGTGGTGGTCGACCGACAGGTGATCGGCGAATCGACCCAATCGCGCATCATGGATTCGGTGGAGCTGGCGCTCAAGCATGGGAAGGGCCTTTTGATCAGCCTGGTCGAACAGCAAGACGGCTCCTGGCTGGAGACGCCGTATTCGGAAGCCAACGCCTGTGTCGAGTGCGGGATCAGCTTCGACTCACTGCAAGCGCGTCATTTCTCGTTCAACAGCCCCTATGGCGCTTGTCCACGCTGTCACGGCCTGGGCACCATGGAGGTGTTCGACGAGGATCTGGTCATCCCGGACAAGCACCTGTCCATCGAAAACGGCGCCGTGCATCCCTGGCACCGCGGCGGGCAGCGTTCGATCATTTATTATAAAGGCATTCTCAAAGCGCTGTGCCAACATTTTAAGATCGACCCGCAAACCCGGTTCCTCGACCTGCCGGACTGGTTCCGCCAGATCCTGCTGAACGGTTGCGACGAGGAAGTCGAGTTCGGGTTCTGGCGCGGCGGTTCGTTTCACCGCTACAGCAAGCCGTTCGAGGGCGTGATCCCCAACCTGGAACGCAGGATGGACGAGACGGATAGCGAATACACGCGCCACCGTCTGCGCCAGTACATGAGCCGTCAGCACTGCAAGGTCTGCGATGGCGCCCGTTTACGTCCCGAGGCGCTCGCATGCACCATTGCGGAACGCTCCATCGTCGATGTCTGCCGCATGTCCATCAAAAACGCGGTCGATTTTTTCAGCGGGTTGACCTTGAGCGATTATGAACTGCATATCGCGCGTGAACTGCTCAAAGAGATCAGCAGTAGGTTGAGCTTCATGATGAACGTGGGCCTGGTTTACCTGACGCTCGACCGCGAAAGCGGCACGCTGTCGGGCGGTGAAGCACAGCGTATTCGGCTGGCGACCCAGATCGGCGCCGGGCTGGTGGGCTTGCTCTATGTGCTGGACGAACCGAGCATCGGCCTGCACCAGCGCGACAACGAACGACTGATCAAAACGCTCATGGGCCTGCGCGACCTGGGCAATACCGTGGTGGTCGTGGAACACGACGAGCAGACCATCCGCGACGCCGATTACGTGATCGACCTGGGTCCCGGCGCCGGCCGGCACGGCGGCGAGGTGGTGTTTGCCGGCACGGTCAAGAAATTGCTGACAAGCCGAAAATCGCTGACCGCTCAATATTTGAAGGGCAGGTTGGCCATTGATGTGCCCACCACGCGCACCCAGCCCAATGGCGCCTGGCTCGAGATCCTGAACGCGCGTGAAAACAACCTCAAGGGTATTGACGTCAAGTTTCCGCTGGGGTTGCTGATCTGCGTCACCGGCATGTCGGGCAGCGGCAAGAGTACGCTGGTCGACGACATTCTGCGGCGCGCGTTGTTCCGCCATTTTTACGGTTCGCGCGATAAGCCCGGGCTGCACGACGACATCAAGGGACTCGAGCACCTGGACAAGGTGATTGTGATCGATCAATCACCCATCGGCCGCACGCCGCGCAGCAATCCGGCCACCTATACCGGCGCGTTCACCCAGATCCGCGACCTGTTCGCCAAACTGCCGGCTTCCATGGTGCGCGGCTATACGCCGGGACGCTACAGTTTCAATGTCAAGGGCGGCCGCTGCGAGAAATGCAAAGGTGACGGGATCCTCAAGATCGAAATGAATTTCCTGCCCGATGTCTATGTCACCTGCGAGCAATGCCAGGGCCGGCGATACAACCGCGAAACCCTGGACGTGCACTACAAAGGCAGGAGCATCGCCGACGTGCTGGACATGACCATCAACGAAGCGCTCGAATTTTTTAGCAGCATCCCCGGTATCGCACGCAAATTCAAGACGTTGTCCGATGTAGGGCTCGGTTATCTCCAGCTCGGGCAGCCGGCCACCACGCTGTCGGGCGGCGAAGCGCAACGGATCAAGCTCTCGAGCGAACTGAGCAAGAAGAGCACCGGCCGCACACTCTATATTCTCGACGAACCGACCACGGGCCTGCATTTTGCCGATATACAGCGGCTGATGGATGTGCTGGAGCGGTTGCGCGACAACGGCAATACGCTGGTGATCATCGAGCACAACCTGGACGTGATTAAACGCGCCGATCACATTATCGACCTGGGCCCGGAGGGCGGGGACGCTGGCGGACGGATCGTAGTCAGCGGTACGCCCGAACAAGTCGTTGCCTGTAAAAAGTCGCACACCGGCGCTTTTTTGAAAGCAGCGTTGAAGGAGAGCAAAAAGAAATGAAAACCGTGCGCTTCATGACGCTCGCCGCTGTCTGCCTGGCCTGGCTGGCCGCGCCGCCTGATTGCCAGGCTTTATGGGGCTGGCGGACGCGGAAAAGCGCGCTCAATTCCGGGCGCTTCGCGCTGGAAGACGGCATCTACGATACCGCACGCCATTACTTGAGACAAGCGCTTGAGCGAAGTAAATCCGACAAGGACAAAGCCGAAGTCGTGGTCTGGTTGGTCCAGGCCTACCATGGCGAGCGGGATTTCAAGAACATGGGGCGCACGCTGAAAAACTATTGGGATCGTTCGCGCGAGACGCGTTATTTCAAGGATCTGGTCTATCTGAAAGCGCTGCACGAATTCGAAATAGGCAAACTGCAACAGGCCCTGGACACCATGCAGGCCGAAAATGAAGCACTGAGCAAATCCACGTTCAACGGGGCAGCCCACGGGTTGCGCGCCAGGATATTGCTGCGCCTGGACAAGCCGGAACAGGCCCTGGCTGAATTCGAAGCCTACCACCGGGAGAATCCGGACGCACCCCATTCCGCGCACAATTTACTGGAGTGGGGCGGCGTGCTGCTGGAATTGAACCGGCCCAACGAAGCGATCAGCGTGCTCAACGAATTGATCAAGCATCATCCCCGTTCGCCCGAGAGCACCGAAGCCCGATTGTGGCTTGGGAAAAACCTGGTGCTGCTGGGCCGGCGCACCGAGGCCCTGCCCCATCTGCAGGGCTTGACCATGGACATGCGCATTGACGAAGCTTACCGCGCGCGCGCCTGGTTCACGCTGGCCGAGGCCTATACGGCCGACACCAATTTCAGCGAAGCGATCTCGGCCCTGCAACAGGTGGAAAAACTTGCCCTGGACCGGCGCCTGATCACCCATTGCAAACTGATGCGCGGCAAGTTGCTCGTGCAATCCGACAAGGAAGAGGAAGGCATTGCGCTACTGCGTAAAACCGCCCAAGACCACCACGACTCGCCGCTGGTCAGCAAGGCGCAACTCGATCTGGCTGAATTGTTCCTGAAAAACGAGCGGTTCGAGGATGCGGTGCGCGAATACCAGCTCTACCTGGAATCCTTTACCGACCGGGAAGGTTTGGTCCTGGCCCACAAAGGCAAGGGTTGGGCGCTGCTCGGTTTGAAACGCTATGTCGAGGCAGCCCTACATTATGAAAAGGCCGCGGACCTGGCCCAAACGTCACACGAAAAAGCCGAGGCGCTCTTCAAAGCCGCTGACGCCTATTTTCTGAACACGCAATACGAAAAGGCGCATGCTGTGTACGACAGTTTTCAGCAGCGTTTTCCCGGTGAGAACCTGGTCCCCCAGGCTCTGCTGCAAAAAGCCGAATGTTATTCGCGCATAGGCGAATACGAAAAGGCCGAAAAAATCCTGCTCAACCTCGAGGCGGCCCATGCCGACAGTCCCTGCGCCGATGCATCGGCGATCAAGCGCGCAGCGATCCGCGAACAGACGCACCAGTGGGACCAGGCACTCAAGCTCTACGAGGAATACCTCGAGCTTTTTCCCAAGGGCGCCTACGTAGCCAAGGCCAGGCATGCACGTGGCATGATCCACTACCGGTTGGAACATCTGAAAGAGGCCATGGCGGATTTTGACGAGATCATTGCAAAACACCCTGCCAGCATCTATGCCGAGCATGCCGGCATGATGCGCGGCTGGTGCTACTATCTCATGGGTCAGAACGAAAAAGCGCTGGAAGAAAGCAAACGCTTCATCACCGAACACCCCGCATCGACCTGGGCCGAAGAAGTGTTGTTCTGGCTGGGCGAATACCACTTCAACAACGGTCAGTACGCCGAAGCCGAGACCCATTTCCTGTGTCTCGCCCGTCAGCATCCCGAAGGCAAACTGATCGACGACGCCCTGTTCTGGGCCGCCCGTTCTGCAATCCGGCTCAAGGAAAACCAACGCGCCAAGGAGCATCTCAACCACCTGATCAAGAATTATCCGGATAGCCCCAAGCTAGCCGAAGCGCTCTTTGCCAAAGCCGATATACACACGCTGCTCAACAGTTTCGACGTCGCGATTCTCGTCTTTGACGAGATCATCCACCACCATCAGAACCACTACCTCTACGACAATGCCTGGGGCCGCAAAGGCGATTGCCACTTCACCCTGGGCAACACCAATGAACTGGAACGTTATGAAAAAGCGCTGATCTGCTATCGCCACGTACAGAACAGCCCCACAGCCTCGCGCGAGTTGAAATTGCAGGCCGGCTTTAAAATCGGCTATTGCGAGGAACTGCTCGGGCATCAGGACCTGGCTTTTCAACATTATATGGACGTGGTTTACGAACATCAACAGGAGCGCTCGCGGGGACAGGCCGGCTCACCGGTCTATTTTACCCGCGCCGCATTCAACGCGGCCGCGATCATGGAAAAGCAGGAAAAGTGGCGCGAAGCCTATTATATTTACAAGCGTTTGGCTGAAGCCAAGGTCTATTCTTCCAAGGAAGCAGAAAAGAAAATGCTGAAAATCAAAAAGGACCACTGGTTGTGGTTGTAGGGAGAGGGATATGCTGGAATTAATGGCAAAGGGCGGACCTATCATGTGGGCCATTCTGGCATGCAGCGTGGCAGCCACGATTATTTTCCTCGAACGGTTGTTGCACCTGCATCGGGCGCAAATCAATCCGCGGGTTTTTCTTGAAGGCATATACACCAACCTGGAACGCAACAATACGGTCGAAGCGGTGACCATCTGCGAAGAGACGCCCGGACCCGTAGCCTGCATTGTCCAGGCCGCGATCGCCCACCACGACGAGTCGCCCGAGGATATGCGCCGAGCCATCGAGCAAGCGGGCGTTGTCGAAGTGCCGCGGCTCGAATGGCGTGTCGGGCTGCTCGCGACTGTGGCCAAGATCACCCCGCTGCTGGGATTGACCGGTACGGTACTGGGCATGATCAGGACGCTCAACCTGATGAGCGCCAAGGCGCCGCTGGTCCATTCCGGCGATCTGACCGAGGGGCTCTGGCTGGCCTTGATCACCACGGCCGCCGGCCTGATCGTGGCCATTCCCTGTTACGCGGCCTACAATTTCCTGGTCTGCCGTATCGAAAGCCTGCTGATCGACATGGAGACCGCCGGCGTTGAAATCTACAACTTTCTGTCCCAGCGCCGTCCCAAAACGGCCCCATCTGTGGAGGTGAGGTGATGCATCCGGCCCCGGCCTTACGTCAGGTGCTGACCTTGATCCGGCACCCCTACCGGCCGCGCCGTCTACTCGACGGCAGAGTGTTCGAGGCCGCGCCCATGATCGACCTGGGTCTGCTGCTGATCCTTTTCTTCTGGATCTCCAACGCCAACTATATCCTGCAACCCTGCGTCACCGTCGATCTGCCGGCCGCCGAGTTCACCGATGGCCTGCCCTATGGCCCAACCATCGTGGCCATCACGCCCATGGATATGATCTATTTCCGCAGCAAGCGCACGCCCCTGGCCGATCTGCCTTCTGCATTCGCCCAGGCGGTCCACGAGAATCCGGACACGGACCTGATCATCGAGGCCGACGGCAGCGTGCGCCAGCACCTGCTGATCAAAATCATCAACATGGCCCGCGAGGCGGGTATACGGCGGATCGGCCTGGCCACTCGGGTGTCGAGCGACGGCATGGAGGCCCCATGAAAACCGCAGAACAGACCGTGCGCCCAATCGATGCCCGTCACTTGTCCCGCGAAACCTGGGCCATCCTGTCAGCCGGCGTGCTGGTCTGGCATGCATTGCTCTGGTTCTCCTGGACGCC
>CAZOLK010000124.1:14011-14623 GCA_964580325.1 uncultured Verrucomicrobiota bacterium | reverse complement strand
CCGGGTCTATCAGACAAGCTATTTTAAAAAAAAAACGACGGTGGATGCCGTTCATGGGTTTTCCGGGTGATTTCTTCTTTGTCGCAAGCTTTGTCGCGAGCTTTGTCGGTCTCCTCGTACGCGACCCCGTACTTGACCGTATCTTCTCTGACCGTCAGCGGCCTACTCGCCAGGACACGCCTTTTCTTGACGCCGGTCGCTGTTTGCGTTATATTGAATATGTTATAAAGGAGGGTTGTCCGATGGAATGCGTACACCCTGCTAACCTAAAACCAGGATGGAAATCGATGAGCGATGAAATAGAACCAACGCTGGATGGCGCTGATCTTGAGCTGGCGGAGATGTTCCGCACTAAAGTGCGGCACCTACGGGCCAATATCCACCGTGTGATCGTAGGCCAAGAACAAGTTGTCGAGCAACTCCTGCTCGCTCTGTTCGCACGCGGACATGCCCTGTTGATCGGCGTGCCCGGACTGGCTAAGACGTTGCTGGTCAAGACGTTGGCCGACTCTCTTGGCTGGGAGTTCCGCCGCATCCAGTTCACCCCTGACCTGATGCCCAGCGATATCACCGGCGTGGAAATCCTGCAGACCGACACCGTGTCCGGCGAAC
>CAZOLK010000124.1:0-14001 GCA_964580325.1 uncultured Verrucomicrobiota bacterium | reverse complement strand
AAAGGCCCCATTTTCGCCAACCTGATCCTGGCCGACGAGATCAACCGCACCTCACCTAAAACCCAGGCTGCTCTTTTGGAGGCCATGCAGGAATACGCTGTAACCGCGGCCGGCGAAACCATGCACTTACAGCTTCCATTCACCGTATTCGCCACCCAGAACCCGATTGAACAGGAGGGCACCTACCCGCTGCCCGAGGCCCAACTCGACCGGTTCATGTTCAGCATTTATGTGGTGTATCCGGATAAAGCGGAAGAAGTGCGCATTGTCGAGGAAACCACATCGCGCGAACTGCCCCGGGTCGACGCAGTGTTCGACCGAAACGAGGTACTCGAAATGCAGGAACTGGTGCGGCGCGTGCCGGTCTCGCGGCATGTGGTCGAATACGCGGTATCGCTCTGCCGCGGTTCGCGACCCAACGCGGCTGATGCGGACAAGTTCGTCGTCAATTATATTGAATGGGGCGCTGGGCCGCGCGCCTCGCAGAACCTGGTGCTGGCAGCCAAGGTGCGCGCGCTGCTGACCGGCAAACCCGCGCCTTCATGCGAAGATATCCGCACGGTGGCCCATCCCGTGCTGGCCCACCGCATCATCCCCAATTACAACGCCACCGGCGAAGGCATCAAGACCGCTCGCATCATCCAGCATCTGATCAAAACGGTCCGCGAACCCAGCTATAAACATGACGACCACGAGTAAGCTAAAGAAGAGGATCCTAGTCAGCGGTTCGAAAAAGCCACGAGGCATTGCCGGCGCTGACTTGCGCTACCTACGGCCGCACGAACTGCAGATGTTCGACAACCTGCTTTTCGCCGCACGACACATTGTTGAAGGCCTTTACAGCGGTCGACATAAGTCGCCTTTCCGCGGGTCCGCGCCGGAATTCATCGAATACAAGCATTATACGTCCGGCGACCCGCTGTATGCCGTGGACTGGAAAGCGTTCGGTCGCACGGACCGGTATTACATCCGCATTCGTGAAAAAGAGACGGACATGAACTGTTACGTGCTGCTGGACAGCAGTGCGTCCATGGGCTTCTACGGCGTGGAGCGCAAGCTGGACTGGGAAAACAAATACGATTACGCCAGTCTGCTGACCGCGGCGCTGGGCTACCTGATGATCAAGCAGGGCGACAAGGTCAGCCTGACCATGTTCGACACTCGTCTGCGCAAGCATATTCCCTGCGGCGGCACGTTCCCTCATCTGTACAACATGCTGCACCACCTGGAAAAAAACCGGCCCGGCAAACAGACCGGCATTTCGCGCATCCTGCGTGAGGTTTGCGCGCTTTTCCCGCGCAAAGGCCTGCTGATCGTGATTTCCGATTTTTACGACGATGTGAACGAGATCTTCAATGCGTTCAATCTCTATACCCACCGCGGTTTTGAAGTGCTGCTGTTCCACCTGCTGCACCACGACGAACTGGAACTGCCACCCATTCCCCAGGTGTTGTTCCAGGATATCGAAAGCGGCGAATCGCTCTCGTGCAATACGCTGGATATCCGCGAAAAGTATCTGCGCCTGCTCCAGGAACACATCGCCGATATCCGACGGCGCGCCCATGCTCGCAATATGACGTATCACCTGATCGACACCGACGACCCCTATGACCAGGCGCTGCGGCGTTACATGCTGAAACGGAGCGCTGTGCGGCTATGAACGTCACCGGCGTCCTGTTTTTTTCCAATCCCGCGCTGTGGGGCGGCACGCTGGCCCTATTCATCCCGCTGGCCGTGCACATCTTTACCCAGCACGCCACACAGACGCTGTATTTTCCGAGCATCCGCTTTTTGAGCAAAGCCAGACAGGGCCGATCCTGGCTGCATCGCCTGCGTCACCTGATTCTGTTCCTGGTCCGTACGCTGGCCGTTCTGTTGTTACTCTATGCGTTTCTCAAGCCGCTTATCCGCCAGGGGCGCCCGGTCGCGACAGGTAAGGAAAAAGCCGCGCCCACCACCGTTATCGTGCTGCTGGATGCCTCGGCCAGCATGGGTTGCCGGGTGCTGGGCGGTTCGCTGTTCTCCCGGGCCAGGCAAGCCGCGCACAAGGTGTTGGCCGCGCTGAGCGACCGTGACAAGGTCAACCTGGTCCTTGCCGCTGGCAAGCCACAGCTCTCGTTTGACAAACCGTCGCCCAACAAAACCCATATCAAACTGGACCTTGACAGCGCACGCGTATCCCGGGAGCGGGCCGACCTCAACGCGGCTCTGGCGGCGGTCAACGCGCAACTGGCCATGAACCGGCGCGGCCGTGCCGAGGTGTACCTGATTTCCGATTTTCAGCGCAGCAACTGGAACGGCGCACCTCTGGAAACGCTGCCAGAACGCTGCAAGGTGGTCTATCTGCCCATCCAGGCGGACCATGCGATCAATTGCTGCGTAAACGAGGTGACGCTGAAACCGCCGTTTCCCATTGCCGGCGAAAAAATCGACGTGGTGTGCAAAATCGCCAATGCCGGCGGCGAAGAAGCGGTGCTGCCGGTCGAGGTAAGCTTGGGCGAAAGTGAAACCGTGCAGCGCAGCGTGACCATTCCACCGCGCGTAACCGTGACCGAAGTATTTACGTTGAGCCCTGGATCCGATGGCATGCTCGAAGGGGTGGTCGTGCTGCCGGACAACGATTCGCTGGGGTTTGACAACAAGCGTTATTTCACCTTGCCGGTCAGCGAACGGCTGGATATCCGGTTCTTGACCCATGACGCGGACAAGCCGGATGCTGCGGCGCGCATGCTCATGGCGGCTATCAATCCTTATATAAAGGAACAAGATAAAGAACAGGGCGGCGGCATGTTTCGCGTCGACCTGGCGCGCTACAAGCCGCCGCCGCTGTTCACGCCGGCCCGTGACCATATCGTCATCCTGAGCAATGCCCGCCCCCTAGCGCCCGACACGTTGAAGTCGTTGCTGAACTACCTACGCGCCGGCGGCAGCCTGATCCTGTTCCTGGCCAGCGAACAAGACCGTGCAAACGCCTATGCGCTGGCCCGGGAAGCCGAGGGTGAGTTAACGCTGCCTTTTCTGCCACTGATCGAACGGCGTTTTGAGGCAGATACCGGTGACACACCGGGCGAAACGCTTGCCCAGGCCAATTTCAACCATCCTGTGTTCCGCAAATTCCGCGACTGCACGAACCTGACCGACCTGCGCTTCACCCGCTATTTCACCACGGAACGGGTCAAGGCGCAGGGCCGGATTCTGGCCCGCTACAGCAGCGGCGATGTGGCCATGGCCAGCCAGCACCTGGATGCGGGTACGCTGCTGATCTGCAATTTCAGCGTCAACGGCGGCAACCTGGTGCGCAGCGTCCTGTTTGTACCGCTGATGCACGAGATGATCAAGGCCGTGCGACCCGCCCGTTCCGCGGCGCGTCTTTTCGTGACCGGCGAACCGTGCTCAACGTCCATAAAAGGCTGGGGCGGCGAACAGGCGCTGGTCTTCAAAGCGCCGGGCAACCAAACCATTACCGGCCTGCTCGACATACGCGGCGATGAAACCGCGGTGTTGATCCCGGCAACACCTGCCGAGGGCTTCTACCGCGTGTTTGCCGACGGCCGCCGTTTGAGCAGCATGGCGGTCAATGTGGACAAACGTGAAAGCGCGCTCGAGACCTGGAATACCGCTGAGCTGACCGCGCTGACGCAGGAGAAAGGCGGCCAGTTCGTAGCGCCCGAAGCAGCGACCCTGGTGAATGTCGCCCATCTGCGCCACGGTCGACCTGTCTGGCATTATTTCATGGCCGGCGCGCTGGTTTTCCTGGCGCTGGAACAACTGCTGTGGCTGGTGTGGAGGCGATGAGATGAATTGGTTGCCTCGCGATATCATCCTTAACCCATTGTTCCCGGCGCAAACCATTGTGATCGCGGGCGTGCTGGTCATGGCGCTGGCGCTTTACGTTTACGGCCGCGGGAGCGCATCCCTGCTAAGCGGCGGACAGCGCTTCACGCTGGCCGCGCTCCGGATAGCGGCGCTGATGGTGGTGGTCGGCGTATTGCTGCGGCCCATGCGGCGTGCGCCACGGGAAGCCTACGGACGGAAATCGAACTTTTACGTCCTGATCGACAGCAGCACCAGCATGAATACCTGCGATGTGGACGGCGAAACGCGGATTCAGCGCGTCAACAAATGCCTGCAAAAACCGCCCGGCGACTTCCTGACCAAACTGAGCCGCGACCACGAGCTACGCTTTTTCGCGTTCTCGGATCAGGCCACGCCCATGAACTCGAGATCGAAAAGCTCGGTGGTCGAGGGCCAGTCCACGGATCTAACCAAGGCCCTCAACGGCGTGGCCGCGACCATGTCCAGCCATGAAAGGCATGCCGGGATGCTGCTCATCTCCGACGGGCACGACAACGCGGGCGGCGACCTTGCCGGCGCGGCGCTGGCCATGAAATCGCACGGCGTACCGGTCTGGACCCTGTGCGTGGGTTCGGACACGGCCGCGCGCGACCTGCACGTGACAGCCGGCTTGAGCCAGAACTTCCTGTTCAAGGATCAACCTGCCGAACTGCGCGTGACCCTGATCCAATCCGGATACGAAAACATTCCGGTCAATGTGCACCTGCACCGCGACGACGAATACGTGGCCGCGCAGCAGGTGATTCTGCGCAAAGGCATCGAGCACGTCGCCTTCACCATCCAGGAAGCGCAGCGCGGTTTATATAAATACCGGGTCAGCGTCGATCCATTGCCGGACGAAAAGGTGACCAACAACAACAAACGCAGCGTATTCGCCCGCGTGGTCGAGGAAAAGGCGAGCGTACTGCTGGTTGAAGGCCGGCCCAACTGGGACAGCAAGTTCCTGTTGCGCGCGCTGCAGAAGGATCCGAACCTGAACGTCTCGTCCATCTTCCACGTCACCCCGACCAAGGTGTTTGGCATCAAAGAGAAAACCTCGAACGAGACCCTGGACAAAGAGGTGCGCAAAGGCAGGGTCACCATGCCCAACACGCTGGATGAAATGGCGCGCTACGATTGCCTGCTGCTGGGCAAAGATATGGACCGTCGGCTCAACGCCATGAACCTGCGCATGATCAAAAGCTACCTGGTCGAACGCGGCGGCAGTGTGGTGTTTATCCACGGACCGTCCCACCACGGCAACAGTGACCTGGCTTTGCTGGAACCGGTCGAGTGGGCTGACGAAACCATTAAAAACCTGCGCTTCGAACTGACGCCCGATGGCCGCATGAGTTCTGTATTCATGTTTGACCACCCGCGCGCTCAGGATGACATCATCCGCTCGTTACCGGCCATGACCAGCATCACCCGGATCAAAAAGGAAAAATCCATGAGCGTGGTCCTGGCCGTGGCCCAAACCGGCAAGGCCGAGCGCATGGCCGTGGTGGCCTATCAGCGCTACGGCAAGGGCAAAGTGATGAGCATCGGCGCCCAGGGCCTCTGGAAATGGGCTTTTCTGCCGCCCCAGCAGAAGGAATTCGACGGGATCTACGAACGGTTCTGGCGCCAGGTGGTCCTGTGGATGATCTTCGAGTCCGAGTTTTTCCCAAGTCAAGAGATCACATTCCGCACGGCGCGCTACCAGTATAAACCGGGCGACCAGGTCAACTTGACGGTCTCGACGCGGCACATCGACCACGCCGCCTACACACCTCGGATCGAGCTGCATCCGCCCGAGGGCGAAACTCTTGACATCCGCCCCGCCAACAAACCTTCCCATCCCAAGATCTTTTCGGCAAGCTTCACGCCCCCTGCCGAAGGGGAGTACCGGGCCGTGCTGCACAGCAACATCGGCAAACCCGAGCAGAGCGTGATTCACTTTACGGTCTACAGCGACCAGGTCGAGGACCGTCTGGTCGCCGCTGACCACCATACGCTGGAGCGTATTTCAAGGACGACCCGCGCCGAATGCCTGACGCTAGACCAGCTCGGGGACCTGCCCGCGAAAGTTCGCACATTCGGCAACCAAGCCATACAGAACGTTGAACCGCACGACATCTGGGACATCCTGCCCGTATTCGTCGCCCTGTGCTCGCTGCTGGGACTGGAATGGTATTTGCGCCGTTTGTGGGGGATGGTGTGATGAGATTGCGGATTTTGAATTTCGGATCGGAGATTGGGGATTGGGAATCCACGTCGACCTCCCATCGACGTCACGATCTTCGTCGATCCCCCATCCTCATCCAATGGGTCATGCCATCAGCTTGGGATGAATATTTTTCGACGAAGATCGGGATGAATATTTTTTGCGATGGATAGATGGCGGGACAAAATGCGATGAACAACATATCCATGATCGATGACGCAGTGCGCGGTTTTGTAATCCGTTACCGCATCGGTGTTTTCATGCTGGGCATGGTGCGCGGGTTCTGGTTGCTGACAGCCCTGCTGCTGGGTATGATCGTGCTGGATACGGCGCTGGGATTGCCCATAATCGTACGTCTCCTGATGGACCTGGCCCTGGTTGCCGCAGTCGTCGGCGTTGGCGTCATGACCGTGCGCAGCGGTATGGCGGCCCGTTCACAGGAGCGCATGGTCCTGCGCATGGTCGAGCAGGAGCATCCTGAAATGGATAACACCCTGATCAATGCCGTGGATTTTCAGGAGCGGTTGGCCCAGAACAAGACCCTGGGCTTTTCGCACGCACTCATGGCCCGTGAAATCGATAACGCCGAATACGGAATAGGCGAACTCCATGACCAGGAAACGTGTTTACGCCCACCCAACTTGAAACCCGAGACACGCGCCCTGGCCCTGCTGCTGTTGGTGTTCACGCTGCTGGCCTGCGTCCAGTTCCGGCTGCTGGCAACGGTGCTGCCGCGCTTTTTCCTGCCCTGGGGCGATCACCCACCCTACAGCCTGGTCCAGCTTCAGCTCGATCCGGTCGGCGCCAGCGTGGAGTACGGTGACGGGCTGGATGTCAGCATCACGGTTTCCGGCGGGCGTCCGGCCAGCGTCCATCTGGTGCTGACCACACCGGACCGGACACAAACCACCGAACTGCCTACCTACGAAACCGCAACCAACGTCTACGCCCACCGTCTGGAAAACGTGACCTGCGACATGATTTACTTTGCCCGTATCCCGGGCAGCCGTTCCAAGTGTTATCCGCTCAAGGTACTCATGATCCCGCGCATCGACGATGCGCGCGTGGAACTGGTCCCGCCGGTGTATACCGGGCTGCCGGTCGAAAACCATAAACTGGTCGACGGCCTGGTCCGCGCCCATGCCGGAACGCGGGCGACCCTGGCGCTGCGATCCAACCGACCGCTGCGCGGCGGAACCATGCAAGCACTCAACCGGGACGTGGCCATGCACGTGACCGACGATCCGCATACGGCGCGTGGCACCTTCAGCGTTGACCGGGCCGGCGCCTTTACAGCGCGCATCGAAGATCCTGACGGTCTGCGGAGCCGACCCTATCATGGGCTGGTGGAACTCATCCCTGACGAAAAACCGGAGATTGCCATTGTCGCGCCGGGCATGGATTCACTGGCCACGCCAGAAGCCGAAGTGACGATCAACATCGAGGCGCGTGACGACCTGGGCGTGCGCCGCATTGCGCTCTATCGCAACCTGAACGGTTCGATCGACGCCCAACTGCTCTTGTTCGACCAGGACGAGGGCCTGCCGTTCGTCAATGTGGTCGAACCCCTCGCGCTAGCCCAACTGGGCGTCAAGCCCGGCGACGTGATTTCGTACTATGCCGAAGCTGTCGACACCCGCCCCGAACAACCTGGCCGGGCCATCACCCAAAGCTATAACCTGCACATCATTTCCGCGGAAGACTATGCCGAGTGGATGCGCATGCGCACCACGGCTGAAGAACTGCAGCGGCAATACGCAAAGCTGCAAACCCGGATGAGCGATATCAAGCAGCAGCAGCAGCAGTTGAGCGACGAACTTGCGCGCCTGCAACAGGCTGCGGAGCAAGGGCCGCTGGAACAGGAGCAGCAGGATGAGTTGCGGCGGCTGGAACAGAAGCAGCGCCACCTTGACGATCAGACGCGAGAACTTGCTGACGACCTGGAACGAATGAGCGAAAAGCCTCCCGTATTCGATATCGAGAAGGATTACAAACGCGAACTGGTCAGGTTTTCCAAGGCCTTGCATCAGGCTGCCAACCATATGCGCGACTGTGAGCAAAAACTCAACCAGGCCGCATTGCCGCGGCCGGTGCCCGGTTCGGAAAGAAGAGCACCGGAGCAAAACGCCGCCCAGGCCATGGCCGGCGCGCAACAATCCATGCAACAGGCCCTGCAACAGCTCAGCAAAACCGAACAGCGCTATCAACAGGGCATTGATCAGGCAAACCGGGAGATTGCCCAGATCGATAAGTTGAACCAGGACCTCGAACGCTTTCAGCAATTGGCCCGGCGCCAGGAAATGACCACGCGTCAAGCCGGGTATATAGCACGCAAAAAACAGCCCGACCTGGAAGACGCGGCCAGGCTCAAGGACCTGGCCCAGGAGCAGGAACAGATCAGGAAAGAACTGACCGAGTTGAAAAAGGATTTGCGCAAGCACGCGGACGAGGTACGGCAAAACTATCCCGACATGGCCGACAACGCACGCCGCCTTGCGCGGAACATCGAAAAGCTCGATATCGAGCAGACCATGAAACAGGCGGAGCAGGCCATGAAAGCGCCGGACCGCAAGCAGGGGCATGCGGCCGCGCGCGAGGCTCAGGCGAAATTGAAAAGCATGTGTGATGCATGTGAAGGCGCCCGCAAGTCGGGCCAGGGCACCTGTCAACAGCGGTTGAAACAGCAATTGAACATGGAACTGGGTCAAACCCTGAGGCAATTGAGCCGTTCCGGTCAGAGCTGGGGTCGCGGCCAGGGCAGCAGCAATGGCATGGGTCGCGGTGCCGGCATGCAGGGCGCGCCTGTTCCGGGTTTCGACGGCCCAGCCAGCACGATCAAGAACCTGGGCATGTACGGTCCTCAGCCCGAAGGTGAACCAGCCAAGGAATCGGCCGGCCTGAACCGCGGCAAAAGCGAACAAACCCTTTTCAAGGAAACCCAACTCAAACAGGCTGCCACCACGGAGGAGCGACGTCAACCGGCTCAGAAATCCGAGCTGAAAATCAAGCTGCCTGCCGGCGACCGGCTGATCGAGGAATATAAGCAGGATATCCTTCGCTATTTCACCACCCTGGCCGAAGAAGAGGAGCAACAACCATGAAAAACACGCGCTGCAACCGTCTTGCGCTGACCGCCATCTGGCTCTGGGCCGTATCCGTCACGATTTGTGCCGAAGCGCCCCAACAGGAACCGGACGTGGCCTGTGCCAACTGGATCTATGCCGGGTCCAAGAGTTCGGTCTGTTTCAGCCCGGCCTTTCTCGATACGGTCAAAACCAAAACCAACATCACGGTTGCGGATACGTTTGCGCCGGTCCGTCTCGACAGCGACAAAATCTACGAATACCCGTTCGCCATTATGACCGGCGAAGGTTCGTTTGCTCTGCGGGAACAGGAGCGCCGCGCCATGAAGACCTATCTCGAACGCGGCGGTTTTGTTCTGGCCTCGGCCGGATGTTCGTCGCACAAATGGGCCCGCTCGTTTTCCTTGGAGATGCAGACCATATTTCCCGACGTGAAAATGAAAACCATCCCCATGGACCACCCGATTTTCAAAACCGTCTATAACATCCACAAAATCCTGCTCAAGCGCGGCGGCACAACGCAACTCCGCGGCCTAGAACTGGACGGTCGCATCGTGCTCATCTACACGCCCGAAGGATTGAACGACACGGGCAATGTCAAGGGTTGTTGCTGCTGCGGCGGCAACGAAATCCAGAACAGCCGCCTGGTCAACGCCAATATTTTCACCTATGCGGTCACCCATTAAGGGGATTTGGATCACGGAAAGACAATTATGAGACGAGTGAGTGTTATTGAAATTTTCACACTGCTTTTAGTTCTGGCCGCTGGTTGCAGCGAGCGCCGGGAACCGGTTTATCCGCTGAACCTGCGGGTCTATTACACCTGCGATACGCACGGACATCTCTACCCATGCGATTGCGACACCGGCAAGGATGGCGGTGTGGCGCGCCGCGCCACGGTGCTGGCCGCGCGATCAGACGACAGCCTGCTGGTGGATGCAGGCGATGTCACCGGCGGCGCACGCGACTGGGAATTGCTCGAGTTCGAGTATCTGCTGCGGGCATACGAACTGCTGGGCTACGATGCCGTCAACCTGGGCCATCGCGAAGCAGCGTTCTCATTAAAACAACTGCGCGCCTTCAGCGCACGCTGCGACCTGCTGATCTCCGCCAATCTGGTCGATATCGAGGCTCGTGAAGTGGTTCCGCCCTGGCGCGTGGCTACCTTGTCCGACGGATTCAAGGTCGGTCTGCTGGGCGTGATGGACGATACGCTGGCGCCCGACGAATGGGGTGAAGGTCTGATGCTGATCCCGCCTGACGTGGCCATTGCTCAGGTCTTGCCCGAGTTGCGCAAGAAGGTCGACATTGTCGTTCTGCTCGCGTTCGCCGACGACGAGAACTTGATGTACTTGGCCGACAGCTTCCCTGAAATCCAACTCATCGTGGGCGGCCGGATTGCGCAGACCATGAACGAACCGCTGCGCGTCAACGACAGCCTGATCGCCGGCATCACCGACAAAGGAAAGACCATAGGCACGCTGACCGTTGAACTGCAAGCCACGGGAATCAGCGCCTACAGCAACGCGATCGTCCCGCTGAACTACAAAGTGCCGGACGAATCCCGGACCGCTGCGCTGCTGGCCGAATACGACCGCAAACTAAAAAAGCGCGCCATGCAGGACCGCCGTTCATTGATCGATGAGTCCGAGGGTTTGACCACGATCAACGGCAGCGAACCGGCAGCCGAAAAACAAAAGGAGCAACCGTGAACATACCTCTTGTCACAGCAAGGTTGATCTTGGCGCTGGCCATGGCCGGCTCGGCGCAAGCCGCCCAAATCGCCTGGATCGCCTCGGTCGAGCAGGGCATGAAGCAAGCGCACGCAACGGGCAAACCCGTATTGCTCAGCTTCCACGCGTCATGGTGCACCTGGTGCGAACACATGGAAAACAACGTATTCCATGATGAACGCGTTGTGGATCGATTGTCCGGCTATGTCTGCATCCGCGTGGACACGGACCAGGATTCAAGCAGCGCCATGTTCTACGACGTACGTTCGCTGCCGCGCACGTTGATCGTCAACACCTTCGACCAGGTCATCGCGGACCAGACCGGCTATATACCAGCCGAAGATTTTCTGACCTGGTTGTCCAGCGCTGACCATGCGCTTCATGTCAAACAGGACCAGCCACCGCAAGCCGAAAAAAACAGTGCGCCCGAGTTGCGCCGGCGCCTGGCCAAATTGACCAACCAGCAGTCTTTCCCTACCGACATCCTGGACCTGATGGGCCACCGCAACCCGGCGATTCGAAAACAGGCCGCCGTCTATATCGAACACCAGGGACGGCAACTCTGGCTGGCCCTGGTGGAAGCGCTGAACCACCCCTATCTAGGCGTACGCATTGCCGCGGCCAGCATCCTCGAAGCACAGATCGAAAAACCACCGTCCACCAACCCATGGGCTTCGCCAGAAAAACGGTGGGAACAAGTACAGGCCTGGCAGGAATGGCTCAGGGAGCAAAAGTAGCAGCAGGGGCATCTTGCCCCCTTAGTGCTCTGGGTCGTAAATTCGGTGATGTATCTGCCAATCAGCAATCTTCATATTACTACATGCTCTCGAAAACTGGCAGCAAATCTTTTCTGGTTTGCTGCTCAGCTTCGGCGGTTGAGCCATGTACGAACCAGTATCGTACTACAGTGTCGGAATCTGGCTATGCCTGTATAATTTCCAAATTTTCTGTGATGTTGACGCGCTGAAGAAAACGAAATATTGCCTATTGAAAATTCCAGGGAACTTGACTGATACGCAATCGACGAAATTGTGCTTAAGTATGATTTTATAAGCGTACGACAAAAGGCCTTTTCATCTGGTGTGGTAGAGGCATGAATCGCAAGATAAATCTTGTAACAAGAAAATCGTATGGGTTTCGCAGCCTCGAATCCCTAAAAAAATAGCACTATTACAACATGCCGTTGCTTCCGGAAGCAAACTGAAGCCTGAAATACAAACGCAAGTCATCACACTCCCAAGTGACGGCACCCGTCTGACGCTTGGCGACAGCAACTTCCCGGGCCACAACACCTGTTGCGTATTCATAAGACAGAGAACGAATACCCGAACTACTTCTCAAACTCGATCTCGGTCGAACTGCCGACAACGGCAGACCTTTCACTTATTCAGTCGTTGTCGTTTTCCGTAACGTTTATGATTTTGGTCGTAAACCCGCCCGAGGAAAGGGTTATGCGGGCGGCGCCGTTGGCGGCGTCTCCATCTTCCGCCGCCGACACCGTCACGTTTTTATATGTATTCCAGTTGCTCGAATTGAAAGAGAGTGAGGTCGGACTGCGCGTGATCGATCCGTCGCCGGTTTTGCCGACGTTCATGGTGACCGAGCGCGGATACGGATTCTTTGCCAGCTTGACCCTCAGTGTCGCGGATCCACCTTCGTTCACCGTCATCGCTGTTTGGTCCGTGAGGATCTGGTTGGCCTGAAAATTCGCTGTCAGCGATTTGTTGCCGCTCATGGTCAGGTTTGCCGGATTGACCGCGCCACTCAGTGCGCCGCTCCAGTTATTGAAGGCGAAACCTGCCACTGGCTCCGCCTTCACCTCCACGACCTCGTTTTTGTCATAATACGTGCGCGCTGGCGTCCGTACGATTTTTCCATTGTGATACGAGCACGTCAGCAGGTAATCGTCATCGATTTCCCGGGCTTCGAACACTTTCATCGTATAGCCCTTGGCCGCCGCTTTGATTGCCGCCACACCCACCGCGTTGTCGTTATTGTCCTCCGCCGCTATCAGCCGGACATACTGATAGGTGTTGTAGTTGTCTGGCGTGAAGGTAAACGACGATGGCGAATAGCTGATGTTGGCGTCTCCACTGCGACTCAAGTTCACCGTGACGTTGTTCGCGGGTTTTGCCGTCAACCGGATGCCGAAGGCGTTGTTCAGATTGGTTCCTTCGTTCACCCCCACCGCGGCGCGGCTCAACTGGATTTGCAGATTATTGCCGTCGTTGTCCTGTTCAACCATCTGCAGGGACTTATTGAGGTAACCGTTCGCCGACAATGTGATCGTCGCCGTTCCGCACCCTGTGTCCGAATCTTCCGCCGCCGACACCGTCACGTTTTGCGCCGCGTTCCAGTTGTCGGGCGTGAACGTCAAACTCGCCGGACTGCGCGATATCGAGCCATCGCCTGACCGGGCCACGTTCACCGTCACCGACCCGGACGGCCTTTTCGATAGCTTCACGTTGAACGTCTTGCTTCCGTTTTCGTTGACGACCAGGCCGTACTTGTTGCAAATCAACTCGATCCGGCTGAAGTTTGCCGTAATGGTCTTATTGTCTTTCATGGTGAGCGTAACGGGATTGCGGGTGCTGGTCATCGCCCTGCTCCACTCGCGAAAATACCATCCCGCGTTGGGGTTTGCCGTAAGTTGCACCGTGGAGCCGTTATCGTAATAGGTCCGGTTCGGATTCTTCGCGACCGAGCCGTTCGATGCGTTGATGGTCAGTGTGTAGTCGTCGTCGCGCTCTGTTGCCGTGAGGGTGTCGGCAGTCCATCCGGACGCCGCGCTGCGGATGGTCGCCTGCCCGTTCTGGTTGTCGCCGTTGTCTTCGTTGGCTTTCAGCCGCACGGTCTGATACGTGTTCCAGTTGTTCGGCGTGAAGGTCCGCGACGCGCCCGCGTCCACCACGATACTGCCGTCGCCGCTTGATCGCGAGGTCATCACCGCGACATTGGCCGAAGGCTTCGCCGACAGCTTCACCCGGAACGTCGCCGTGCTTCCTTCCGACACCGTCAACGAGGTCCGATCCATCACCACCGAACCAGCCACGTTGTCGCTGACCGTAATGGTCACGATGTCGGAATAACCCGAGGAACCGCCGTCGGCGGACCCTGCTACGCATTTCAGCGAGTAGGTTCCCGC
>CAZOLK010000123.1:0-14673 GCA_964580325.1 uncultured Verrucomicrobiota bacterium | reverse complement strand
CGCGTCCACGACGTCGAACTCGAACAGATCGCCCAGGCGCGGCACGATCACCGGCCATTCGGCGCCGGATCGCGCTTGTAGCGCTATACCGCGGCCCTTCATGCTGTCCCGGAAAAGTTCGAATTCCAGGTTCGGGCATGGATCCATTTTGGGCGAAAAGGCGCCGTCCACCAGGAGCAACCCTTCGGTTTCAAGCAACGCCGACAACTGGCGCTCGTAATTGCCGCAGGAATGCACGGCTAGGCCACCGAATTCACGGGCAAGTCGTTCGTTGTATGGTATGGAGAACGTGCGATAGTCTTCGGGCGAGACCATCACGATGTTGTCGTCGGAAATGGACATGCCCGGCGCTCCCGGTGCGGACAGCATGATGTGACCGGGACGCGCCCAGCAGGCATCGCCGATCAGTTCGATCTGTTTGCGGGTGAAGGCGATCACGGTTTCGGTGATCAGGTTGAGCACATGGTGCACCACTTCGGGCGCGGTGTGCATGGCACAGAAAAAGCTGGTGGTCTCCCATATCAGGGTGGCTGTATCGAATGGGCTCTGCGTGTCGGTCAGCGAGATAGGAATTTCGCCGCGCGTCTGTTCGAGGAAATAGGTGATGGAATTCAGGATGTGGCGCATAACCGGCGCTTGTTCCAGGTTTGGCAGGGTCAACTCGGCTGCCTTGTCTTCGTCGAAAATGATGTAATGGGTCTGCGGCGACTCGTTATCCACCCAGACATATTCGCAACCGAACGCATTGGCGAACACTCCCACACCGAACCAGGGCTCGATGTAGGGCATGACGCCGCAAGCCAGGTCCATCTGGCGCGAAACCGCGTCCAACTGGCAGGCCAGCGAGTCTTCAGCCGTACGGCACTTCGTGTAGGGCGCTCCGGCCCGTTCCTGCAAAAGCACTTCTGTTTTTCCCTCATAAAAATCGCGCACCGCTTCTTCCCGCGCCGTGCGCCAGTCCCGAAACCGGGCAAAATCAAAATCTTTCGGATCCATGCCATTCTTCCTATTTTGTTTCATTGCCGTATCATATTTTTAATTAATCTAGCATTATTTAACGCATATTGCATAAAAAACAGTTTCGTATTTGTTGCAATCAGCATGTTTTTTGTTGCAATGCCAGGCGCGGTTTTTTTTGACTTCAAGCCGTTTTGGCGTTGGGCGGCAGGTGACGCCAGTCGGGATAGCAGTTGGTCATGGTGTGGTCAATGGCTTCCATGGCCTGCTCCAGCGCGGTATCGAGATAATGACGGGCACGGACCTGGTCGAGGTAGTTCCGGGCGCTCAACCGCTCCACGCGCATGACCACGGCAAACGTCAACGTCACTCCGAGCAAGGTCAGCGTGGCCATCAGGTCGGACGGTTTGGTTAAATTGGGCCGCTTCCTGGTGATCATGGGTACCGTCCTCTGTTGGAAGCTACATCAGCAGCATAATCCTCGATCTTTGAGCATGGCCCCGCTGTCCGCTCAATGAAAAATCTCTAATGCAGGGCCACGACCTTGCCGTCATCGCAGCCGACATAGAGCACGCCGTCATCGAGCCATGGCGCGGTGTTGATCCATGCGTCCAGCTTGTATTTCCATTTCAAAGCGCCGGACGCGGCATCCAGGGCGTAGACGTGCTGGTCGGTGCTGCCGAAATAGACCACCCCAGCGGCCACGCCGGGATCGGACTGAACTTCGCCGTCTGTATCGAAACGCCACAGTTCCTTGCCGCTATGCAGGTCGATGGCGTACATGCGTTTGTAATCGGTGCCAAGAAAAACGCGGTTGTCGGCCACGGTCGGCGATGCATGGATGCGGAATCCCTTGTTCATGGGCGCTTGTGTGCGGAACGTCCAGCGCTGCTTGCCGGTGGCGCGGTCGAGTGCGGTCAGCCAGCGATCGGCCAGGATCACGCTGTCCTCGGTCAGCACCGGCACGACCAGGCTGGCGCCGATGTGGCTGTGCCAGACCGGCAGCTCGGTGCGGATATCGGCCAGGTTGCCGTGGATGCTGGGCGAGGCCATGTAGATCTGGCCGCCCAGGATGGCCGGCGCGCTCCTGTCGGCTGGTCCCGCGCTTTTGCGGAAGCGCCACACCTCGCGCTGTTCGGCTATGTCGATGCCCGAGAATCCTCCATTGCCGTATTGACCGAACTGGGCGAAGACCACGCCGAAAGCAACGCCCGGCGAGGCATGACTGGGCCGGTGATGCCCACGACGAAAACGCCATTTATTATCGCCGCTTGCGGCATCCAGGGCGTACAGATTGCCGTCGCTGTCGCCAATGTAGACCACGTCGTCGACCACGGCCGCGCTGCTCATGACCGGCCCTTTGGCCGTAAAGGTCCACTTGGGCGAACCGGACGCGGTATCCAGGGCATAGACGTGCTTGTCGTCGCTGCCGACATAGGCGATGCTGCCGACCACTACAGGCGAAGAGCGTACGCGACCGCCCGTGCGGAAACTCCACTTGATGCCTTTGCATTGAGGCAGACCGGCGGTGGTGAAGTGTCCGTCGCGACGAAGATTGGCCCGGTGCACCCTGCCTTGCAGCGGATTGTAGTCCGCAGGGTCGATGTCCAGCACGACGCGAGGCTCAAACGTTTCCTGCTCAGGATGCACGCCCTGTTCGCAGCGAACGACGCGTAATCCGTACCAGGGTCGGGGCACGGACGGATCCTCCTGCCAGCCTTTTGTGGACGCCGCCCGTTCGGCGGAGGTGCGGTAATCTGAACCGCAGAGCCGTTTGCCGAACAGCTCATAGTCATCGCCGCCTTTGGGATTGCGCGGCCGGTAGTAATCGTAGCCAGGCCAGTCCCATGTCCACTCACGAATGTTGCCGACCAGGTCGTACAAGCCGTAGGGATTCGGTTGCTTGGCGGCCACAGGATGGGTGCGGGTATCGCTGTTGGCCGCGATCCAGCCGAATGCGTCGGCGTTTTCAGGCACGACCCAGTTGACGGCGGCGCCGACATTGGTCCAGCCGGCGCGAAAAGCATAGATCCATTCGGCCTCGGTGGGCAGGCGGAAGCCGTCGGCATCCCACTTGACGTAGAGCGGTAGCCAGCGGCGTTCGTGCTTGCCGGTGACATAGCCGACCATACCGCGGTACATGGCAATGCGCCAGCGGTTGGGTTGACGGCAAACCGCGGTTTTGGCCTCATCGGTGTAATAACAGGGCGTACGGCCGGTCATCTCGGAAAGCGCGTTGCACCAGGCCATGGCCGTGTGCCAGGAAATATCGGTCACGGGTTCATCGGGTTCATGGCGGTGTAGACCGGTCTGCCAGTCCATACTTCCCATGTCGCCGTCGCCGTCGAGGGCGTACCCGTTGACGGCGGCCCACTGATGGACCTGGCGGAACTGGCGGAAAGTCACTTCCGTGGCGCTCATGCTAAATGGCGAAAGCGCAACCCAGGCCTCATCCTCGCGCAGATAACCACCTTCGGGCACGACGACCATATCCAGGGCCGGCGCTTCGACATCCGCGCCGGAACCGGGCACGGGTTTATCGCGGGCGACGGTCCATGAAGGGACAGACCCTTTATCATCAACGGGCGGCGGCACGGCGCCGGTTTCGCGCCGGACCAGGCGCAGGCCCAGGTTGTAATTGCCGAGCCAGGGCGTTTCGCCGCAACCGATCAGGCCGCTGGCCGAGGGGTCGGCCGGATAACGGAATCCGCCGCCCAGGGCCGTGGCGCCGGCCTGTTCCCGAGCAGCGCTGGTCCAGACCCATTCCCAGACATTGCCGGCCATGTCGTGGAGCCCCAGGGCATTGGTCGGTTTGACGCCCACCGGATGGGTGCGGCCTTCGGCATTGGCGCCGATCCAGGCCTTGTCGGGTTCCAGGGCATAGTCGTTGCCAGCGGCGCGGCGCCATTCGGCGACCGTGGGCAGGCGGTAGCCGTCGGCATCCCACTTGACGTGGATGTCGGGCTGCCAGTCATAGGCATCCGGTTTGTCGCGTTCGATGACCTTGCGCAACACCTGGGTGCACTCGACGTCGTGATAATAGCACGGCGTCCTGCCCTCATACTCGGAAAAGGCGTTGCACCAGGCCACCGCATCGAGCCAGGTCATGCCGGTGACCGGTTCGTCAGCGCCGTAGGCGCCGTTGCACAGGGCCATGCTGCCCATGTCGCCGTCGGCATCGAAAATGTAGCCCGGCGTCTTCAGGTCAAACAGGTACTGATTGCTGACCGACCATTTACGGATCTTTTTCCACAAGGCGTAGGGCAATTCGGTCGTGCTCATGAAAAACAGAGGAACCCGGGCCTTACGGTTCGCGGATTGCGGTATGGCGTCGGCCGGGACAGCGACCATATCGGCGTGGAACGAAGCTACCCGCGGCCGGTTGACCACGGCATAAGCTTCGAACGCGTGCCACTTCAACTGTTGCGAAGTGCGGCACAACTCGGGCCGAGCCAGGTAAAAACCGATGGCGGTCACGTTCTCGAAAACGCGCTCGCTGAACGGCGCCGTCTTCGCATCGAATTCGATTTCGTGGGGCGGTTTGGGCGTGTAAGGCGCCCAGCGCGTGCGGGTGGGCCGGAACAGGTGCGACTTGCGCACACCCTCGCAAACAGCCTCGGAGATATAGAATCGGTTGCCGTCGCGCACCACGCCGCGGCTTTCCTGAATGCCGTCCCAGTAACGGCTGATATGGACACCGAACAGGCTCTGGTCGTCAAAGGTCACGCGATGGGCATCGCCGCCGTTGAGGAAATCCTCTTTTTTCCAGATATAAACAGCATAGGCACGCGATTGCTGTCCTGGGCCGGTCGAGCCACCCATGAAATTGAAATCGTCGCGCAGCTCATGGTTCTGGTTGATAAAGCCTTCGCTGATGCAGCCGTTCTTCTTGTTGGCGAAATAGATGACCATGCCTCCGTAAAAAATGGCGTTGACCGCCTCGTGATCATAATTGGCCCAGCCCGGGGTGAGTGGAAGGTCCAGGCTGTACGGCTGCAGGGCCACCGAATCGTCGGCGGTCTGGCCGTCGCCATCGACATCCAGCGCAATGGACGTCCTGGTTTTACTGGGGATCGTTTCACGGTAATACCCATCGCCCACGTCAGCGCCGTAGTCGACGATGCGGCAACGATAGGCGGTCTGGACAACCGTCGCGGACAATGGCGTCAGCGCCAGGCAAAGCGCCAGCGCCAGAAGCGCGACCGCGCGACTTCCGCGGCAACGGGTTTCGGTTTTGGATAAAGGCAACGGGTGATCATGACATGAACTTTTACGCACGGGCTCCATCATTTTTTCTCCCTATCTCAGTGTCCTGCTTAAGTCTTCATATTGATAACCAGCGCAACATAATGCGCTCCGTCGGACAAATAAACTGAAATTGGACATATGTTATTATACAACTGTCATCGCGGCAAATCAATAAGCAATGATATGCATTTTGGCATAATCGGCGCAATTGCCGCGGGATAAAGCGCCATTGGAAAAAGGCGACGAGTGCGTGCAGAACGATATTAACGGCATAGATCGTGGCAAAGGGCATGAACAGATTGAGCAACAGGTTGAATACCAGCCAGCCGATAAAGAGTGCGATCGCATGCACGATGCCATACTGACCGCTGCGGTAGAGCGACCCGGCCAGCGCGGTCAAGCCATAAGCAGCCCACCAGACCAATCCCTGCAACAGCACCGCCAGGGTATACCATGGCAACCGGGCCGGATCGCGAATCTAACCAATGAAAAAGATGGTCGCGCAACCACCCAAAAGACAGACGACCCAATGCCAGACGCAGATCGGCACAGCGCCCAAGCTACCACTTATCCCAACCAGTGCCCAAGGGAGCGAAAACAACACGGACATCGCATCCCGCCAATGGAACCGTTGGCGCAACTCGGGCCGATCAGCCAGGGACAAGCCGTTGCAGACGCCCATCACGATCATGGCCAGCATGACGAAGAGGGTCATGAGCACCTGGTCCACGTCAATGCCCCCGTGCTGAACCGTGCAGAGCATGAACGGCAATATACTTAGCAAAACCAGCACGTCGTGCATCACGGCGCTGATCAGGCGGCCCAGAAACCATTGGCGCAACGTGACGCGACTCAGCAACAGCATTTCGCTCGAAGTGCTGCGCAACTCGCTCCAGGCATCCGACGCCGCATGCCAGGCCGGGTACAGGGCAAAGAAAAGAGCCGCTGGCCAGGCAAGGGTGTTGAAAAACACCAGGCCCAGCGGCAACGTGGGATCGTAGGCGAGGTGCATCACGACCAACGGCGCAGTCACAGCCAGCACAATGCCGAGGCGCAGGCGGTAAAAATTCCGCTGTCTTGGTCGGGCCACCCATCACGGCCCATGGCATACGCCGCCACGCCGTCATCCATGCGATCCATTTGAGAGAACCTATCTGCATGATGGTATAGCGTAGCAAGTTTCAGCGTTAGCTCAAAATATTTTCTTTTCTTTAGTTGACTTGGCAAACGGATTTGATATGGTCACGCCGACTCAGTGATCAGGGATTGCGCGAAAAGCGGAAAAAATCATTGCCGATAAGGGTGTTCAGGGCTGTATGGCAAAAGGCGGCAAACGTTAGCACATGCGACAGGACATGTAATGTATTTGCACGGCAACCGTTGTGCAAAATGACAACGAAAGAGAAACGACATGAACGAGCTACCGGTATTAGACGTATTCGAGTCGGAAGCGGATATAGCGGAAAACGCCCGCTTGGTCGAGCAGAGCGGCTATGTGTCGGTCGAGGACTATCGCCGCTTGCGTGAGCACTATGAGCGCCTGTTGCGTCAGGTCAATAAGATCGTACGCCTCGGCGATGCCAATACCAGCAAACTGGTCAAGGCCCGCGAAAAGCTGGAACGGGCCAACGAGCGCCTGCGCAGGGTTCAGGAACGGCGTAAAGATTTGCTGGGTCTGGTGGTGCACGACCTGAAAAACCGCCTTTTCCCTTTGCTCAGCCTGAGCGAGTTCTTGGTAGCGAATTGCTCCGATCAAAGCGATCCGGACCTGGTCGACATGCTGCGCATCATCAAAAACAGTTCGGAAGAGATGCACCAGACCGTGATCCAGATCCTGGACAAAGAGCGTTCGCGCGAAGACGAGTTGACCATGGTCGCCGAACAGTGCGACCTGGCGGACCTGCTGGAAAAAAACATCGACCGTAACCGCGCCCATGCCGCCGGCAAAAACATCGCGCTCCAGACCGAGCACGTAGAACCGTGCCAGGCGCAGGTCGATGAATACCTGCTGGGCGACGCACTGAACAACCTGATCAACAACGCGCTCAAATTTTCTCCGTCCGGCACCACGGTCAGGGTGCGTCTGCATCGCGAACAGCATCTGATCGGCCAGGCTCCGGCCTCCTGCCTCTTCACGATTCGTGACGAAGGACCGGGCCTGACCGCCGCGGATAAGCAAAACCTGTTCGAGCGGTTCCACACCTGCTCGGCCAAGCCCACGGGCGGCGAAAAGTCGACAGGACTGGGTCTGGCCCTGGTGAAGAAAGTCGTAGAACTGCACGGCGGTGAAATCTGGGCGGAAAGCGCGGGACCCGGCCAGGGCAGTACTTTTTTTGTGCGTATTCCGTGTGCCTGAGGACCAGAGACCGAGACCAGAATCGCATCATGAAACCCCGGTGTATAAAAGTCAACCACGACGAACAGGGCTGCATCCTAGTGGAATGGTTGGCGCAACGACTGGAACTGTCCCGGCGCCGAGCCAAGCAACTGCTCGATGGGCGCCGGGTTTTCGTGAATAAACGCCGCGTTTGGATGGCGCGACACCCGCTGAGCGCGGGGGATGAAGTGGAAATCGTGGATGGCCCCACGGCTGCGACGGCGCAACGGATCGCCTTGATCGTGCTCTACGACCAGGATCACATGGTCATTGTCGACAAACCGGCCAACCTGCTGGCCAACCAGAATCCCGCGAGCGCCGAAGTCCTTTTGCGCCGCCAGTTGCAGCGGCCAGCCCTGCACGCGATCCACCGGCTGGACCGGGATACCACCGGCTGCCTGCTGTTCGCCGACGACGAAGCGATCCGCCAGGCGTTGATCGCTTTGTTTCGCGCCAGGCAGGTGGTCAAGCAGTACCTGGCGCTGGCGTTCGGCCGCCCCAGGTTTGCCGCGGGCATGATCGATACGCCGCTGGACGGTCAACCGGCGCGGAGTAGATACCGGGTGATCGCCGCCAGCGAAACATCAAGCCTGCTCGAAGTCAACATCGAAACCGGCCGCACGCACCAGATCCGCCGCCACCTGGCCGCCATCCGGCATCCACTGCTGGGCGACAAGCAATATGGCATGCAACAGGTTCAGGATCCACGACTGCGCGCAATCCCGCGCCAGATGCTGCATGCGCGACAATTGACCTGTCCCCATCCTGTAAAGCGCAACGAAAAGGTGGAGGCCAAAGCGCCGTTGCCCGCAGATTTCAAGCAACTGTTGCAGTCCTTCGAATTAAAGAGCGATCCGTAGAGTTTGCTCCCCGAGATCATATTTATTCCAAACCAAAGAGCGTTTTGCGTTCGCGATAGCGTTCGAGATCGGCGCGCAGCGCCTTGGCCAGGGCCGGCTGGCCCAGGCTTTGGGCCTTGCCCAGAGCGCGCTGGGCCGTGGGTACGGCCTTATCGAACTGGCCGTCAGCGGCAAATGCCGCGGCCAGCGTGCGCAGCAAACTCGGCTGGGTATTACGCGTTTCCGCGTTGAGCTGCAACGCCAGGTGCAGGGCGTGCGGCGTGTCGCGCCCCAGTTGGAGCAGCAGCCAGGCGGTTTTGTTGACCGCGGTCGCCCACTTCGGACGCAACGCCAGGGCTTTGTCGTAATGGGACAGCGCATTGGTCGCGGCACCCTGGCGCTCGTAGAGCAGCCCCAGGTTGTAGTGGGCGTCGGCACACTTGGGATTCAGCGCCAGCGTGCGGTTGAAATGAACAATGGCCTTGTCCGGTCGCTTCATGTTCATATAGGCCAGACCCAGGTTGTTGTGATCGCGCCACTCTTTGCCGCGCGAGGCCACGACACTCTCTAGATAGGCGGCAGCTTCCTCGTAGCGGCGCTGATCGTTGAGCAGCAGGCCCAGATTGGCCTTGGCGTCCACTGTGTTGGGGTTCAGTTCCAGGGTCCGTTGAAACGCAGCCATGGCGCACTGGCTGTCGCCAAGGTTCATGGCGCCCTGCCCTACTAGGTAATGGGCTTCAACCATCGTGTCGTCCAGAGCCGCAGCCTTGAGCGCCAGGACATAGGATTCCTTGATTTTACCGCTCCAGCCCAGCACTTTGGCCAGGTTGACCAGGGCGCGGGCCTGGTCTTTTTTGTCCAGCTCAGCCTCCTTGCGACGGACCAGTTCCATGATCGCGGCGTCGGTCCATTGAGGCCCGTAGCTCAACCAGCCGCGCTCGTGCATGAGTTCCATCAATTGACGGGCCAGCAAGCGGTTGCCTTCAATGGTGAGATGAACGTGATCGATGAAATAGTGCTCGTTCAAGATGCGATACGGCGACCTGTTCTCCAGGAAGCGGACAAAATCGAGCAGCGGCGCTTTGCAGGCGCGTGCTGTCCGGCGAACCATATCGATCATGGCGCTGGTGGCGCGCAGGGGGCAGACATCCTCGTCGCGTGCACGGGTAAATGCGCACAGCGCTTCTTCCTGGTTTCCCTGCTGCTGCAGCATTTCGGCATAGCGGTACTGCACATCGGCGCAGCGTTCGTCGATCAAGGCGGCATGGCGCATGGACTCCAGCGCCTCGTGCCCCTCGGAAACGAGCGCCTTGCGGTAATGAAAATACCATTCGCGCTGGACCTGGGGCGGGAACCGATCCTTATCGAATACGCTCTTGAACGGGGCGCAGGAGCCCAGATTCGAAGCGGGCGTGACCAGGATCACGTCGGCGCCGGCTGCGCGTGCCATGGCGACCATGCGTTCCAGATTGAGATGGTAATGGCGCAGGATCTTGTCGCGCCGCGCATCGTCGCGCTCGTAATAATCCTGGGTGATGGATTCGTCCAGGACGGCCTTGACCTCGCCGGGCAAGATGGTCTTTTCACGGCTGTCAATGGTTTTGGACTGACCACCCAGCATTTGTCCCAGGCCGCGCACGGTGCGCAAGCGGAAGAGCCCGCCGACAAAGCGGTCGCCGCCCAGCCTAGTCAACCGCTTGAACTTACCGTAGGTGCGCTGCTCGAGAAACTCGTTGTGGCCGGTATAGATAATGAACAGGTCAGGATCATAGTTGCACAACTCCTGCATGACCATGGCCACGCGGTAACTGGCATAACTTATGCCGCCGGCGTTGATCACCTCCCAATCGCGCGAGCGGTTGGCCAGGGGCAACAACGTGCGCAACCAGCCAGCGAACGAAGTGCGGTCATCGAACGGTCGGCCAAACGTCAGCGAACCGCCCAGGCAGAAAATGCGGTACGTGCCCGCTTTTTTCAGCCGCGCAAATTTCTGGTAATTGAAAAAAGGCAGCTTGGCTTTGCGCGTGACCAGCCAGGTAGTTCCGTTGCGCGCTGTTTCTCTGAACAACGGCTCCGCGGAGGAAAAGCCGACCAGCGGATCCGTAAAATCGGCCCGGGGCAGATCCAGCAGGAACAGTATCCATTCCAGCAAGCCAAAGAAAAGCAACGTCACAACCAAGCTCAGCAGCAGCTTGCTCAATGTTTTTTTCATGCCTCGCTCCCTGCTTCAACCGCGATATCTTTCCAACCGCGGCTGAAATTCTTGATCACGCCGGCCACGAACAGTTGCCAGGGATGGTAGAAAAGAATGGGCATGATGGCGATGCCAACCAGCTCCGGTGTTTTGGCGAAATACGCGCTCAGCAGCGGCACGCCCATGGCCAGTGTCTTTTGCGAACCGGTAAACAGAACCGTGATGCAACTTTCCCGGTTGAGCCCCAGCAGACGGGCGCCGCCATAGGCCATGGCCGACAGAATGGGCTGGGACACGGCCAGGAACGTTAAGAGCACGGCCAGGTCGCGCGGATCCATAGTGCCGAAAACTTTGGCCAACGATTTGGCAAACGCGAAATAGATGATGACCAGGATCAAAATGCTGTTGATTGTGCTGAACCGTTTTTTGTGCCTGTGCGAAAATTCGCGGGCCATGTAGTGCAGGCCATGTCCAGCCACAAAGGGCAGCAGAATATACATGGACAGGGCGCGCAAGATCGCGAGCACGTCGCTGAGCGGCATGGCCGCGGCGCCGGTTTCGTGCAGGAACAGGGTCAACAGCAGCGGCGAAACAAAAATACCGAGCAGGTTGGACAAGGTTGCATTGAACACGGCGCCCATTACATTGCCATGCATGAGCTGGGTGAAGACAATACAGCTCGAAATGGTGGTCGGCAATACGCCGAGTGCATAAACGCCAACCATCAACGTCGGGTCGCAGACCTGGCGCAGAACTTGGGCGGTCAGAAAGAAATAGAGCGGCGAGATGACGAAAATAAAGACTTGTAGATAGATATGCAGCTTGACGTCGCGCACGCCCTTGAGGATCTGCTCCCCTTGCAGGCTGAAACCGGTCAGAAAAAAGATGACGATAATGCCTGCGGTGCTGGAGATTTTGTTCGGGTTTAAAGCGCGTCCCAGCGCGGGATAGCATACCGCCAGCACGATGGCGGCCAGCATCCCGAGCAAGTACCAGTTTTTTGCAACGAACTTTTTGATCATTATGGCTTTCGCTAGTTTAAGAAAGAAACAAAGCCTATCCAACCATGAGCGTTGGCATCAGGTCAAAGCAAAAGTGGTCCGGCTTTCAAGTTCCTTCGCTTCGACCGCCATGTTTGATCGAACGGCGAAAAACCTGGCTTCCGGAAAGTTCAGGAGCAGGACGCCCCTACTATAATAAAAATAAAAAAGTGCTTGCATGATAATTTTTTATCATATATTTACCATCAAAACAAGAAAAGCCGACCACGTGCGGCGATCTTAACATGAGGAGCAGTATGCAAATGAAAGTTTTGCTTATCGGCGGAACAGGCAATATCAGCACAGCCGTGAGTAAGTTGGCTGTCAGTAAGGGGATCGATCTTTACCTGCTGAATCGCGGTCAGCGTAAGATCGCCATCGACGGCGCCAAGAGCATCGTAGGCGACATTCATCGACCCAACACGCTGGCAGACAAGCTGGCGGACCATACCTGGGATGTGGTGGTCAATTTCATTGCTTTCACGCCCGACGATATCGAGCGTGACATTGCTTTGTTCAAAGGTAAAACCAAGCAGTACATCTTTATTAGTTCGGCATCGGCCTATCAGAAGCCGTTGCGCCACCCCATCGTTACCGAGGCCACGCCGCTGGCCAATCCGTTCTGGGAATACTCGCGGAACAAGATCGCCTGCGAAGAACTGCTCAACAAGACCTGCCGCGAGCAAGGCTTGCCGATCACCATCGTGCGTCCGTCGCTGACCTACGATACGGTGATCCCGGTGGCCATTGGCAGTTGGAACGATTACACAATCGTGGACCGCATGAAAAAGGGCGGCAAGGTCATCGTGCACGGCGACGGTTCGTCGCTCTGGACCATCACCCATTCCGAAGATTTCGCCAAAGGGCTGGTCGGTCTGCTCGGTCATCAACAGGCCATTGGCCATGCGTTTCACATCACGTCCGACGAGATCCTGACCTGGGACCAGATCTACCAGATCGTGGCTGAGGCAGCCGGGGTCGAAGCCAAAATCTTGCACATCCCATCCGATTTCATTGCCAAATTCAACGATTTCCAACGGGGCAACCTGCAGGGCGACAAAGCGGTCAGCGCGATCTTCGACAACACTAAGATCAAAACGTTTGTGCCGGAATTCAAGGCGACCATCCCGTTCGCCCAGGGCTTCAAGCGCACGCTGGCCTGGTTCGAAGCAGACCCTGAGCGAATGGTGATCCAGCCGGAAACCAACGCGTTTATGGACAACGTCATCAATACCTACGAAAAAGCATTTGAAGGGATCGGACAATGAAGAAATATACTCTGGGCATCATGGGCTGCGGCGATTACCTGAAATGGCAATCCAGCAGCATAGACGCAAGCAAACACATCGAAGTGGCGGCCTGCTTCGACCCGGACCAGACCCGCGCAAAAACCTGGGCCGGGAAACTGGGCGGCAAGGCTGTGGCTGACGGACAGGATATCTTTGACGACCCGAGCATAGACGTGGTCTGCCTGTTCGTACCGCCCTGGATCCGGCGCAAGCTGGTCGTGGAAGCCACGGCCAAAGGCAAACACATCATCGCTACCAAGCCGCTGGGCACGACTGTGTCGGATTGCGCGGCCATGGTGCGCGCCGTGGAAAATGCCAGCGTCAAATGCGGGATCGGCTACCGGCGCACCGGCGACGATGGATTTCTTACCCTGAACAAGATCTTTCGTGAAGGTGAAATCGGCGCGCTGGCCTTGTACAAACAGGACTGGCTGCATCACTACCCCGAATGGAACAATTGGGCCACGGACCCGAAGAAAAACGGCGGCCCGTTCATGGATGCCATGATTCATAACCTGAACATCGCGCGCTATTTGATGGGACGCAAGGCCAGCCACATCACCTTTTTCTCGGACAACCACGCCCACCCGGACCTGGCTTGTAACGACACCGAATTCATGAAGATCGACTTCGCGGGACAAGGTTCAGCCCACCTGTTCGTCACCTGGGCCGCTGACCTGGCCGTGTTCAGCAAGAAAGGCAACGACCGTGAACACATTGATGTATTTTACATGATCACGGACAAAGGCTGGCGCATAACCACGGGATGGGGCGACAATGGGTTCGCCATCACTGCTTCGCGCCAGGGCGAAAAGCGCACCTGGTGCTTGGAAAAATCGGAGCAGACCTATTTCGACGAGTTTGCGCTGCACCTGGCCGGCGAAGGCCCCTGGCCGGCCAGCCTGCCGGATATCCGTGAAGCCTATGAAGATATCAAGCTGCTCAAGGACGCCGAAGCCAACTCGGGCAAACAAATCGCCGTCGACCTGAGTCTAGCCTAGTAGCGTTCGTAGTCCAGGCTTCAGCCTGCTTCCGGAAGCAACAGCATGTTCGTAGCGTTCGTAGTCCAGGCTTCAGCCTGCTTCCGGAAGCAACGGCTGGCCTACACAATCAGGCTGAAACCTGGACTACGAACCTTATGCAACAGGAAGCAGGCTGATGTCTGTACTACCTGATTTTGCACGAAAAGTTCAAGCCAATAAATAAATAACATGCTCCACAAAGGCGTGGGCCGCGCAGTGCGCATGAGTAGGAGCGGAAAAAACAAGAGTCAAATCAAATTTTAGTGTCGAGTAAATTGAAGGACGAGGTCGCCAAACTATCAAATAAATAGGAAAAAAGTGGGGCGCAACCGCACAATCAAGTATGATGTACGGCTTTTACGATAGCGCTCATCAAAATTGACCCACCTATACTCACCAGAAGTGTACCAGATTAAAACGCTGCTTGGAATAAGGAATAAAATACGGTACACCGAAAACGGGGCTTAGGATCATAGTTATTAACAGTTTTGCAACAGAATGCGTGGTAAAAGTATACCTGCGACTTAGGGCCTGTCACAAAATAAATGTACCACTTTATTGACGAGGATGGATGGCGTAGTTCCATTCCCCACGAAAGTCGTTTCGCACACCAGAGCCGAACCCTGGAGCCATTGCTCCCACCGCCATCGGCCATGTTACATCCCGCGATTTTTTGGACAGTCATCCCAAAAAAAATGGAACGTGGG
>CAZOLK010000122.1:0-14927 GCA_964580325.1 uncultured Verrucomicrobiota bacterium | reverse complement strand
CTTGACGAACCGCCTCCGCTCGGGCCGGAAACGCAAGCAGAGTTCCTGAAACGCCGCGCCGTCGCACCACGGGTTCATAGTCCACAGTCACGGCCATGCGCATATATTGCCGTGCTTCTCCCGGCGCTTTACTCAGCGGTTGGCTCGCGCCGTGCTCTCGCGACAGGCTGCCATGGGCATAGGCCAGGCAGAACAGGGCGGCGTAGGCCGCGATATGAAATGCAGCAGCTTTTTCCAAGCTGACCCGTGCGGCCATTAACAGGCTGCCGGCCAGCAGCAGGCAGACCGTGATCGGCAGCGGCAGATAGATACCGCAGACCATGCCCGGAATGGCAACTGCGGCACAGCCGATCAACGGGCGGCGCAAAACGAGAAAGCTATAGGGATCTTTCTCGGGCGCGGAGTGGAGGGGATCGATCTTCATGACGCCGAAGCGCTGGCAACCGGATCAGACCGGATTGTCCGGGTTCAATGATTGGTAGGCCACGCGGACTTTATGTTTGAAGCTGGCCAGACTATATTTCCGGGCCACCCGCGCCTTGGCTTCCTTGCCCAGCGCCGACGCCCACAGGGTTTCGCGCAACGCACGCAGAATTCCACTTGCCAGGTCATCCGGCTGAGGCAGCACCAGAATCGCGCAATCGTCATCCAGAACTTGCGTATGGGTGGCCAGACGCGTCGCGACCACGGGCCGGCCGCTCTGCATATAGGTATACAGCTTGAGCGCCGTGTTGGTGCCCTTGGTACGCGGCGAAACCAGTACGTCGGAAAGCGTCATGTAGGCCGGAGTCTCCTCCAATGGGCGTTTGCTGGTAAAAACGCAGTAGTCCGCAATGTCAAGACGCTGCGCCAGCTTCTTCATCCTGCTGACTTGCGGGGGTTCACCGCCGACCAGCACAAAGCGCGTGCGTTTTTCCTTTTTAATCACATGCCCGGCTGCTTTGAGCAGGACATCCAGGCCCTGGTAGGATTCGAAATTGCCGGTGTAGACAACGCATTGGCACAATTCCAGCCCATATTTCTCGCGCAACCGTTGGGCGCCCTCATGGTCTTCCAGGAACGTTGCCTGGATAGGAGCGTCCTCGATTTGCACGATACGGGCGCCCGGCGCCTTCTGGTTGACCATGTCTGTCAACGATGTGCAGACCGTCAGAATGAACTCCGCCCGGCGGATGGCCGCAAGCTCGAGCCATTCGACCATCCGCAGCAAAGGCCGGAAGCGAATGAAGCCGCTGTAAAAAAGCTGGTCCGAAATAATCGAGTCCATATCATAGATAAACCGGATTTTGAACATCCGGCTCAAGAACATGGCGAAAAAAGCCGACTCCTCGACCGCATGGATCACGTCATAGCGTCGCCGCATACACATCCAGATGGCGCGCATAAACATAAGCATATCCAGCGGCAATTTGGCGAAAGACGGACCGATTTTGGCGTCCCAAATGCCGGGACAACCACTGCTGCGATGGATCGTAACGCCTGGAATATCCAGGTTCTCGCCGAACGGGTAGCATAATAGATCCACCTCATGGCCCGCCTCGCTGAGTGCGGTCACCATGTTGCGGACATTGATCGGCGTCCCCCTTATCCTGAAAAAAGGTTGAGGCGCTAAGAATAATATTTTCATAAATTATTTCTACTCATGGATAGCCATCATCGTCGGATCACCTCAACTACCGTACCTCATTCTTAATATTTTCAGGCTTTCTTGTCAATCCCTGGCAACCTCAAAAAGCAGCAAAGAATAATTGTAATTTGTATTGACACTTTTACTATGAAATGTATTCTTTAAAGAGATAACTAAAAATATTTACTAATGAGTGAGGAAATATAATGGCTAAAGCTTTGAAACCATTTATTGTAATGATGTTTATTTTGAGTATTGCGGCATTGATTTTCGGCATCTATCTTTTCCAACAAAGGGAAGCGCTAAAAGGGCGTGCTCTGCTGATGCAGCATCAAATTATGAAGGTGATGGGGCAATTGACCAATGTGACGACTACCGCTGAAGTCACGGCAACGACCGTACCACTCAGGGAAGTGGGTGCCTTCCACATACAACCGATTCCCGAGCAACGGTCCATCGACTATGATCGTCTGATGATCTACACCAATATGGAACCTGAATTGGATAAGCTGTTGGCGGCCACGGTCACACGCTTTAACGAGCTTGACGATATTTACCATGATTATTCGATCATGACCGTACGTCTGGTTGAGACCAACAAGGCTTTTGTCATGACCAACGAATACCTGGCCACAACGCTGAAAATCCTGGAAAACACCCGACAGGAATTGGCCACCACACGCGCTGAACTGGCGAAACGGGTTGAGGAAATCTCCCAGTTAAAACAGGAAGTCTCCAATCTGAAAGACACTATCGATGCGCGCGATGATGAAATCGCCAAGTTGAAGGATGTTGTTAAGAAGAAGAACGATGAAATCAAGATGCTGGAAGAACGCATTGAAGTCATGGTTGGTGATGTCGGTTTAGCACTCAAGGAAGTTCCACCAGGTCTCACAGGCAAGGTTGTTGACGTCAATCCTGAATGGAATTACTGCATAATTGATTTGGGGCGTACCAACAAACTCGCGCCCACAGCCAAGATGATTATTCATCGCAATGACCAGATGGTTGGCGTGGTAAAACTGACCCAAGTCAATGAAACCATGTCCATTGGCGAAATTGATCGACAGTGGCAGGTGCTACCGATTCAATCTGGCGATGTCGCCTTTTTTGCGGGCATTGATTTTGGTAAGGTCTTGCGTAGCAGGGAAGAGCGTGAAGAGATGGAGCGGAGGAAACAAGAGACTCAAGATGCTGCAAATGCACTTGTTCCTATGGATATGCAATGAAGCATTTGGTCACCTGTTTGCTGTTTCTTTTGGCGTTGGTCATCTTGACAGGTTGCCAGCATTCCAAAGCAGTTCAGGATGAAGATGAAATAGAATCCGATATGCCTTGGAACATTCCACAAACCTGGGAGGGTGCTCCAGGCATTCCCGGTCTGAACGAACGCTGAACGCATTTTTTCAAAACCCCCGGTCACTGACAACGTGACCCGGGGTTTTTTTAATGAACCTTCAACGTCCAAAGCCTGACAGCCTGGCTTCCGGTTTTTGAACTATATTGTGCAACCCATTCAGAAGTACATCAAAAAGCGTTGATCGCGTCGACGTCGTTTAAAGAAGCCCAAGAGAGTGAGAGAACCTGCGGTCGACAACAGTAAAATCACGAGGCTCAACAACAGCCCGCCCGAATAGCTCTCGGTCTTGTCGTATATCAAACCACCCAGCCAAGGGCCGACAAGACCGGACACGCCATAAAACAAAAACACGAGCGGATAAATGGCCGCAAGGTGATCCGCGCCGTAATGCGACGCCGTTTGGGCCGCATAAACAACGAAACATGCGCCAAACCCGGCCCCGAGCAGCGCTGATAGGGCGATGGCCCCCGTCGCTGTAGCCATAAAGGTCCAGGAGAGCAAGACCATAACCGCCAGAAACGCCAGGGACATGGGAATCGCGTTCGCGCCGGTTTTGTCGGTAACCCATCCCCATGAAATACGCCCGATTGCATTGCCCGCGGCAAAGGCGCTGATTGCGCTAGTCGCAAATGAAGACGAAACGCCGGCCCACAGGATCATCGGTTTCAAGTTGCCGATAACGAGCAGTCCGGCAAACGTACCGGCGAACATGCCCAGTGCAAGGCCCCAGAAAAAAAGGTCACGCGTCAATACATGGAATTCGATGGGATGGCGTTTTGCCGTTTCCCCTTTCGGCATATGAAGAGGCAATGCCGCGAGCACGATCAGACCTCCATACAATATACTGATGAATTTGAAGATCGCCAGCACTTCCATGCCGCGGCTGAATAAGGTCTCCGCGAGATAAGACAATAAAACGGCGCCGCCACCAAATCCTGCGACGGCAATGCCGGTGACCAATCCCTTGCGTTTCGGAAACCATTTGACGCACATGCTCAACGGGCATACATAGCAGAAACCAGTCCCAATGCCGGTGACGATGCCGATGCCCAGAAGCAAAAAAACGAAGCTCCCGTCGGATTGGGATGCGATCCAGTACCCACTTCCGAACGCAAGTCCGCCGACAGCGGCAATCCAGCGGGGACCGACACGATTGAGCAAGCGTCCCGCTGCCACCATCGATACGGTGAACACCGCGATGAGGACGCCGAAAATCAATTGCGTCTGGGCTGTGGACAATCCATACGATTTGGTCAGCGCGGGAACGAACTCGCTCCAGGCATACAACCCCCCGATACAGGTTTGAATCAATACCGACGCCAATAGAATGATGTATTTCATCGTGCATCGTCCCCGATGAAAAACACTGAAAAGCATTCCCGGCGACCAGCATCCCTTTGACGCGTTAGTGCATCGAGATCTGGTTGAATTACCTTGCCCTTAATGTAATATCGTTTTTTCATGATGGGATGCTGGCACAAGCATGATGGTCATATCAAGAAAAAGGTGACAGATTCGGTCTCGTTCTCAGTGAATAGATTGACCGTACCGGAACCGGCGTTGATTTTCATCCATCATAAGGCTTGGCCTTCATCCATCTTTTGGTCATACTATCAATCTTATTTATAATGAAAGCAGAAAAAAAAATCGTATTGTCGCTTGTTATTGCCGCGGTGGTGTGGGGCATCTTTTCCTGGCCGTTGCCGCGCTACCTGTTCAGCGGTGTTTCTTACGGCGTATGCAAATTCTTTCCGACTCGGCTTGAACGTGACATGGTCACGCGTATGCGGCCAGGCGATCATCTGCAGTTGATGTATCATTTCTGGCTGTTCCGTGATCAGGCGGTTGGCCAAACGTCGCTGTTTCACAACCTGTACGAGTTCAATTGTGGTGAACCGGACGAACATTTTCGCACGCCGTCATCCTATTATTTCCCATTCAGCCTGATTTACGCGCTCGGCAGCCTGTTGCTAGGGCATGCTTTCGGCTGGAACTTGGCTGGCTTCATCTCGATCTGGCTGGGCTACCTCTTCACCTGGCTGCTTTTGAGTCGCTATGGTTTGAAAGACCCGCCCTGCGCGCTGCTGGGTCTGCCCGTGCTCATGTTTCCTTTTTTATGGCTGAATTTGAGCGGGGGAAGTCCGGCTGGCTTCGCCATGTGCTGGACGCCGTTGCTGATGCTGGGCATCGAGGACGCGGTCATGCGTGACCGTGCGACCGGCGGCGTGGTTGCCGGTCTGGCCGTGGTACTGGCCCAAATGGGCGATACGCACGTATTCTTTTTCAGTGTGCTACTGATTCCGGGCTGGTGCGTCATCACCATCCTACGCCGTCAGGACATGGCCTGGAAAAGCTTCAAGGCGTATCGCAAGCTGGCGCTGGCGCTGCTGCCCATTCCGCTACTGACGCTCCTGGCCTATCTCATGTACCAGGCCTGCACGGGCGCGATCATCGCACACTCCGATGTCGGCTCGCAGCGGATGATTCAGGAAGTGGCCAAATTCAGCCCACAGCCGATTGGCCTGTTCTCGTGGTTTTCGGATCGGGAAGACATGCACATTTACCTGGGCTTGCTTCCATGTATGCTAGGTCTGGCCAGCCTGTTTGTCGTCGTGATGGCATTTTTCCAAGACGGGCGCGCCTGGCGTCGGGCCGCGATAGTCCTGCTGCTGCTTTTAGGGCTGGCCGTGATCGTGTTTCTGGCCCTGGGGGTCAACGGACCCTGGAATTATGCCTTCTTATCCCTGGCACGCAAATTGATTCCGCCCTACCGCATGATCCGCCAACCAGCCAAGATCTTCTGTCTGCTGCCCTACCTGCTGCCCGTCATCTACGGTCTGGGTTACCAGGCCTTACGCCAGATCTGCCACCTGCCCGACACGCACGTGTTGCTGGTTGGGCTGGCTGGCGTCATGGCCCTGCACGGCCTGGAGTACAAATTTCAGATCCGGAACCAGATCTGCCTGTTGGACAGCGAACAGCAGGCGTATGCAAGTGTGGCCGCGGACGCGGCGCGCAACAGGCAACCGGCGCGTATCATGGTGGTTCCGCTGTGGCCTGGCGAATCCCATTACAGCGCGGAGTATCAGTATTACGCCATGCTCTACCGCATCATGATGGTCAACGGTTACTGCCCCGTGGTGCCCCATGACTATCGCACGAAGATCTTCGAACCGTTTAAAAGCGTCAATCTGGGCCTGCTCGACGACGCGCAAAAAGATGAACTGCTCGCACACGGCATCCACTATATTCTGCTGCACGAGGATGTCTACCCCGAAAAAGTCAGCCCTTTTTTCGTGGGTTTCGCGCTGCACAACCTGCTGGAAGACCAGCGCCTGCAACTGTTGCGCCAGGATCGGGGGGGTTGGGCGTTTAAAATCCTGCCGCAAGGTGGTCGGAGCGAGAATTTCGAGCTGACGTGGAACCACTTCTTTCCAACGCGCAACTGGGAGGTGGAGCGCGGGAAATATGCGCATGCCGATTCTATCGAGAGTGATGCGGTCGGGTGCAGCGTGTTTCTGCGGATGAACCGCAGGGGATGGCTCCGTACACCGCTGACCCAACTGCAGGACGGCCGTGTCTACCGTTGGGCCATCCGCCTGCGCGGGCACGGCGAGTTGACCGGCAAGCTGCTGGTCGAATCCCATCGCGAAGCGTTGGGGCCACTGCAGGTCGCCACGAATGCCTGGGTCTGGCGCGATTTGCCATTTCGTGCGCAATACGGCAAACCGCTAGGCGTGGAGCTGCTCTGGGCGCACGGCGAAATCGACGTGGATCTCATCTCGCTGCGCACCGGCCCCGATCATGTGCCGGCGCCGGGCGAGACCGCCGTGTATCCAGCCACTGCCTTCTCCCATGCCGGCTACACCGACCAGGCAACCCAGAGCGTGTGCATTGACACGGACCACACCTATTCCGGACGGATTCTAATGGGCCCGCGCCTGCCTTACCCGCCCGGACGCTACACCGTTGAACTTGATTACGCCACCGATGCGCCGGACGGCGTCGAACTGGGCGAACTCAACGCGGAACTCTCCGTGGGGGTCTGCCTGGCACGCTGGCCGATCCTGGCCGGCCAACCGTTACGCAAGGAATTTACCCTTCCCCATAACCTGCCGCTCACGTTCAACCTGCACTATTTCCATGCCGGCAACATGACCTTGCGTTCCATCCGCCTGACCAGGGAGCAGGGAGCAGGGGGCAGGTAACGAATATCACGGTCCTTACACCCTGCACCCTGAACCCTGCACCTTCGCAGGTTCGGCAAGTGTAGACCGCGCCGACATCAAACGATTTTCCACGCGCCCGGGAGCGCTGGTATATCTCCGGCGCCAAGACGGCACTATGCGTGCAGCGTCGCCAGACAATGACTTCTTTCTCGGACCCGTCACAGGCAGGCATGGTCGATTGACGATAGTGGGCGACGCTAGCAATGGACGAATCCAACGCAATGGCTGAGCCGAATAAATCGACAGCCCGAAAGCCGGAACCAACGCCGGTTCCTCGTTATTTTTGTTCAAAACCTGTTGACATACCTTTGCACATCCTGTAAATTACGACATTGATAATTATAAAACGATATTATCGTAATGTGATGGAGAATAAAAAATGGATGAGCGAACGCTGACGGATGTTTATAAAGGTTATGCCAGGCAGGTTGGCGCCGACCTGGTGGGGATTGCGGCACGGAAGCATTTTGAATCGGTTCCGGCGGACCAGAATCCGGCCGCTGTTTTCCCGCAATACAAGGCTGTGATCGTGCTGGGCCGGCGCATAGCGCGCGGCAGCCTGCGCGGTGTGGAGGAGGGTACCAATTTTCACAGCACCTATAGCTGCTTCGGCCTGAACTGGCTCGAGGACCAGTTTCTGAGCCAGACCACCTACAATGTCAATATCCGGATTGAAGAGGACGGATACGAGGCTGTGCCCTTGTTCGGTTACCATGCCGACGGCATGCCTAAAGGCGTACCCGTAGCCGCGGATAAACCCGCACCCAACGTGTACGTGGATCCTTGGTTCGCGGCCCGGGCCGCGGGGCTTGGCGAAGTAGGGCTGGGCGGCTTTTTCATCACCCCGCAATACGGCACCCGGCAACGCTTTGCCATGATCCTGACCGATGCCGACCTGAAGCCTGACCCGGTGAGCAGTCGACAGCTCTGCCGCGATTGCCGGGCCTGCGTTGAGGCCTGTCCCTTTGGCGCCATCGATCCGGAAGCAGGGCGCTGCTCGGGTGTGCCGCAACACGAAACCGCGTTGGCTGCCATTGATTACAGCATCTGCAACCAGTGTCCCAACGGCGCTGTACGCTGCAACGGCAAAGGGTCGCGACCGGACCGCATTGCCGCGGCCTGTGGTCGTGCCTGCCTGGTCCGCCTTGAGCAAAGCGGTCAACTCGCCAACCGTTTTGAGCAACCTTTCCGCAAACGTTCGCCCTGGCTGCTGGACATGTGCCGCCGCGACCTGAGCGTTGAGGCTCGAACCTGAGGAGATCGCCATGAAACTCACTGCACAACAAGTCAAACAGTTTGCCTTTGAAGCGGGTTGCGGCGACATCGGCATCGCCAACATCGAGCGTTTCCGCAATGCGCCGCGCGGCATGCACCCGCTCAATATTTTTCCTGACTGCAAAAGCGTGATCACCATAGCCCAGCCCATTCCGCGCAGCGTATATCGCGGCATAACAGAGGGCACGTATTGGTCCAACTATACCTTTTACGGTTACAACAAGCTCAACACGCTGTTCCGGCCAAAAATCACCTATGATACGGCCTGTTTTATCGAAGATCATGGCTGGGAGGCTGTACCGGTCTACCCGGGCGTACCGGAGCGGCCGGGCATACATCCGCCTGTCAAACGGGGACGTCCGACGCCGGAAATCAACCTTAATGTGCGCATTGCGGGTGTGGCGTGCGGCCTGGGCGAGATCGGCTGGAGCAAGGTCTTTATCCACAGAAAATTCGGTCCGCGCGTGCGCCTGGGCAATATCCTGACCGATGTCGAGCTGGAGCCTGACCCTTTGCTGCCGCCGCGCACGCTGTGCAATGAATGCATGCGCTGTGTCAGGGACTGCCCGGGCGGCGCCATACCCAAACCCAACGAACGCGATATAATCAAAATCAAGATCGAAGACAACGAATACACTTGGGGCGACGTACACATGGGCCGTTGCACCCTGACCCATCACGGCATGAATTGGGAAGCGTCGCCGTTTCTGAAAAAGGATTTCCCTGGTCTGAATCTCAATGTGCGCGAGAGTACCCTGAGCGAGGAAGAGGCCTATCGCCTGTGCTATCCCATGTCCAGCGCCAAGTGGCAGCCCAATCCCGAATTCCCGTCAGCATCGGTGATCGGTTTTTACAACCAGATCAGAGCGCATACGAGCTACTTCGCGATCTGCGGCGCCAAAGGCTGTATCCGCGCCTGCATGGACGCCATGGAAAAACGCCACGCGATCAAGCAGGACAACTTCAAGATCCCGGTGTTTCCACGAAAGCCATGGCAGTTGCCAAGGCCGGAACAAGATGAAACCGGCGGCATCGCCGAAGGCAAATTCCCGGACCTGTACACCAGCTCTGACGAACAGGCCGGAAAGTGGTAGCAGGAGCGTCCCGCCTTAAGGCGTTCGCAAAAATAACGTCACCATCGGAGGGCAATTCATCCCATGCGGCTTCGTTGCGAATGTTTGGAAATAGTTCAATATTCCTGCACATTCGCGCCTTGCCGGCCTCCACAAATGGCGAACATATTTTTGCGCACGTCCTGAACGTTCATCCTTTCCTACTCGGAATCGTAATCGAAAACCCCCAAGGCTGGGATTAACGCTTCTTAAAGGCTATCTCGATCAGACGGGGCATGTCGAGGTGCTGGTCGAGGGCATCGGCGAGACGGTCGAACTCGGCCTGGGTGGTATTGTCCCAGGGCTGCCAAACCGGAGGCTGGATCTGTTTGCGTTGGCAAAGCCAGTTCAGCAAGGCGATGCGCACAGCGTCGGCGTCAAAGAGTCCGTGGATGTAGCAGCCAAATACGAGACCGTCAGCGGTCACGCAGCCTTTTCGTTCATCCACCGACTTTGCGCCGCGCCTCGCTAGATGTATGGGGCGGCGCGCTTCAGGCGCGACGCGGGTAACGCCGGCATGGATTTCATAACCGGTAAAGACCAGTTCCGGTCGATCAAACACGTTGTGCAGCGAACCCTCCACCTGGGCCAGTTCCTTGTCAGGCGCCAGCACAGTGTCCACAGGCAGCAGGCTCAGGCCGGTCGATTCACCGGGCAGACCTTCCATGCCTTGCGGATCAGCTATGCTCCGGCCCAGCATCTGGTAGCCGCCGCAAATGCCGAGAATGGGTATGTCATGGCCGACTGCCGCGGCAAGGGCCTTGCCCCATCCTTCCGCGACGATCGCTTTCAGATCGGCTCGGGTGTTTTTGCTGCCGGGCAGGATCACCAGATCGGGCCAACCCAGGTCGCGCGGATGCTCGAGATAGCGCACGCAAACGCCTGGCGTGTCTTCGAGGCAAAGGAAATCGGTGTAGTTGCTGATGCGCGGCAATCGCACAACCGCAATATCCACGATCGGGTCAGCGGGTTGAGTGCGCTGCTCAAGACCGAGCGAGTCCTCCTCCTCGATGCGCAGGTCGCGCAGGTAAGGAAGCACACCCAGTACCGGCACACCGGTAAGTTCTTCGACACGACGAATGCCGGGTTCCAGCAGAGATACGTCGCCGCGGAATTTATTGATCACCACGCCGCGCACCAGTTTGCGCAGGGAAACGGGCAGCAGTGCCAGAGAACCGTAAATTGCGGCAAACACGCCGCCGCGATCGATGTCCGCGACAAGAATCACACCAGCGTCGGCATAAGCGGCCATAGGCAGGTTGACAATATCACGGTCCAGCAGGTTGATTTCCGCCGGGCTGCCCGCGCCTTCGAGCACAATGACGCCATGACGCGCGGCAAGGCGATCATAGGCAGTGTGGGCCGCTTGCTGGACCAGAGCTTTGCGTGTGTAGTATTCACGGGCCGTGCAATTGGCGATGGGCCGGCCATGGACAATCACTTGCGAACCACGCTCGCCAGTTGGCTTGAGTAACACCGGGTTCATGTCGGTATGCGGACGCAAACCGGCGGCGCGCGCCTGGACCACCTGGGCGCGGCCCATCTCGCCGCTCTCGACCGTGACAAACGAGTTGAGCGCCATGTTCTGGGCCTTGAACGGCGCCACATCGTAGCCGCGCCGGACCAACCAGCGACACAGCGCCGCGGCCATCACGCTCTTGCCGGAGTTGGACATGGTGCCGACCACCATCAACGCCGGAGTTTTTTTCGGAGGCGATCCCTTGCGCGACGATGCACCGGCCACGACGTTGAGCGCCGCAAAGAGCAACTGCTGCTCCTCGATCGGCCGTACAGCCAGCCGGATCCAACGTGGCCCTAGGCCGGCGAAATTGGCGCAGGAACGGATCAGGATGCCATGGGGCAGCAACGCGGTCTGGAGCTTGTCCGCGGTCCAGCCATCGCTCAGTTCCACGACGATGAAATTGGCGGCGCCGGGTTCGGGCCTGCAGAACGGAACGCCGACCAGGCCGTCGCACAAAGTGGCGCGCAGTTGCGCGGTGATGGCGCGACTTTGGCGAATGTAGGCATCGTCATCATAGAGCTGTCGCGCCACCTGCTGGGCCAGGACATTGACGCTCCAGGGCAGGCGCACTGTGCGCAGGCGCGCCATGGTTTCCGGATGGGCGCAGGCCAGGCCAAGCCGCAAACCGGGTATGGCAAAGAACTTGGTCAACGATTTGACCACCACCAGGTTGCGCGGCAGGTCATCGCGGATCAGCGTACGTTCCACGACATCGTCAACAAAATCGATAAAAGCCTCGTCCAGTACCAAGGTGCGCTCGGGACGGGCATGGGCGGCGGCCAGGACAGCATCCGGATCGAGCAGCGTGCCAGTCGGATTGTTGGGGCTGGCGATAAAGAGCAAATCGGGGTTGGGGTTGTTGAGGATATCGGCTACTTGTTCGGAGGGCTTGTGGGAGAGACCAACGCCACCATGCATTTCAGCGGTGCAAACTTCGGCGTAGCCGGCGTAACAGGGCGTGATCCAAGCGGGATGGGTGGGTTGCAGAACACGCACGATCCAGGCAAAGCATTCGGTAGAGCCGTTGCCCAGGGCCAGGCATTCTGGCGAAACGCCATGGGCGCAGGCCAGCGCATACAGCGCGGTCTCGGCATAGGGTTCCGGATAAGCTGCCAGACGGTCGCGCAGATCGAGCCGGTTGAGCAGGTGCTCCACGGTCGGCGGCATGCCGAGTGGATTGATGTTGACGCTGAAATCGCTGCGTATGTGCGGCGCATCAGCCAGACCAAGCCGCTGCATTACCGCACGCACATCGCCGCCGTGGGGGTTGGATGGTTCACTTTTTGTGTTTACCTCATTCATCTGCATCCGGTTATTCATACGTAACCGGAGATGGGATGCAAGTTTTTTCAGGTTCAAGGTGCAGGGTTGGGTTCAAGGTGCAGGGTTCAATACGCTTGCCTTGACGCTGCCTGGCAAACGGTCTAGGCTGAGACGAAATATTTTTTGGTTTTTCGGGAGAGGTTAGTGTTTTATGAGTAGGAAAATTCGTGTCGGCATTCTATTCGGCGGAAAATCGGCGGAGCACGAGGTTTCGCTGCAATCGGCCAAAAACGTAATCGACGCCATTGATCGCGAAAAATACGAGGTGGTTTTGATTGGCATGGACAAGGCCGGACGCTGGTTTCTGGGCGACCCGTCCAATTACCTGCTCCATGCCGAAAACCCGAAGTTGATCGCCTTGAACAGGAGCAACGACCGGCTGCTGCTGGCGCCGGGCGGTGACGAGCAACCCTTGAGCGTGCCGGATAGTGGGCGCGGCAGCGGCCCGATCGATGTGGTCTTTCCCGTGGTTCACGGTACCTACGGCGAAGACGGATCGGTCCAGGGCCTGCTAAAACTGGCCGGCTTGCCTTTTGTTGGCGCCGGCATCCTGGGTTCGGCCGTAGGCATGGACAAAGATGTGATGAAACGGTTGCTGCGCGATGCGGATATACCCTCGGCTCGTTTCCGTATTCTGCATGCGCATCGACCGGACGCCGTGGATTACAACAGCGCCAGCCGGAATTTGGGCACGCCGCTGTTTATTAAACCAGCCAACCTGGGCTCTTCGGTGGGGGTGCACAAGGTCTATAACGAGGCGCAATTCCGTGATGCGGTGGAAGACGCATTCCGTTTCGACCACAAGCTGCTGATCGAAGAATTCATTGCCGGCCGCGAAATCGAGTGCGCGGTGTTGGGCAATGAGCGGCCCCAGGCTTCGCTGCCCGGCGAAGTGCTGCCGCATCACGATTTTTACTCTTATGAAGCTAAATACATCGATGAACACGGGGCCGCCCTGGAAATCCCGGCCAAATTGTCCGCGGAGACCACAGCCCGCGTGCGCGAGATGGCGATCCGCACCTTCACCACCCTGTGCTGCTCCGGTATGGCACGGGTCGATTGTTTTTTAAAGGAAAACGGCGAATTGCTGGTCAACGAGATCAATACCATCCCCGGCTTCACGCGCATCAGCATGTATCCCAAGTTGTGGGAGGTCACGGGCATCGGCTATGCCGAATTGATCGACCGGCTGATCCAACTGGCTCTGGAACGCAGCAGCCGGGAACAAAAACTGCAAACCAGCTATGCCTGACCCGCAACCCACTATTTAATGAAAGGCGACATGCCCTGAACAGGAGCAGACAGGCGCACGGAAAGGGCGGGGAACGGCTCGAAGGCAGCGTGGAGCGGGTTACGTTTCACAACGAGGAGACCGGTTTCTGCGTGCTGCGGGTCAAGGTCACGGGGCAGCGGGATTTGGTTACGGTAGTGGGGCCGCTGCCCAGCATCCATCCGGGCGAATGGATCAAGGCATCCGGGGCATGGGTGATCAGTCGCGACCACGGGCGCCAGTTCAAAGCCGAATACCTGGAAACATTGCCGCCCGAATCGCTGGAAGGCATCAAGAAATACCTGGCCTCGGGTCTGATCAAGGGGATCGGCCCGATCTATGCCGGCAAGCTGGTGGATAAATTCGGGGCCGCGATCTTTGATGTGATCGATAAGGAATCCGGGCTGCTGGAAAAAGTGCCGGGCATTGGCGCAACGCGCCGGCTGCGGATCAAGGAAAGCTGGCAGGAAGGCAAATCCGTGCGCGAGATCATGACTTTTCTGCTGAGTCATGGCGTGGGAACGGCGCGCGCGTTCCGGATCTATAAGCAATATGGCGAAAAGGCCATTGACCGGCTCAAGGCCGATCCGTACTGCCTTTCGCGTGATATCCGCGGCATAGGTTTTAAAACCGCGGACCAAATTGCGCGCAACCTGGGATTTGACCCGCACGATCCGCTGCGCGCGCGCGCCGGGTTGATCCATGTGCTGCAAGAGACCATGAACGAGGGCCACTGCGCCTATCCACGGCAGGAACTGCTGGCTAAAGCGGAGGAAATTTTGAGCATCCCGGCGGAGATTGTCGTGAAGGCGCTGGAACGCGAACTGACGGACAGGACTTTGGTTTGCGAGAAGCTGGACCAATTGGGAAATCGCGACCTGATCTACACCCAGCGGATGCACCAAGCCGAATGCATGGCCGCCCGTTACCTTTACGCACTGCGTCAGGGACCGCACCCCAGCGACATCACCCAGACGGACAAGGCCGTGACCTGGGTTGAAGAGCGGATCGGGCTGACCCTGGAACAGAGCCAGCGCGAAGCCGTGGAGCAGGCGCTGCGGACCAAGTTGCTGGTCATCACCGGTGGACCGGGCGTGGGCAAGACCACCATTGTCAACGCGATCATTAAAATCCTGTGCGCCAAGAAAAAGAGCGTTGCCTTGGCCGCTCCTACGGGCCGGGCTGCCAAACGCATGGCCGAAACCAGCG
>CAZOLK010000121.1:0-14961 GCA_964580325.1 uncultured Verrucomicrobiota bacterium | reverse complement strand
GGCGGCCCACAGGGTCTCCACCTCCTCGCACGACATCAGCGATTCAGGCGGCGCGGTCAATACCGTGGTCGCATTGAAATCCACCGGTGCGGGAGATTTCGGATTGCGGATTTCGGATTGCGGATTTTGGATTTCAGGTTTCGGATTGCTCATGCTGCTAACAAAGTTGTGTCGCGTGTCGCGTGTCGGGTTTTCGCCCTTGTTCCTTCCTTGTCCATTCAATCATCATTTCTATTTTCGTCCGTTATACATCATTCTCTTGTCATACGCGTTTTTTTTGATAAATTAACTTTTTATGAGATTTTTGGCCATAACATTCTTTTCTCTCCTTTTTATGGGGTGCGCGGCTTCACGGATGGCTGCTCTGGACTGGTGTGCGCGGGATGTTGTTCGTGCCAGAACCGAACCTGGCGTAAGCACCAACGATTTGACCGACGCCTTTGTACAGCTTGATCTGGCACCGGTGCTGGACCATGTCTACCTGGATCCGGCCGGCTCCTTGCGGCTCGCGATCAGGCACAGCCACGAGCTGCAGAACAAGCGCGATAAGCTGGTGATCAAGGCTCTTGACCTGCTGGCCAGGCAGCGCGATTTCGGGCTTCAGTCCGCTGCGTCGCTGCAAGCCTTGCATGGGTTGACCGGCGCGGAGCAGGACCAGGATAACATCGATGCCGCCCTGTCCCTGGGCTCCAAGCTATTTAGTGGCGGCGATTGGCGTTTGGAGGGCACGAGCGCCGGTACGCGCCATTCCGTGACCAACAGCGACTGGTCCTATTCCAGCGCGCTCAACGTGACCGTGAACCAGCCGCTGCTAGCCGGCGTCGGCTACGAGAACGCCTACAGCGAATTGATCCAGGCGGAGCACGACTTGGTCTATGCCCTGCGTGCGTTTGTGCTGGAGCGTCAGGATTTTGCCATCGATATCCTGAAAGACTTTTATGCCCTGGTCAACCAGCGTCAGGTGCTCGAGAACACGCTGAAAAACAACGAGCAGTCCCAATACCTGTATGAGCGGTCAGAGGCTTTGTTCAAAGTGCGCCGCGCCGCGTCCATCGATGTGTTGCGCGCTAAGCAGCAACAACTAAGCGCCGGCAATCGAGTGGCTACCACGCGGATGGAATACGAGATTCAGGTCGCCCGTTTTCTGGATACGCTGGGCCTGGCCATGGATGTCGAGGTGGCGATTGACCGGGCTGTTCCCGCGCTGAACAGTATGTCCTTGGATGAGCGCGCGGCCATGCAACAGGCCCTGGGTAGCCGCCTTGACCTGCGCACGGAGCAGGATCGCGCGCATGACGCAGAGCGCGTACTGCGCGTGGCCCGTAACGCGCTGCTGCCCGATTTGGACGGATTCGGCAAGGTGCGGGTCGCGGGACAACCCGGTGAAACCGTGGGTGGCGAGGATTTTGAGGAGTCGGCTTCGGTTGGCATAAAGCTGGACCTGCCCCTGGACCGGCGCAAGCAGCGGATTGCCGTGCGCAAGGCTGAATTGAGCCTATCCGAAGCACAACGCCGGTTGACGCGCAAGCGCAACCAGGTTCGGATCGAGGTTCTGGAAAGCTACCGTCGTTTGAAGGCGCTGGTTGGCACCGTGGATATCGAGCGCCAGAATGTGGATATTGCCCAGAAACGCGCGGAAAATGCCACTGTCCGGTTTAAAAGCGGCGAGTATTCCAACCGCGACGTGGTCGACGCGGAAAACGAATTGCTCGCTGCCCGTAACGCTTACACCAAGGCCCTGGTCGACCACGAGGTACAACGCTTGCGCCTGTTGCGCAACATTGGTCAACTCGACCTGACGGTCGGGGGCTTATTGATCGAATGGCCGGCTGTTCGAGGCCGGTCCAACCAGGAGGATTCTCCTTGATCCCATGGCTCCAAAAATTCGACGCTGCCGTGAAAGCTTGGACAAGTCCGGCAATCAAGGCCGGCGTGGTCATCGTGTTGGTGCTTGGGCTGGCGCTGATCGTTTCCGCCATGCGCAAAGGCCGTGCGGGTAGCGAACGTGCGTCCGCAGCCCGTTCCGTTTTGGTCAAGCGCGGTGACCTGGTCATCTGCGTGTCGGGCGATGGCGATATCCAGTCCTGCAATTCACAAAAAATCCTGGTCGAATTCCGCCAGCAATCGTCCATTCGCTTTCTTGTCGAAGAAGGCAGCCGGGTGCAACCCGGCGACGTGCTGGTCAAGTTCAGCACCGACGAGATCGACAATCGGATCCAGAACCTGGAATCCGCGTTGACCGAAAAGGAGAACAGCCACGATCAGGCGGTTACCGACCTGGAGATCCAGAAGATCGACAACGAAGCGTCGCTGAAAACCGCGTATCACAACGTGACCAACGCGGTCAAGGAACTGGAGCAGTTCCTTCAGGCCGATGCGCCGCTGGAGCGACGTATTCAGGAAGTGGAAGCGGAAACCTCGTCCAACGAACTGGTGCGTAAGGAAAACCGGATCAAAGAAGTGCAGTCGCTCCTAGAGCAGGGTTTTGTCACCGAGGACGAAGTGGACGAAGCGCGCATCGCTGTGCAGCGCGAGCGGATTTTTCTGGAAACCGCGCGCATCAAGCTGCGCAACCTCAAGGCCTATACGCACCCGCTCAAGCATGCCCGGCTCAAAAACGATTTGGCCAAAGCCAGAACCGAATTGACCAAAACCTTGAAAAACAACTCTACTCGCTTGACTAGCAAGCAGCGTGTGCTCAAGATTCGCAAGAGCCAACTGGATCGCGCTGGCGAGGAACTGGACACGGCCCGCGAAGAACGGGACAAGTACGAAATCAAGGCCCCCTGCGAGGGCGTGGTCCAATACGGCGACCCAAGCGAAGGCTGGCGCCGCAACGAGATTTCCGTGGGCAAGCGCGCTTATCAGGGGCAGACCATCATGACCATCCCCGACCTGTCCCGGCTCAAGGCCGTGGTCAATATCGCTGAGGCGGATATCCACATGATCGCCCTGGAGCAGAAAGTTGTGCTGCATACCGATGCGCTGGTCGGACGGGCATACGAGGGATGTGTCAGCAAGGTCGCGGAAGTGCCCAACAAGGGCGGCTGGCTGCAGAGCGATGTCAAGGAGTATGCCGTAGATATCGACATTGTCCAGGGCGAAGGGTTGAAGCCGGGTTATTCCTGCGCTGCGGAAATCGTCACTGCGGTCCGTTCCAATGTGCTCTTCGTTCCGGTGCAGGCCGTGTTTCGCGCAGGCGACGAGTTTGTCGTTTATACGGATGGCGCATTGACCCTCCAGCGTCGTGAGGTGCAAATCGGACAGGCTTCGGTGACCGATGTGGAGATTCTCGACGGACTGAGCAAAGGCGAAAGCGTGTTGCTCCACGAACCCGGCGTTGAACAGGAACTTTAACCCTGAGCAGGAATGCTACGTTATGATCCAGTTGATCGATGTCTGGAAAAGCTACCAATTGGCGGAAACGCTGGATGTTTTGCGTGGGGTCAACCTGCTCATCCGCGAGCGCGAGTTTGTCGGTATTGTCGGCACGTCTGGTTCGGGCAAATCGACGCTGTTGCACTTGATGGGGTTGCTGGATCGCTGTACGCGGGGGCGCATTCTTTTCGCCGGGCGCGAGGCCACGGCCATGGGCGACGAGGCTTTATCGCGGTTGCGCGGCCGGTCCATCGGCTTTGTGTTTCAGTCCTTTCACCTGATCCCGCACTTGTCCGCGCTGGAAAACGTGGAATTGCCGCTGTTCTATCAGCGTGTTCCGCGCACGGAGCGGCGCGCCATGGCAACGCATTGCCTGGATCAAGTCGCCATGGGCCGGCGCGCCGACCATTTCCCGGGCCAGTTGTCGGGCGGTGAATGCCAGCGCGTGGCCATTGCCCGGGCTCTGGCGCCCGACCCGCCGGTGATCCTTGCCGACGAGCCGACCGGCAACCTAGATTCGCGCACGGGCGGCGAGATCTTCGACCTGTTCAACGAGCTGCACGGCCAGGGCAAAACCTTGGTGCTGATCACCCACGACCTCAAGCTGGCGGAGCGGATTCCGCGCACGATCCACATCGTTGACGGAGCTATCCAATGAAGCGCTCCCAAGAACAACCCATTGTGTTCGAATGGACCTTTGAACTGGTTCGCGACAGTTACCGCAATCTGGTGCGCCATCGCGTGCGTTCGCTGCTGACCCTGCTGGGCGTCATTTTCGGCGTGGCTTCGGTCATTACCATGCTGGCTATCGGCGAGGGTGCTCAGCAGACTGTGTTGCGCGAGATCTCGGGGCTGGGCCTGAACAACATCATCGTCGATTCGGTCAAACCGGCGGACGCGGTCATCGACGCCGACGAATCCGTGCATGTGTTGCGGTTCGGCGTAACCGACCGCGATGTGGCCCAGTTACGCGCCGTATTGCCCGATGCCGTCCTGCACCTCGTGCAGTACGTGGATGAAAAAGTGCACTGGCGCGGCCGGCGGCTGGACGTGAAAACGCGCGGCGTTGACCGCGACTACTTCACCTGCTTCGCCTGTCGTCTGCTGGAAGGCCACGGTTTGGCCGACGCGCATGGCAAACATGCCATGAACGTGGCTGTGCTCAACCGCGAGGCCGCGGCGCAGCTCGCCAGGCCGGGCGGCGCGCTCGGAGCGCGCCTGAAAGTGGGCAGGATCACCTTTCGCGTCATCGGCGTGCTGGACATCGCCACCCGCGAATCCGGCGGCCTGGTGCTGATCCCGCACGGCGCCGCAGAACGGCGGTACGGCCGTATGGTGGTCAAGCAGGAGGCCGGACGCTACGAATTCACCCGCAATGAAGTGGGACGGCTCATCGTGCATACAGTGCGCGAGGATGACGTGCCCCAGGTGGCGGCCGTGGTGCAGCGCACACTGCAGGCGAACCATAAGGTGCAGGATTACGCTATGATCGTGCCGCTGGATATCCTGCGCAGCAAACAGCGCACCCAGCGCATTTTCAACCTGGTGCTGATCGCCATTGCTTCCATCTCGCTGCTGGTCGGCGGGATCGGGATCATGAACATCATGCTGGCCATTGTCATGGAACGCATCCGCGAGATCGGCATCCGTCGTGCGGTCGGCGCAGGCAGGCGCGACATCTTTATTCAATTCCTGGCCGAAACCCTGACGCTCAGCAGCGCTGGCGGTTTGATCGGTTTCTTACTGGGCATGGCCATGGTGCCGTTGGCCGGCCGTTGGACCGGTTGGCCCGGTGTGATCCCAGGCTATGCCATTTTTCTCTCGCTGGCCGTCTCCTGGCTGGTCGGCGTTGTGTTCGGCACGGCCCCGGCCCTGCGCGCCGCGAGGCTTGACCCGGTCGTCGCTTTGCGCTATGAATAACCGGGACAAGATGAAGTTTATCGACAAGGCAAATTCAATCGAGAATGGTGGGAACAAACGATAAATCGTCGCAAATCGCACGCGTGACTTGGCTCGGGCTGGTGGTTGACATCGGGTTGAGCATAGTGAAGATTTTGTTTGGACTGGCGGGAAGGAGCCGTGCGCTGATCGCGGACGGTCTACACAGTTTTTCGGACATGGCAACGGACGTGATCATTCTCTTCGGCGTTAAAGTCTGGTCCGCGCCGGCGGACGAAAACCATCCCTACGGGCATCAGCGGATCGAGACGCTGGTGTCGGCTGGCATCGGCCTTTTCCTTTGCCTGATGGCGCTGGGCATCGGCGCAGAGGCTTTATCGGGCTTGCGCGATGGCAAGCAAACGCAACCGACAGCCATGGCGCTGGTCGGCGCGCTGCTCTCTATAGTGCTCAAAGAGGCGCTGTTTCAAATCACCTACCGCACGGGTCGGCGCGTCAAGTCCGCGGCTCTGGTGGCCAATGCCTGGCATCACCGTTCCGACGCATTGAGTTCGGTCGCTTCGTCGGTTGCCATCGTGGCTGCATTGGCTGGTTCGCAATGGGCGTTTATCGATGGGATCGGCGCGCTGGTCGTTGCCTTGATTCTGTTACAGGCTGCCTGGTCCATTATCAGTCCGGCGTTTGCCGTGCTGGCCGATCAGGGGGCATCGGCCAAGGTCCGCGAAGAGATCATGGCACTGGCCATGGAAGTCAAGGGCGTCAAGGCGGCTCACGCCATCCGTACGCGTTATACCGGCGAAGGTTGGTACATCGACTTGCACATATTGGTCCGGGCCGAGATGACTGTAAGCAAAGGTCACGAAATATCGACCCAGGTCAAGCAACACCTGCTGAACCAGGGGCCGGACATCATCGATGTCGTTGTGCACCTGGAACCCTATGAACCGGCGCAGGACGAAACGCTGCTCGCTCAGTTGCAGCAGACGGGCGGAGATGACCGATAACCGATGACGCCTATGTATCCCGGGCCGGTTCCGTCAGCGCGCAGGGCAGTTCGATGACGAAACACGCACCGCCTTCGTCACGGTTGGCGGCCCTGATGGAGCCGTGGTGATCTTCGATGATGCTTTTGCTGATGGTCAATCCCAGGCCCGTGCCCTCGTCTTTGTTCTTGGTGGTGAAAAACGTTTTCCAGATATCGTTCAATTGATTGGCAGGGATGCCGCAGCCGTTGTCTTCCACGCTGATCCGTACGGTGCCGGCATCGCCGCGGGCCTTGATGGACAGCAGACCTTCGTCCTTGCCGTTCAAGGCCTGGGCCGCGTTTTTGAACAGGTTGACAAAGACCTGCTCGAGCTGTTGATAATTACCCAGCACAGGCGGCAGGTCCTCGTTGATATCTTTCATGACGCGGGCCTTGTATTTCAGTGTATTGTGGCAAAGCCGCAAAGCGTCTTCAATGCAGTCGGTCACTTGGCAGATCGCTTTTTCAGAGGAACCCTGACGACAGAATTGTGTCATTGAAGTGATGCCGTTGATGCGACGGGTCCCTTCCGACAGGTCGTTCAGCAGCATATCCATATCTTTGACAAACGCGATCATGGCCGCACGGTCCAGGGAGCCGTTGCTTTGCTCGAGTTGCGAAAGCATGGCGTCGAACCGTTTGTGCATGATATCGGCGCTCATGCTGATGTAGGCCAGCGGATTGCTGATCTCATGGGCGATACTGGCTGAAAGCACGCCCATGGAAGCCAGGCGTTCGGCGTGCAGCACCTGGTTGGCACGATCCTCGGCCAGTTTTTCCATGCTGGTGGCGTATTCCTCGATCTTGCGTCGCGATTCATTGCGTTCGCTGATGTCGATCAAGGTTCCCACGATGCCGCCGATGCTGCCGTCCGATTCTACGCACGCCGCAGTAAAAATCATGACATCGTGCTCTTTTCCGTCCGCGTACTGCATCCTGACTTCGTATATTTTCTTACCGCCCTTATCCAGCAGGTCCGCGTCCGCCTGTTCAAAAAAGACGGCCAGGTCCGGAGGAAAAAGATCGAATACTGTGCCTCCGATCACATCCTCTTTCGTGCTGCCCAGCGTGTTGGCGAATGCCGTATTGCATCCGGCGAAGCAGCCTTCGGGGTTCTTGAAGTAGATGGGGTTGGGGATGGTTTCCATCAGCGATTGAAGGAACTGGTAATTCTCGGCCAGCGCGGTCATGGCCTGGCGCCGCTCGAGGTGAGCGTGTACCCGGGCCAGCACAATGGTGGTGTTGAACGGTTTGGTCAGGTAATCCACGGCGCCCAGCTCCATGCCGCGCGCTTCGTTTTCAGCTTCGTGAAAAGCGGTGATAAAAATCACGGGTATCTCGCGCAGGTTTTCGTCTTGTTTCAGTTCCCGGCAGACCTGATAACCATCCCGGTCAGGTAGCTTGATGTCCAGCAGAATCAGGTCAGGCCTGGCGCCGCTCTTCAGACGGGTAAAGGCATCCTCCGCCGATTTCTCGATGATCAGGTCGTATTCTTGCTTCAGGGTCTTGATCAGGATCGAAATATTGACAGCTTCGTCGTCTACAATCAGTATGGTTTGCTTGACATCTTGATTCTTCATCTCATCCATCTATACCATGAACAGGTGGTCAGACAGTTTTGTTGCGTATTGCAAGGTCAAATTGTCACTCGTGTATTGCCTGACACCGATTGCTACTGTTTGAAATTAGCGACGATGCTATCATGAACTTGAACGTGCGTCAATACTGTTTTCGAGTGATTGGCGGGGTCGCGGGATGGAAGTAGGGCAGGGCGCAAGCGGAGCGGCGGGACTGTGGAAGGAACGCGAATTTGGCAACCTTTTTTACACCTTGGGGTTGCACTCGATCCCCTTATGCATTAAATTGTTAGATACGGTTACTATACAATTTTAGCTGGGTGTTAAAAGTTTGAGGATACACATTCGCATGAGCGATATGGGAAACATACTTATTATCGAAGATGATGCTACCCAGCGGCGCAATTTTCGATGGTTCCTCGAGGACGAAGGCTACAGCGTAAACGCCGTTGACAATGGCGAAAAAGGTCTTTCGATCCTGACCCGACAGAAGGAAACCATCGACGTGTTGCTGCTGGACTTGATTATGCCCACCATGGGCGGCGTGGAGGTGCTTGAAAAAATCAACCAGATGGAACCTCCGTGCAAAGTGCATATCGTGATCGTCACCGCGGTCAAAGATTCGGAAAATATGATCAAGTGCCTGCGGATGGGCGCGCACGACTACATCATCAAGCCTTATCGTCGTGATGAACTGCTGGCCCGCGTCGGCAGTCACGCTTCGGCCCGCTGCATGGAGCGGCAACTCGAGGACTATGCCAATCGCATGGAGCGTTTGGCCGAGGCGCGGGCGCAGCAGTTAATCCATGCCGACCGCCTGGTTACGCTGGGCACCATGAGCGCCGGTATCGCCCATGAGGTCAATAATCCCATCCAGTTTATCCTGGCCAATATCTTCAACCTTCAGGAAGATTGGCAGATGCTCATGGAATTTCTCAAGGAACTCCAGTCTCGCAGCCTGCTACCGGCTTATCTAAACAAGATTGCCAAGGATATGAACCATGCCATCGGCGAGATGCAGCACGGCTCCGAGCGTATCCTGGACATCGTCGGCGGCTTGAGAACATTTGCCCGCAAAGGCAGCGGCGACAAAGCGCCCGTCGATATCGGCGTCAGCATCGACAAGGCGTTGCGCTTTTGCTGGCATTATCTGAAATACGGCATTGACGTGGTGCTCGATATCCCGCAGGACCTGCCCCAACCCGTCGTTTGCGCCCAGAAACTCGAACAGGTATTCGTCAATCTCATCTCCAATGCTGCGCATGCCATGGAAAAGAAGGGCATCCTCAGAATCAGCGCACGCGAAGTAGAGGATGTGGTACGCATTCTGTTCGATGACGACGGTCCCGGTATTCCCGAAAGCGCATTGGACACGATCTGGGAACCTTTCTTTACCACCAAGAACTCAAGCGAAGGCACGGGACTCGGCTTGGCCATCTGCAAGGGCATTATCAAAGAGCATAAAGGCGTGATCAGTTGCGGTAAAAGTTCCATGAACGGAGCGCGGTTTACCATCGAACTGCCCATTGAGCTGCCTGATGAAGCCTCCATGCCGCCACTGGTCGGTAGCGAACACTGACGCGAACAGCTCATGGATATCAATAACACCCTTTTCCGCGCACTGGTTGAGTCGCTCCATGCCGGCGTCATGGTGATCGGCGACTGGCGCATCCTGTATGTCAACGTGCGCCTGGCCGAAATGCTCGGGTATGCGATTGCCGAGTTGCTGGATAAACCTTTTATCGATTTCCTTTTCCACGATGAACGCGACAAGGTGGCCCAGCTTTATCAAACCCGTCTTGACGGCGATGCAGATGTGGTCGACTATGAGACCGCGCTGCTGCGGCGCAACGGTCGACGCATGGACGTGGAAGCCCATTCCGGGCTGTTCAGACTGGATGGGCGCACGTATGCATTCGCGGTTCTCACGGATATCACGGAACGTAAAAAGGCGCACAACGAATTAAAGGAGAGCGCGGAGCGCTTTCGGTTGCTGGCCGAATCGGCGCACGAGGCCATTTGCATTGTCAAGCAGGGCCAATGCTTGCAGGCCAACCAGGTCGCGGCCGACCTGTTCGGCTACCGCAATTCAGCGGCCATGGCCGGGCCCATGCAGAACCTGTTCGCGCCGGCCGACAGAACCTTTGTCATGCGCAAGCTGTTGGAAAACATGCCGGATGCCTGTGAAACCACTGGGCTGCGCTGGGATGGGACCTGCTTTCCCATGAGCCTGAAAAGCAAGCCCATGCTTTTTCGCGGCGAAATGGTGCTGGCCGTGGCCATTATCGATTTGACCGAACGTCGCCGTATGGAGGAACGCATCCGCGATTCGGAAAAAATGGAAGCCATCGGCCAACTGGCTGGTGGGTTGGCCCACGATTTCAACAATACCCTGGGTGGCATCATTGGCGCGGTCGAAATCCTCATGGGCACGGGCACGCACGAACCCGATGCCCAGCGCCGGCGCGAATGCCTCAACGGCATCCTCGATTCCGCGGAAAAAGCCGCCCGCCTGAACCAGAACTTGTTGGCTTTTTCGCGCAAAATGCCCTTGCGCAAAGAGCCGCTGGATGTGGATGAACTGGTTCGGCAGTGCAGCCTGCTGCTCAAGCATTCGCTCTCCTGCACGATCGAGCTGGTCGAGGACATTGCCCCTGAATTGCCGACCGTTATTGGCGATTCGTCCCAATTGCAAAGCGTGCTGCTCAACCTGGCCGCCAATGCCCGCGACGCCATGCCCGAAGGCGGCCGGATCACGCTGAGTGCGCGCCTGGCCAACCTGGACAAGGATTTTGGCCGCCCCTTCGAAATCGAGCCGGGCGCTTTTGTCTGCATCAGTGTGGCTGACACCGGCTGCGGTATACCTCCGGACGTCATGCCTCATATTTATGAGCCCTTTTTCACCACCAAGGAGGTTGGTAGAGGAACGGGCCTCGGACTGGCCGGCGTTTACGGCATGGTCAAGGACCACAAAGGCTGCATCCAGGTCAAAAGCGAAGTCGACTCCGGCTCAACCATCGAGGTGTACCTGCCGACTGCGCCCGTGTCCATGTCGCCGCCCGATTGGCCGGATCGGGCCGCCCGTCAGATCGGCCGCAGTTTGCATGTGCTGTTTGCCGATGACGAGGAAATGATCCGAAATTTCGCTCACAACGTTCTGGAGCAACTCAAAGCTGACGTCACCTGTGTAAGAGACGGCACCGACGCCCTGAACCTGCTCAAAGCCGATCCGGACAGGTATGACCTGGTCATTCTCGACGTGATCATGCCCGGTATGAACGGCCATGAGGTTTTGCGCGCGATCAAGGCCTTGCGACCGGACCTGCCGGTTCTGATAATTTCCGGTTACGGTTTTGAAGTCAACAAACAGGTTCTGTTGCGCGATGGCGCGGCGGGATTGGTCCAGAAACCGTTCCGCGTTCTGGAATTCGTGCAGGCCATTGAAAAGGCGTTGGGTGTTGATAACGGAGACGCTGCACCATGAGCCGCTACCAGGAATTGGATTTACGCCAGGCCGCCACGTACTCGGCCCGGGACAGGGCCAGCAAAGTCGAGACCAGGCATGAGGCGGCACCGCCCAGGGCCGGCATGACCATGAAAACGTTCCTGGACCAGTTGCCGCGCATTTTAAAGGCCGATGATTTAAAGGCCGTGGCGCGTGCGGTGGTGACTGCCAGGAAATTGGAAAAGCCGGTGCTGGTCATGATCGGCGGTCATGTGATCAAGTGCGGCTGCAGTCCGATCCTGGCCGACCTGGTCGATGCCGGCTTTATTTCGCACTTGGCCAGCAATGGCGCGGCTGCTATTCATGATACGGAACTGGCTCGGTTCGGGCATACGTCAGAGGATGTGGCCGCGCAGCTCAGCGATGGTTCGTTCGGTATGGCGCGGGATACGGCTGAACTGGTCAACCGGGCCGCGGTTACCGCCCGGGACCAAGAACTAGGTTTCGGCGAAGCGGTCGGCAAGGCATTGATCGACGAGCAGGCGCCTTATCTCGAGCGTGCGCTGCTCGTGCGCTGTTACCGTGCCGGCGTGCCGTACACTTTGCATATAGCCCTGGGCACAGATATTGTTCACCAGCATCCCAGCGCCGACGGCGCGGCCATAGGCGAGACCAGCCTGCGCGACTTTCGCATCCTGGCCCACACGGTCAGTCAACTGGGTCAGGGCGGTGTGGTGCTCAATCTGGGCAGTGCGGTGATCGCGCCCGAAGTGTTCCTGAAAGCCCTGGCCGTGGCGCGCAACCTAGGCCACCCGGTACACCATTTTACCACCGCCAATTTCGACATGATCCAGCACTACCGACCGCGGGTCAACGTGGTGCAGCGCCCGACCAGCGATGGTGGCCAGGGCTACGCCATCACCGGCCACCACGAGATCATGATCCCTCTGCTCGCCGCCGCCATTCATGAATACGCGGTGGAGTAGGTGGCAGGTGGCAATTCGAAATCCGAAATGTCCTGGAAAACCCTTGCTTTCACACTTTTTTATATTATGTTGATTACTCGTGCAATCATCGTCAACCTTATAACGCGGAGCAAGAAACCATGGCGGATGCGAAGCCCAATGTATTGTTCATCATGACCGACCAGCAGCGATTCGATGCGCTGGGTGCCAACGGCAACACGGTTATTCAAACCCCTAACCTGGACCGGTTGGCCGCGGCCGGCATCAATGCGCAGCGGTTCTACACCAACTCGCCGGTCTGCGTGCCTAGCCGCTGCAATCTGTTTACCGGCCGCTATCCCCACGCCCATCGTGTGCGCGAAAACCATAATCTGCTCGAGTGCGGACGCGAAATTCACCTGTTTCGCGCATTGAAAAAGGCCGGCTATCGGATCGGCTATGTGGGCAAAAACCATCTGCTGGAAAAGGAGGAGTTCGCCAATTTCAATTTTGTCGATCTGCAGAGCGACTTTGGAAAAGAACCGGAACAGGAGCTTTTGAATACCTACTATAAAGAGCGGTGCGAGCGATTGAACGCTGAAGGCAAACCTGAAATATGGCGTGCCGGTTCGTTCCACGATTTCCCGGACGAGTGCACCCGCACCCATCGTACCGTGACCGGAGCCTTGCGTTTTTTGCGCGAGCGCGCCGCCAACGAGCCGTTTTGCCTGTGTGTTTCGTTCAGTGACCCCCATGTGCCGCATCTGGCGCCGCGCCGCTTCGAGGCCATGTATCCACCCGAGAAGCTCCAGCTCTATCCCATGCGCGAAGGCGAGCTGGACGAAAAGGCGCGCCGCTTCCATATCAAATGGCGCGGCCAGAAAGCCGATACGGCTGACGATGCGGGACGGCGCCATTACATGGCCGTGTACTACGCCATGATCAGTTTCGTGGACGAGATGGTGGGCAAGCTGCTCGATGAACTCGATGCGCAGGTTCTGGAAAACGACACCATCGTGGTCTTTACCAGCGATCACGGCGATTTCTGTTTCGAGCACAACATGTGTAAAAAAGACCTGGTTCTGTTGGAAAGCCTGCTGCACGTGCCGTTCCTGTTGCGTTGGCCGGGCCGGCTCCCATCGCGGGTGGTCGACCATACGTTTATGGAGCAGGTGGATGTAATGCCCACCTTGCTGGACGCCCTGGGTCTCAAGATTCCGTTTGGCGTGCAGGGCAAGTCGCTGCTGCCCCTGCTGCGTGGTGAACGTAACAGCCATAAGGACGCGGTCTACGGTGAGGTATGCCCGCCCTGGCTGTACAACATGTTTGAAGATTACGCCGCATTCGAAGCGCATCACGGCAGTTGGGCCGCAACGCCCATGAATGTGCCCGGTGATTTCAACAAGACTGTGCGCACACACGAATACCGCTATGTTTGGTACGGCGCCGGCGAAGAAGAACTGTATGATCTGGAGAAAGATCCCCACGAACAGTTCAACGTGGCCGCGGATCCGGCGTATGCCGAAGCGAAAAATACCATGAAATTGCGCCTGTTCGAGTGGTATGCCCTGAGCGAGGATCCGCTGGACCCCCTCTGCGTGCGCCAGTTACAGCATGAATACGACGGCTGGGAAACAGGCCGGGTGGCTGCCGGTACGCTCTATGGACCTTGCTGGCTCGACGAGCGGTTCACGCCCAATCCGCGCGAGTTGTAGCGTGGTTCGTGCATGTGCAGCCACCTTGTGGGGTTTGTCCATTTGAAGGCGAACCCATTGTGTTCAGTGAGCAGTGACTGACCAGTGGACGCCCATAATCCAAAGCGCCGCGCTCCTGGTCGATCCAGCGCGCTTCGTTGCGATGCTCCATCCGGTCCTAGTACTGGCGCCACTGGCGCAGCGCTTTTTCCCATGCCGGCTGGTTGTAGATCAACAGGCCGCGGAACCGGGGGCGTTCGTCGGCCTTGGGAATGGACTCGCAGACCAGCATATCCTGGCGGAAAACGCCACGGGCACCCTCGCTGTATTCATAGAGGCGGTACACATGTGGTGCATGCTCCAGGGCTGCGGCATGGTAACGGTGCAGGTCCAGGCCGGTTTCCAGCAGGGGCCGCGGCCGGCAGGGCAGGGCTGGGTCTCTGGATACAGTGGCTGTAGTGCTGGGCCACGGGATGAACCAGCAAAAGGCTTCGCGCCGCGGTATTTCACGCGGTTGCGGGTTGTGGACGCGCTTCTTTCGGCCGCGCGCGCGTTTGATCTGGGCATAAGCGTATCGGGAGAAGGACGTTGCGGCGCGTTGCGAAACGAAAAGCGTGCGCTGGTCCAGAATGCGGCGCATGCAGGGCAGGCATAGAAGGTGGGATTTTGATTCTTGGTGTTCTGGAAGCTTTCGATTTTTTCTTTGAGGTCGTCGATTTTCTGGATAGTGCGGCTGAGGGTGAGGCGGAAGGAATCGATGGAGCTTTCGAGACGCTTGAGGAAGTTCACCTTCATCATGGAAATGAGGATTCGCTCCCGGCACTTCCAGCCGTTTTTTCGCCTTTTCCACCATAATTAGGTCATGAATACTCGTAAAATCGTAATCTTTCAGCGATTTCGCCAACGCTTCGGCTGAGCTTCTCAGGGAGCCGCGCTTCGCACGGATGAAGGAAGCCGGCGACAAATATGCGGGCCGATCGCACAGAGTAGACGGTGTCGT
>CAZOLK010000120.1:0-15094 GCA_964580325.1 uncultured Verrucomicrobiota bacterium | reverse complement strand
GCTCCGGGGGCGGCGGAGGTTGGGCGGGCCGCACAACTACGGGTTTGGGCGGAGGAGGCTTACCTGGCGGCGCCGTGGGCGGCACACCGGGGGCTTGAGCCAGCAGCCAACCTGCCGTCAGGCATAAACACATACCACATGTTATATTTTTTACTCGCATGGCGAATTCCCTACGTATGGTTATAAGATTTCAAAAACTTATACCATAATAAAAGTTGTTTGCAAGGTTTTACTGGAAGAGGATTCAGGGCCCACGGGAAAAATAACATGACCAGCGTTCCCGCATTACGAGTCCCGTGAAAAAATATCAGCGCCCTGGCCGCTAACAAGTGGGGCCAATGCACCTCACTAAAACCCGGGGCCACTTCCGAGGAGCGGCTTTACCCATGGTACTGGAATCCAAACCAGGATGTTGCTCGGTTAGGCACTTCAGGGTTTTCCGGGTGATTTCTTCTTTGTCGCAAGCTTTGTCGCAAGCTTTGTCGCAAGCTTTGTCGCTCTCCCCGTACACGGCCCCCCACTCGGCCGTGTCTTCCCTGACAGCCAGCGGTCTGCTCGCCCATGACTTCCTCAAGCCCACCAGCATGCGCAGGCTCTGTGCGAGTTCTTCCTTCAGGTTCTCGTGATCGAAGGCCCTTGGCTGGCTTGCGACAAAGCTTGCGACAAAGCCCATCGATTCCTTTGCCCATATTGTATAATTAAATAATTTATTATATAATCAAAGATGGTATGGGCAGTAAAGTTGATTTTCTTTGGAAATAGCCTTGCTTTTCGTACCAACGGCTTTATTAAATTATACGTAATAGCATAAATGCTACGTATTAAATAATAATTATTGAAATATGGCGTAACTATTCGCTATAGAGCATAAAGGGCATTGACATGAAGACCGCGGTATTGAACCTGGCAAACGATAAGCTTGCATTCACCCTGTTTTCCGACGCTTCGGCACAAATCGAGGACAGGCAACACAATAAAACCTGGACCATGGGGCCGGTAGCGCTCCAGGAGCGGGGCCATGCCGATGAAGGTTATTGCTGGTCGCGTTTCGAACGCTACCACAACGAGGCCTATGCCGGACGGTTCAAAGCCGAAGTCAACGACGGCATTGCGCGAATAAGCCTGCACGAGGAGTACGTGGGCCGGCGCGGCACGTTCGAAGCTGCGTTCGCCCTGGATGACGCATTCCTGGTCATCGACATCAGGAACATCGGTTCCGGGATCCCCTGTCTGACCTATCCCACCCCGCTCTCCTGCGATCAACTGGTTCTGCCCAAAGCCCAGGGCATGATCGTCGATCATAACCTGAAAGGCAATCCGTTCGGGCATAACATGATCGGGTTCTACGGTGGCCTGAATATGCGCTGGTTCGGCGGTTTGCAGGGCAAGCATGGCTGGATCGCGATCATGGAACAGGGCGCCGAGTTCGCCCATTTGCTGTTCAAAGGCACGGTCGCCGCACCGCTCTGGATCAAGTCGCTGGGGCAATGGGATTACCAGCCCAAGGTGCGCATCGGTTTTGTCGATAACGGTTATGTGGGATTGGCCAAAGCATTCCAGAACTACCTGCGAACCCGGGGCGAATTCACGTCGTTGACGGAAAAGATGGAGGCCAACCCCAACCTGAAACGGTTGGTCGGCGGCCGCGGCGTTGGCTTTATGATGGCCAAACCATACCATCCCGAAAGCTACGAAGATTTCTGGCTCGAACCGCCCGAAGGCTATGACACGCGGTTCGATATCAATTTCACGTTTAAGCGCTGCGCCGAAATCGTGGCCGATTGCAAGCGTCTCGGCATGACCAACGGCTTTTTCAAACTCGACGGCTGGTACCGCGGCGGCTACGACGCCTTGCATCCTGACATCTGGCCGCCGGCCCCGGAACTGGGATCGCTGGACGAGTTCCAGGCCATCACCCGCCAGCCTGAACCTTATGCCTGCCTGCTGCACGATAATTATAACGATACTTACATGGCCGCACCCAGCTTTCCCAAAGGCGTCTGCATCGACCGACATGGCCATCCACTGCCCGGCGGCCGCTGGGCCGGCGGCCTGGCCTACATGATGAACACGCGCGACAGCCTGGAATACGCCCGGCGCAATGCAGCCCATTACGCGGAATTGGGCAATGCCGGCATCTACTGCGATACCCTGCCCGGGCGACCGCTGGAATCGTTTGAACAAGGCAACACGCTGACCCGGACCCAGGACAAGACGTATCGCTGTAAAATTGTCGATCTTTTCAAGGAAAAGGACATGTTTGTCGGCGGCGAGGATGGCAGCGACTATGTCATGCAAAACCTGGACTGCATTCCCCTGGGCAAACACAGCCGTCAGGGCAACCTGGCTGTGCCGCTGCTCGCCCTGATCTACCACGATTCGGTGATCGGATTCCGCAACATCGGCATGGCGGCGCCAGACGGTTCCATGAGCGCGTGCATGCGTGAGCGCTGCCTGGACAATGTGCTCTGGGGTTGGGTCAACGTGCTCCGCGGGTTTACCTCGGAAACCTGGGATGTGTGGCAGACATGTTTCACCGAGTCCATGTTCGTGGATCGGTGGCACACAAAAATCGCGACCGACGAGATGGTCGATCACCACTTCTTGAGCGAAGACCTTCAGGTCGAACGCACCGAGTGGAGTTCCGGTCGCGCGATCACGGTCAATTATGCCGACGAACCGCGCAGCGTAGACGGCAACACCCTTGCACCCCGGTCAATTATGCCGACGAACCGCGCAGCGTAGACGGCAACACCCTTGCACCCATGCAATATCGGATCGATGATTGATTGACGCCGGACACATTTGTACTTATATATTTAACACATTATAAAATTAAGGATTCACCATGAGTGAGACACGACCCAATATACTGATTATCCTGTGCGATGACCTGGGTTATTCCGATCTGGGCTGCTACGGCGGTGAAATGCAGACACCGAACCTAGACGCCCTGGCCGGCCAGGGCCTGCGGTTCACCCAGTTCTGCAACACGCCGCGCTGCAGCCCGTCGCGGGCCAGCCTGCTGACCGGCCTGCATCCGCACCAATGCGGCATCGGCATCCTGACCGGCCGCTTTGGCGACGACGATTACGACGGCAACCTGAACGACCGTTGCGTCACCATGGCCGAGCTACTCGGCGCCGCCGGCTACCGCTGCTACGGCACGGGTAAATGGCACCTGACCGACCATGATTTCCTGGACCAACCCAACGGCACCTGGCCAAATGAACGCGGGTTTCACCATTTCTACGGTAGCATGGGCGGCGCGGATTCCTACTTCTGGCCCCAGCATTTCTATTGCGACATGCAACCGGTAAAGGTGGCGCCGGACGAGGACTTCTATTATACCGACGCCATCAGCGACCGGACCGCGGCCTATCTGCGCGAGCACGCGGAACAGCACCCAGACAAACCATTCTTCCACTATGTGGCCTACACCGCGCCACACTGGCCGCTGCACGCCCACGAACAGGATATCGCGCCTTACAAGGGGCGCTTCGATCGCGGCTGGGACAAGTTGCGCGCGGAACGGCGCGAACGGATGATCGCTTCCAGCCTGATCGACGAACGCTGGCGCCTGACCGCACGCGATCCGGCCGTGCCGCCGTGGGACGATGCACCGGAAGAACAGAAAGCCTGGGAATGCCGGCGCATGGAAGTGTACGCGGCCATGGTCAGTTGCATCGACCGCGGCGTCGGTCGCATCGTGGATGCGCTGCGCGCCAACGGGCAACTCGACAACACGCTGATCCTGTTCATGTCCGACAATGGCGCCAGCGCCGAGGAGATCCCCAAGGTCATCGGGCCCGGTCGCTGGAAACGGCCAGTCACCCGCAACGGCGCTACCGTGCGCATCGGCAACAATCCGGAAATCATGCCCGGTCCCGAGGACACCTACCAATATTACGGTGTGCCCTGGGCCAACGTGTCCAACACACCTTTTCGCATGTACAAGCACTGGACTTATTGCGGCGGGATTCTGACCCCGTTCATCGCCCACTGGCCCGCAGGTATTGCGGCTAGGGGCGAATTGCGCCAACAGCATGCCTACCTGCCGGACCTGATGGCGACCGTGCTGGACATCACCGGTGCCGACTACCCTCATGAAATGCGGGGCAACCCGGTTCCCCCATGCGAGGGCGTGAGCCTGCTGCCGGCATTCGCCAACCAGACGCTGCCAGAGCGGCTCATGTTCTGGGAACATGAAGGCAACGCAGCCGTACGCGACGACGCCTGGAAACTGGTGCTCAACTTCAGCGGCAGCCAGACCGGTCGACGCATGCAAGGCGAAGAGCGCGGCGACTGGGAACTGTACCACACCGCGGAAGATCCCACCGAGATACGCAACGTAGCCAGCGCACATCCTGAACGCGTCCAGCACATGAAAAAAGCCTGGGAATCCTGGGCCCAACGCGTGGGCGTGATCCTGCGCGAAGATTGGCTCAAAGCCAGAGATAAAGCAATGGGGAAAGGGTAAAGGTGCAGAGAGGGTGCCAGTTGCAAGGGAAGGAGCAAGGCGTAAGGGAAGCAAGTTCTGTTCTTCCCTGCTCCCTGTTCTCTCCCCCTGATCCCTGCGACCTGCTCCCTGTTCTCTCTAAATAGGAGTAAACCATGTCACAACCGACAATCTTATTGATAACCGCTGACGAAATGAACCGTGCGGCGCTGAGTTGCTATGGTGCCACGTCGCATACGACGCCCAATATCGACCGGCTGGCCCAGGAAGGTTTACGGTTCAACGCCGCCTATACCACCAGCCCGGCCTGTCTGCCGGCGCGCTGCTCGATGGCCACGGGCCTGTATCCGCACAACAACCTGTCCATCAGCAACGGGACCGGCCGCTCGCTCAACCGCGACCTGCCCAATATCTTCACCCAGCTCAGCCAGGCCGGCTACCGGATCAGTAAACACGGCAAATGCCATTTCATCCCAGTCACCTATGCCTATAATAGCCGCACCTTCACCCGCGAATACGAGCATTTCATTGCCTATTACGAGTCGCTGGGCATCGAGCACCTCGACCTGATGGACGATCCGCAGGTATCCGCCTGGTACTACGACCACTATGCCAAAGACATGGAGCGCCAGGGCCTGCTCACCGCGTTCCGCCGCTGCATCTGGGAGTGTCACGACAAAACCGCCGAGTTCCCCGTGTCCGGCACTTTCGCCTTTCCCGGACCTGACCACATGCATCCCGACAGCTGGGTCGGCGAACGCGCGCTGGCTTATATCCGCGACTACGGCAGCGACCAACCCGCCTTTATCTGGACCTCGTTCGGCGGCCCGCACTATCCCGCCTGCGCACCGCGAAAATACTACGAGCCCATCGATATGGCCAAGGACCGGCCGCGCCCCATACGCGAAAGCGAATGGCTCGATGCCACCAAGTCCAATGCCGCCAATGGCCACGGCGGCCACGCAGACGGCGATTTCTATGCGCCCAACCACAACCAGGCCTGGTATGACGAAAACTACTGGGTACGCTGGCGTCATGCCTATTATGCGAGCTGCGTCCAGATCGACGACTATATAGGCCGCATCGTGGCCGCAGCCCAGGCGAAATGGGGCGACGAGTTGATGATCGTTTTCGCCGCGGACCACGGCGACATGATGGGCGATCACGGTTTCTGGGGCAAATGCCCCCACGAACAGGGCGTGCGCATTCCGCTGATCGCGCGTTTCCCGGACCGCGACCGGGCCGGTACGCAAACCGACGCCATGGTCCAGACCGTCGACATCCTGCCAACCCTGCTGGCTGCCGCGAATCGCGAACCCGCGCCCAACGACGGACGCGCATTGCGTAACCTGGTCGATGCAGGCGGTCGAACCCTGGCCATGGCCGAACACAGCGATTTCCTGATGATCAAGGACCAACGCCTGAAATACATCAACCGGCGGATCGACGGCAAGCTGTATCATGAGCTGTACGACCTGGAAAACGACCCGGACGAATTCGAAAACCTGTATCCCGATGCACAGAGCCATCCCGGCTACAAAGCGCTAGAGCAGGAGCTGGCGCGCCTGGACCAAACCTGCGCTTTGCGCGAGATGATCTTTCACGACCCGGACAATCCCAAACCGCCCTATTGGGCCAAACTGGAATAGACTGCCGAGGCGTCCCGCCTCTGAGGAAACAGCAAAGGAACATAAGCCATTACGCATAACTCCATATCCTGGACCTGGAACAACGGGCGGATCGACATCGATATCGCCCGTGTAACCCTCACCCTGGACGCCGGTCAGCGCTGGATCCTCGATGGTCCGCTCAAGGCCCAGGTGCTCCACGCGGACCGCACGATCTCGTGGCTGCGCGGCCACTACGTCATGCTCGAGACCCATGTGCATGCCGTCAAGGCCAGAGGCATGCTCCAAACCCGGCACGGCAGCGTCCTCCATTTCACCGACGACTGGCGCCTGGACAACGGTCTGCTATCCCTCCGACGCCGGGTCAGCGTGACCCAAACCCACCCGAACGACCGCGGTTACATGACCGCGTTTGAACTGGCGCACGAAGAGCGCAACGGGCCGGACGCGTTCCAGACCTTTATGCCGGCCTTCCTCTATGGCGACCACGACGCGCTGCCCGACGACGCCGTGGCCAGCAGAGCCCATATGCGCGCTGGCGTCACCGATTTCATGGTCCGCGAAGACGCCATGCCCACGCCGCTCGTTGCGCTGCGTGAAAAAAAGAGCGGTTGCGCACTGATGTTACTGCACGCCGATCCGGACGGCTCCACCAATATGGCCGACGCCACGGACCTGACCGGGCATACGCTGGTGGACGGGGCCCAGGCTTTCGGCAGCATGGGCCTGCGCAAGGTCAATGGCAGGATCCACGTCGGCTTATGGTATCCGGGCACCGAAGGCGGCGCCATGCGAGTAGCGTTTGACCCGATGAAACGCAAGTGGAAACCCGGCAACTGGCGCCGTCGTTATCATCCTCTGGAGCAGGATGCGGCCCACGCCTATGAACTGCGCCTGGCCCATGACAAGCCAGCCGACTTTCCGGCGCTCGCGGCCTGGTCCTGGCGCCTGGCCTTAGACGCACTCGAGCCCTGCGTAATCGAACACGACCTGCAGGCAGTCGAAACAGCCATTATCGAACACCTGAGCAGCATGGTGCGCGAAGAAGACGATGGCGCCATCGGCGTACCGTTCCTGGTCGAATCGGTCACGGGTCAGGTCGACGATCCGTTCTACGGCCTGGGATTCTGCGCCCGTAACGAAGCCGTGGCCTATCATTTGCTGCGCCTCGGTCATCGCGACAACCAGCCGCGCTTTCTCGAACAGGGCCGCAAGCTGATCGATTTCTGGACTGCACGCACAGGTCCAGGTTTTTCCCGCGTGGTTTATCGGCCGGACCAGAAACGCTTTGGCGGCCAGGACTGGTTCATTCATAAACGGGCCGACGTGGAACCGCCGCCCGAAGGCGAAGCGGTCAGTCTGCGCGAGCTTGTGGAAGGGCATCTAGGTTGTCTCCAGGCCTGGAAACTCGAACGCGTCCAGGGCGTCGACCATCCCGCATGGCTCGCGTGGTGCGCGGATTTTGCCGACTGGCTGGTTACCCAGCGCAACAGAGAGGGGTTGTTCCCGCGCTGGTGGACGCTTGAAGGCCAGGTGCTGGATCCCTCGACCACAGGCTCTTTTAACGTGATCCCATTCCTCTGTGCCATGGCCGACAGCAACGGCAACCGCGAACTGCTGAGCGTGGCCGAAGAGGTGGGCCGTCAACTATTCCTGCACGGCGGCCATCAACAAGGCGTGTTCATCGGCGGCACCATCGACAACCCGAACTTGCTGGATAAAGAGGCAGCCTCCATCTCGCTGGAAGCCTATCTGGCGCTCTTTCGCGCAACCGGCGACACGCTATGGCTCAAGCCGGCACGCATCGCAGCCGACATCACAGCCTCCTGGATCTATCTCTGGAACGTGCCCATGCCCCTGGACGCCAACCCTGACGCACTGGACTGGAAACCCGAGGCGACCACGATCGGCTTCAACTGCTGCACCGTGGGCGGGGGCGGCGGCGACCAGTATCTGGCCTTCAACGCGGGTGAATTTCTGGAACTCTACGCCATCACCGGCGATAAGGTCTATCGCCAGGTCGCGGACCTGCTGCTGCACAACACCAAAACCATGCTGGCCATTCCCGGCAGGCTATACGACCTCAAAGGTCCGGGCTGGCAGCAGGAACACTGGAGCCTGTCCCTGCGCCGCGGCAGCGCCGCGCATCGCTACTGGCTGCCCTGGGTCACCATCAGCCACCTGACCGGCATGGACCGGTATGAACAGGCATCCGGGGCATCCTGCTCCTGAGTGGCAGGCGGCAACGGTCGCTTTTCTGCGTGGATCTGGCGCCATGAGCGGCATTCGGGAAAAACGCCCGTCGCGTGCACCATGCAAACAGTGCCGCGAGTGGCTGCCGGGCGAGCTGCTGCCCGTGGGAAACGAATTATGCCTGAGCTACGAACTGAACCGTGAAGCCATGCGCCGCGACCATGCCTGCCCCTGGCCACTCCCCACTCGCCACTCCCTCCTTGACCTTCTGCCTGTAATAGTATAAGCTTAGTTTTGAAATATCGTGGGAGAACCATTATGAAACCAACCATCGTCATCTTCAATGTGGACCAGTGGCGCGGCGATGCGCTCGGGCACCTGGGGCATCCGACCGTGCGCACCCCCGTACTCGACCGACTCGTGGAAACCGAGGCTGTCAGTTTTTCACGCACCTATTGCCAGAATACCGTTTGCGTGCCGTCGCGTTGCAGCTTCATGACCGGCTGGTATCCACATACGCGCGGACACCGCACCATGCGCCATGTGATCCATCCGCCGCACGGCGACCGCCTGCTGTTGGATGAACTGCACAAGGCCGGCTACCATGTTTTCTGGGGCGGCAAAAACGACCTGGTCGCCAACCAGCCCGGACCTGCGGCGCATGCTGACCGCATCAGCGATTACGCACGCTATGCCCCGCTGCAACCGAATTGGCACGATAAGGTGTACAATCAGGTCCGCGGCAATCCCGGCGACGACAGCTACTACAGTTTTTTCATAGGCAAGATGGATAAGGAAGAGGGCGCGCCCTATTACCGTGACAACGATTGGCTGCACGTCCAGGAGGCCATCCGCCAGGTGCGCGAGCGACCAAAAGACAAACCGCTATGCCTTTTCCTGGCCATAACCTATCCGCATCCGCCTTACGCGGTCGAAGAGCCGTTCTTTAGCGCCATCGACCGCTGCGCACTGCCACCGCGCATCACCGAAGCGGCATGGGCGCTCAAACCGTCGATGGTTCGCGGGTTGCGCGACACCCAGGGCTTACAGCATTGGAGCGAGGAGCGCTGGAACGAGTTACGGGCTGTGTATTACGGCATGTGCATGCGCATCGACCGGTTGCTGGGCGACCTGATCGCGGCACTCGAAGAGGAAGGCCTCTGGGAAGAGACACTGCTGACTTTTTTCAGCGACCACGGCGATTATACCGGCGACTACGGCATTGTGGAAAAAACGGACAACACGTTCGAGGACTGTCTCAGCCGGGTCCCGCTGCTGATCAAGCCGCCGCTGTCCGCGGCATGTCAGCCCGGAGTGCGCTCCTGTCTGACCGAGTTGACCGACGTGAGTGAAACCATCTACGATTTCAGCGGCCTGAACCCGGATTACGAGCGCTTTGGCCACAGCTTGCGCGCCTGCCTGGCCGACCCCAACACGGCGCATCGCGACGCCGTGTTTTGCGAAGGCGGGCGCCTGCCCCACGAACCCATGCAGGACCGCCATGGCGGCATACGACCATCAGACCCGAACAGCCCCTATTATCCCAGACAGGCGCTCATGGGCGCCAACGACGTTCCAGCCGGCTGGGCCGCCACCATGTGTCGCGTTGAGCGCTGGAAGTATGTCCACCGGCTGGGCGAACCGGACGAGTTATATGACCTGGACCATGACCCGCGAGAAACCCAGAACCGGGTTGACGACCCAGGCTCAGCCCGGATCCTGGCCGATCTGCGCGAACGTATGCTGATCTGGTATCAGCAAACCTGTTCCGTGCTTCCGCAAAAGACAGCCAATGGATAATCCATCACATAAAACAGCAGGAAAGAGAACAATAACCATGAAACAAGATTTCTACGCAAGCCTACCAAACGAAATGCCCGACGTGGATTCGCCTGGCATGATGGCTAGACGCTTTCCTCACGACGAGTTCCGCCCGCGCTTCGACGAACAGCATGCTTTGATAAAAGCCGTCGGTTACCAGGTCGACTGTATCTATGCCGGCGATTCGCTAACTGCTGGCTGCCCGTTCGAAATCCTGCTGCGCGACCTTTTTCCGTACGGAATCAACCGCGGCATTGGCGGCGACAGCGCGGCCCTATTTCGCAGGCGCATGCAGGCCGACGTGCTGCAGCATACGCCCAAAGCGATCAGCTTCATGATCGGCACCAACGACATTGCCCACCGTTTCGGCTATGATGACGACGATACGTTGGCCGACGATTACGAGGAGAACATGACCGACATCCTCGACGCATTCGTTGTGGTCGGCGCGCGTTGCTTCATCGGCGTCATGCCGCCGACCATTGACCTGCATCTGGACAAACCGCAGAACGACGCGCTCTGGCGCATGCAGCAGCGCAAGCGCATACTCATCCCGCGCATGAACGAAACCGTGCGCCGGCTCGTGGCTGAACGGGGCATGCACCTGGTCGATTATTATCCCCATTTCTTCACGGCGGACGGCACGATCCTTGAAGACCTGTTCCGCGACTCCTGCCACTTCAACGCACGGGGCAAACTGCTCATGGCCAATGTGCTGCGCTCCGTGGTGGCGTCAAGTTCTCGATAGAATCGAACGAATCGGTAGCGACCATAGAATCGAGACGCCAATTTTTCGATTCCAAGGAAATCGTGGTCACGGATCGGCAGGTCTTGCTGGCGCTGGGACCCTTGAGCGCAAACGTGGGCAAAGAGAAAGGCTGACCGAACGTGAAGGCCAAAGCCTTCCTGCTGCCGCTGACCCTGGCGGCCCGCGGCGATACGGTCGCTTTCGACCTCGCCCTGGCAGGCGCAGGAAGGACGCGGCAAATGGTTCTCCCACTTGCACAGAATCAACTTGGATGGGATGAATGGCCCCCAAACTAATATAAACGCCGCACGCGAAAGAACCCGGGGGTCTGTTGCGGAACGGTTGACCAGCGCAACAGATTGGTGGCTGCTGTAGCGCGTTGATCCGTGTCGTGCCAGACGCCGCCCATCAGATTGGTGCGGTCTTGCAGTTGATACGGCACACCGGTTTCGCCTTCCCATTCGCTGAGCACATGGCTGCCTGCCCGGTAAAAGGCGCGGACAGCCAGGGACACCGAATGGGTGCGCGGTCCATAAGGATGCAGCGGAGCGCCTGCTTCGTAGGCGCCGCAGTCAGGCTGGCCGTCGAACACAAACGGATCGTTGATGTTGACCAGCGGCTGGCCGGCGTCAATTGCGGCAGCGTTGGTTTGCAAACGCAAATCGTAGCCGCCGGGCGTTACGCCGTTGGTGTAAGCTGCGGGCAGGGGCGCGTTCAACAGGTCGTCCGGACTGATCTCCACGGCATTGAATTCAATGCCGCTGTCGACGCGCAAGTCAGTGATCGTGTTGTAGCGCACGTTGTCCCACTTGGCAAAAGGCGTCTGCGGCGTGCCCAGGGCATCGTAATCCCAGTCGTCGCGGCTGCCGTCGATTAGCCCATACTCCTCCATAACATAACGCGTGCCATAGATGAAATTGTTACGCAAAAACGTGTTTTGCCAACCCGACGGCGAACTGGTGCCGTTCCCCTGTTTCAGCGAAGTATTGTGCGCGATGAACAGGCCGCCCGGTTGATTGTTCATTTTATAGGCCGACGATTCCAGGTTGAAAAAGATATTGCGGAAAATATAGACCGGCCCGCCATGGATCGGCGCCACGCTTATGCCCATGCGACCGTTGCAGACGCGGTTGCGCCAGACCCGCGTGTTGGCCATGTTGTAATCGATCTCGATCAGGTCGTCGACAATGTAGAAGATGTCGTTGCCGTAAATGTCGTTGCCCCAGGCCTGACTGGCCAGAGGTTGAAGCGATATGCCGTCGCCGAAGTTGGAGACGCGGTTATAGCAGACCATGTTGCCGCTGCCGCGCAGATCGATGCCGCGCTCAGACGGGATCCCGCTGCCCGGCCAAGCCGTGCGACCGATCAGCACGTTGTCGCACAAAAGCTGACACCCGTCCCAGCCGTTGTTGCGCCGGTTGTAATAACCAAAACCCACATCGCGAACGATGTTGCGGCAAAACACAATGTTGCGCGCATTCTGCGCATCCACGCCCCAGTACCCGTTTTGCAGGACCATGCCCTGGATCATGATGTTGGAGATGACCTGGTCGTACTGGCCCAGCGTGCATACGCCGCGCAACGTGTCGGCCCCGTCCACGATGGCCCACAGGTTCTCGTTGGTCACAATTAGCGGATCAACAGCGCCGCGGAATACGATGGGCTGGTCAGGACGTCCGCTGGCCAGGCAGGTGAAAGGCGCGTACAGGCCAGCCGTCACTTCAAAGATGGCGCCTGGCGTTGCGTGCCGTACGGCTGCATCCAAGCCCAGGAAAGGGTTGGTCGACGAGCCGGACCCGCCGCCGCTGCCCGGCGCAACCCAATAACGCGGACCGTTGGTGCAAGGTGAAAGGGGCGTGAACGTGGAAGCCGTGACCGTAGTGGTGGCGCTCCCGCCATCAGGATCGATCAAGGTCAACTCCAGTTCATAGGCTGCTTCGCGCTCCAAAAAAAACACACTGCCGGCAAACCGGTTATCGGGCCGGTCATTGGCATAACCATACAGGTTGGTATGGGTACGCATCAAGTCCAGTCCAGGGCGCCAGCTTGTTTCGCCGGTTCTACGAAAGCGGATCGAACAGCGGGCATCCAGATCGTCATCGCCGGCAATGGACCAGTTAACGCCGATGTTGACCAACGAACTCTCCGTGTAAACAAGCCCGGGCGTCACAGCGTTTTGCGCAGACGCAGCCGCAACTGCCAGGCAAAACGCGAAGCGAATGTATCGATAAATAAAATAATGCTTCATGGTTGCAAATGTAATTCAGCAACAAGCAAAAGGCAAGCGGAGAATGGAGCGTGTCGCGTGGCACATGGCGTTTAGCGCGTGGCGATGCCGGCTGACATGTCCTCCCCCTAACTCCAAACTTTGAAATCGGTTACAGCGCCGCAACCTGATCCTTGAGCTGGCTGTAGTGGATCAAGCGATTGAATTCGAGCAGACCGCTCATGACCTGGGCTGAATAGGGCAGGTCCTTTTCCTGAAACACCGAGGCCGGATTCAGACCGCCGATCAGAATCATGCCGGCACGGCCTTCGCTAATCGGGATTTCCAGCAGCGGTTTGCCGCAGGCGCCAATCTCCAGGATGGCGCCCAGGCCGATCGCTTTCAGTTTGTGCGACAAAGCCACGGCCAGTTCGCGGCTGTTGGCCGGGATTTCGCGAAAGCTGGCGCCGATCTGGCCGTTGCCGTTGCGGATCGCGCCAATATAATTGGTCATACCGCTGCGAATGAACACCTCCAATGGATCGACGCTGGTGCCGTCATACATAATGATCTCGACAAAACGGCGCGGTTTACCGTTGCGCAACTCGATCAACCCGCCAAAACGGGACGCCATGGGAATGCCGTGCTTGAGCAAGACGCCGTTTAACGTCACCGAACAAACCGTGGTGAACCCAACCAAACCTTCTGGAATAATTACGTTTTCACCATGCTGACCGGGCGGCAGCAACGCAGTCAACTCACCCATGGCATAGCCGCACTTGAACACCTGGGTAATCTCGTCGATGCAGGCGCGCAGCATCTCGGGCATGACCGTAACCGTATTGACCACAACCGAACCGGCGCGGCGGTCCAGGTCAAAATCCATGGCATAGGTCATCTGGTCGATCTTGGCCGATAGAAAACCGACCCGCTCAAAGACATGGCGACCGACCAACTCGGTGCGGCCGTCCTCGGTGATCAGACAGCCCTTACGCCCCATGCGTCGGGCCAGCCCTTCTTTTTCGAGCAGGCCCAGATAAAGCCGGATGGTCCGCTCGCTGACCTCGCGCCCTTCCAGCAACAAACGCTCGGCGATCACGGCCCCGGTCATGGGGCCATCGCCGTCACGCAACACTTCCAAAATATGCCATGCCTTATCCGGCATCCCGTCACTCATACTTACACCCCTTATCCCATCATTCCTGTTCAATGGCTACACTATAACGGCAAGATTGCCGTAAGGAAAGTGAAATTTAGCTTTTATTTTACTTGTCAACCCTGTTTCAACACCTTATCTTTTATCGAGTGCCAATAAATTGCCATTAAATTGGCAGCATATTGCCATATTAAACGGTAAAGTTATTCCGTTTATTCGGGCAAGTTGTTGCCGAACAGCAAGTAGAACAGAGGGATTGACATTATGGATTTTGATCTGACGAGAGTGGATCAGCTTCTCGCTAACCGTGGCGACGATCCGTACGACGTCATGGAGGTGCTGCAGGATATCCAGGACGAATACCGGTTCTTGCCCGAACCCGCGATCATCCGGGTCGCGGAGACCTTGGACGTGCCGTTGATCGAAGTGTTTCGCCTGGCCAATTTCTACAAGGCCTTTTCGCTGAAACCGCGCGGCAAACACCTAATCACGGTCTGCCAGGGCACAGCCTGTCATGTGCAGGGCGCGCCGCGGCTGATCGACGAAGTGCGCACCCTGCTGCACATTCAGCCCGGCCATACGACAAAAGATAAGCTGTTTACCCTGGAAGCGGTCAACTGCGTTGGCGCCTGCGCTTTGGCGCCAGTGGTCATCATCGACGGCACGGTCTATGATCATGTGACGCCGGCCAAGTTGAAAAATTTGATCGAGGAATACCGGAGCAAAGCACCGGCAGAGGAGGTGGCTCATGCCTAAACTGGAAACCATTGACGCACTCGCGTCGCTGCGCGAAGAATTGTCGGCCAAACGCAAAGCCTATACCCACACCATCGCCATGTGCGCCGGCACGGCCTGCCGCGCCTGCAAGTGCGAGCCCGTGGCC
>CAZOLK010000119.1:0-15095 GCA_964580325.1 uncultured Verrucomicrobiota bacterium | reverse complement strand
GCTTTCAGCCACAGCATCTGCCAGAAATGCGCCAGAAAATATTACCCCGACATCGCTATCTATTCCTGCCAGTTCGTGTTTTGCCGGCTGGGCGACTTACCCGCGATTCGATACGTTTTGACTTGATTTGACGTGACCGCGATTGTATTTTTCTGGCGTATCACTTCATCCTTGTATGCAAAGCTATATGAAGGAGAACGATCTTGCCGAAAAGGGCTGAACCGGAAAAGCAAGAAGGTATTTTTACAATCCAAAATACCCGGGCACGGATTTTGCCAAACAGGCTGAAATCTGCCAGTAGAAAATGGATTGACCATTGGCATCATGGAATCCACCGCGCATGAACCTTGACAACATCCTATTCGAACTGAGCTTGATCATTGTCGGCGCAGCCGTTCTGGGGACGATCTTTCTATATGTTAGACAGCCCATCGTGATCGCATATATTGCGTTTGGTTTTGCCGTCGGACCCAACGGACTGACGCTGATACACAGCACCGACCACATCGAAGAGATCGCCCACTTCGGCGTGATTCTGCTTCTTTTCCTGGTCGGACTGAACCTGCATCCGCAGAAACTCCTGCACATTTTTCGTAAAACGGTTCTACTCACGTTCGGCACGTCCATGGCGTTCGGCTGCGTCGCGTTTCTTTTTGCCCTACCGCTGGGATTCCATATGCACGGCGCTATCCTGTTCGGTGCAGCCATGATGTTCTCAAGCACAGTTGTCGCCCTAAAACTGGTGCCCACGACCACGCTGCACCACAGACGGACTGGGGAAGTCATGACCGGCGTCCTGTTGCTTCAGGACGTCATGGCCATCCTGGTCATCCTTTTCGTGACCAACAAGCGCAGCGAGCAAGTGCTGTCAACCTTTGGTTTGCTCATGGGCAAGCTCCTGATTCTAGGTCTCCTCGCCTTTGCGGGCGTGCGCTGGGTAATGGTGCCGCTCCTGAGACGCTTCGACGCGGTCCAGGAGTATACGTTCGTAGCAACCCTAGGCTGGTGCCTACTGTGGGCTGAAACCGCCCACAGCCTCGGCCTTTCCTACGAAGCCGGCGCGTTCGTGGCCGGGCTCTCCATCGCCTCCTGCCAGGTGGCGCTCGTTATTGCCGAGCGTCTGAAACCTTTGCGCGAGTTTTTCCTGATCATCTTCTTCTTCGCCATCGGGGCCAAGTTGAATTTCCGCATCGATCCATGGTTCATCCTCGCGGCGCTCGTGTTTGGCGCGATCCTGGTGCCCTTGAAAGCGGGCGTTTTTTTCCTGGCCTTCCGCAAGAGCGGCGAATCGCAAGAACTGTCCCGTGAACTGGCGGTACGCCTGGCCCAATCCAGCGAGTTCTCGATCCTGATTGCGTTCGCGGCCCTGGCCGCAGGAACCATAACAACCGAAAAGGCCATGGTGCTGCAGATCGCCACCATAGCGACGTTCATCATTTCAACCTACTGGACCGTGTTGCGATACCCGACGCCGATCTCCACCAGCGCCGCGCTCCGCAAGGACTGAGCGAACGCAACGAAGCTGGATGGGATGTAGCGCCCCTCAATAGTGAAGTTATTTGTTATTTTTCGCGCACGCCCTAAACTCACTTTGTTGTCCCTGATGCTGATATCGCTACGCGGAAACCGACGTTATTCACCTATTGCCAGGGGGGATAATAACAACTCACGTCAGCAGCGCAGCGTGCCGGGCGATCCAGGAACGAGCCTCCCTTGACCAGAGATCTCGCAACGAAGATATCCAGACATGATGCGATCGTACATATAGGGACCGTCACTTTTCAGACCTTGACATTGCGCCACTTTATTGATAAGAACCGGTTTTATTATGAATAAAACCATACTTGTCATATCGGCCATGGCCTTTGCCATCGGCCCCGGATTCGACGCCGCGGCCGCGCCCGGCTACGGTGAACCACTGAACCTGACCACCGGCGTGATCTATAATGTTGCCGACGCAACCGAACTGCAAAACGCCGTCAGCAGCATCAATGACGCGGGTGTGCCGGCTACCGTGCTGCTGGCCGATGGCGTCTACACGGTGAACGACACGCTGCAAATCCTGTGCGACCGGGTTGTCCTGCGCAGCGCCGGCGGTGATCGCGACGCTGTAACGATCCGCGGGCCTAATGAAGGCATCGGCGCCACGGTATTCAATCTTTTTTATGTGCCCGCGGATAACTTCACCATTGCTGACGTCACGTTTGGCTACTGCCGGTGGCACGGAATCCAAGTGGTTGGCGAATCGGACGGTTCAGCCGGTCTCTGGGTGCATAATTGCCGCATTGTCAATTGCTGCGAGCAATTCATCAAAGGCTCTTCTGATTCCGATCCGATCGGCGCCACCGACGGCATCATCGAAAACAGCCTGTTCGAATTTACCAGCAGATGGGCCTACCAGGCCTATACGGGCGGGATCGATATTCACAAAGGCGTCAACTGGATCGTACGCGACAACCTGTTCCGCCATATCCGTGCCGCCACCAATATGTGCGAACACGCCGTGCATTTCTGGAAGCGCTGCACGACTCAGCCGCAAAACGTGCTGGTCGAACGCAATATCGTAATCGATTGCGACCGCGGAATCGGTTTCGGCCTATCCAATTACGACGGCGGTTTCAACGGTGGTTCCAGCGCCATTCGCAATAACTTCGTCTACAGCGGCGGCGCCGGTGCGTATACCGATGTCTCCATCGGCCTGGAATACGCCAGCGGGGTATGGGTGGACAACAATTCAGTCTACAACGCCACCTACTGGGCGCCCATCGAATACCGATTTACCGGCGGCCCCACCATGATATATCGCAACAACCTGGTCAACCACGCCATTGCCCAACGGGATAGCGCACCGGCCGCGATCTTGTCCAACAACGTCGAGAACGCTCAGTTTTCCTGGTTCAAGGATCCGGCCAACGGCGACCTGCACCTATTGCCCGGGGTCAGCCAGGTGCTGGACCAGGGTTGCGCCATAGCGCAATTCAGCACAGACATCGATAACGCTACGCGTCCGCAACAGGGCGCTTGGGACATTGGCGCTGACGAATACGACGCCGATACCGCGGACAGCGACAACGACATGATGACCGATGCCTGGGAACAAACCTACGGCCTGAATCCCACCAACGCCGCCGATGCGTTGCTGGACTTTGACGGCGATGGCTTCGTCAACCGGGATGAGTGGATCTGCCAGACCCATCCGGGCAATAGCAATGCTTTGTGGCGGGTAACGCAAATCGCCACCAACGGCGTATCCTTCAACTCGGCGCTCAACCGGTTCTACAGCCTGGAATCATGCACCAACCTGGGCGCCGGGACCTGGCGCGGCGTAACCGGCCAGACCAATGTCGCCGGCAGCGGTGTAACCCAGATGCTCAACAGCGCTGCCGCAGAAGAATTCCGCGCTTATCGCGTAAAGATCAGGGTGTCGAAAAAGTGAGGGGATCCCGCGGGGTTTGCGAGACGTCGAGATTTCTCGCTATTTCTTGCTTTCAAAATCGATGATTTTATTGTTGCCCATCAAGCGGAACGTGTTGCCGCGCCAACCCATGACCCTATACAGATGGCCTTTGATACGGACCACGTCGCCTTGCTTGACCGCGATGCGTTTGCCGTTGGGCAGGTGCAAAAAGGTTCGCCGGGTAATATCGTCACGGCGATGCCGCACTGCGTGGGCGTGTCCTTCCAGGTGAGTTCCGACATGACGTGTCTCGAATCCCGATGGTACGGACACCACATGTGTTCTGCCGGTGACCTCCTGAGCCAAGACTTCGTACTCCGTCGGATACCGTATCTCATCGCGGACACTGATCGAATTGACCACATCCGCATGCCCGCGCAAACAGCAAAAGGCACTGGTCACCATAATCACAACATAGCTTTTTTTCATCATTCATTTCCTGATTGAAATCGTCTATAGAACCTTTCTATAGAACCTTTACCATGCCAGAGTGTTTTCGTGACAAACCGAAATGACCGATGACCCGATGATCTATGACCTAGGGTCCAAAGAAAAATAACATGCCATTTTGAGGACCAACTATCCCATCCAACAGCGTTGCAAAAACTCGAAATATTCCAATAATTCCTACGTTTTAGCGCCTTGCTGGGCTGGGCAACTTGACTCCACAAAATGGCATGTTATTTTCCCGTGAACCCTAATGTCCATTACGTTTGCGACGGAAAAACTCCTGGAGCACGTCGCGGCATTCATCTTCCAGCAGACCGCTTTCATAATGGGCCCGGTGGTTCAGCGCGGGATGGTCCAGAACGTTAAACACAGACACCGCGCCGCCGCGCTTGGGATCGTCCACGCCACATAAAACACGGGGAATGCGGGCCAGAACAATGGCGCCGGCACACATGACGCAGGGTTCCTTGGTGACGTACAGCGTCGTTTCTTCGAGGCGCCAGTCGCCCAGCGCCGCGGCAGCCTGGGTGATTGCCAAGATTTCCGCGTGAGCCGTAGGATCTTTCAGCGTCTCGACCTGGTTGTGGGCCTGGCCAACGATCAGGTTGTCGTGTACGATCACGGCACCCACGGGCACTTCACCTGCCTCCGCTGCCCGGCGCGCCTGCTCCAGAGCCCGGCGCATGAACAGTGCGTCCATTGAAAGATCGGTCATGCTCATCGAATGCTTCTAACGTTCCTGGGGCACGATGCGCACCGGCACCACCACGGGCGCTTTTTCACCCTGAACCCAGAATGTTTTGGCCGCGATTTTAATAGGTTTTTTCTCGAATTTCTCCATTTGCGCCAAGTTGCCGCGCACATAGCAGATGAGTTCGTCGTCTCCATTGGCCAGGGGGCGCACCAACCGGTGTTTGGCCGGTTTACGGTTGAAAAACCCGACCGTCGTCTTCAATATACCCTCGTATTCTCTGACCTCGCCCTGTCCCTTTAAAGGCACCAGGTCCAAGTCGCGCGGTTTAAAGGCTTGAATGTCTTCGGCCGCCTCTTGCTTATGCTGGGGCGGTGCATCGCTATGCACTTTTTGTATTACGCGCCTGGGCTTCTGGGGCGGCTTTTTTGCCCCTCGATTAGGCGGCCTGGTTTCCACCTTGACGAGCCGGGGCGGCGGTTTGATCTCTTGCACCAGATCGCTATGCACCCACACCGCGCTTGTCGGCGGCGGTTTGATGCGCAGCCAATCGCCGAATTCATCGACCACCTGGATGCTGTCGCCTTTTTTTAATTGTCCCACAATACTGTAATTGATTCCTGCGCCAGCGCGTACGTTCAGATTTGGCGACGTCACCAGACCGCCGCTGATAAAATCCTTGTGCACAGCCATCACCACGCCTTCCGGCGGCACGATTTCGAGCCATTCGTTATCAACGTGTCCCTTGCTCACGATTTCTTGGTCCAGTTCAAGCTGACCCACCACTTCCGAAGTGATCAACGGCTTAGCCCGCATATTGACCCGGTCTTTCATGACCAAGTATTTGTTCGTTGCCGCCGACGTCGGCAAGGCGCCCAGCAGCATACAAATCGTTATCCATTTCGATGTAAGCATGATTCACTCCCCTGTTAGCACCGTAATCATGACGAAAGACTATGTGTCATTATAGATAGACACAAAATTAGCACGTGCGTTGAATGCAAATTAAGGAACCAGCGATCCCGCTTCAAGATCGTCGATTTGATCGGATCACGTGGAACCCGCTCCAGATAAGCCCTTTGCTTCCAGAAGTTCAGGGGCAAGATGCTATGGCAACGAAACTGCCGTGGATTTTCTTGGTTTGGGGCTAACTGTTTGTAGTCCAGGCTTTAGCCTGCCAGAATAGTGTTGCTTGCAGGTACGAAGCATTCAGCAGGCTAAAGCCTGGACTACAAACGTAATCCGACATCTATAGCTCCACGCCAATATGCCTCACTTAAATTCGGGGCAACTTCCGAGGAGCGGCTTTACCCATGGTACTGGAATCCAATTGTCCCAATCTTTGTCGCGAGCTTTGTCGATCTCCTCGTACTCGGCCCCCTACTTTACCTGTCTTTTCTGACAGTCATCGGCCTGCTCGCCCAGGACTTCTTCGTGTTTCGCAACATGCTAGACCTCAAGCATAAATGAATAATTAGTTCAATAAAAACATATACGCTATTATGGCCAAGTTGTTTTATCGCTTGACTAGCTTCGCCAAATCGTATTATTTTTTATTTTTTAATTATCGCTTGACTAGCATAGTTAAATAGTATAATATTATTTTATAAATACGGTATTTATGTATTTATATATGGAGTAATTAATGATAATGGCAAAAGGTAAGGCAGGCTTTACCATGCCCGAAGTGATGGTGGCTTCGCTGTTGATGGTGATGGCCATTTATGTGCTATATTCCACTTCGACCATGTATTACGGCATGATTATCGGCTCACGCAATTATTCCGCGGCCGAGGAGATGATGTTTGATAAACTCTGGGAAATCTATAACAGGCCCATTTTCAGCGAACAGGAATGGCCCGAGTGCATGGATTCGGTGAACGGATATGGCGATATTCTCATGCCCACGAATCTGTTGGTAGCCACGCCCACCAATTCGGTCATACCAGAGGGCCTAATCCAGATCACCATCATTCCGGCCCCCGCGATGCCAGGAGCGCTGCCTAATTTCTGGGACATGGAAGCACAGGTCAAATGGCACAGTCGGGTTTACGGGAAGGTGCGCAGCCTGACCAATTCGCTGGCTTTGCGCCGCTACTATACGGAAAGGATGTCACCATGAAAAGGTGTCAGAAAAAAAATGTGAATCGGCAGGGCTTCACCCTGCCCGAAGTGATGGTGGCGCTTACTGTCAGCATGATTCTCGCGACTTTTATGGCGGTCTGCATGGTCGATAATTATAAAATGTGGCGTGACGCCACCGCGGAATGGCAACTGATGCAACAATCTCGGTTGGTTCGTGAAAAAATGCTCAAGCGCTATAACCTGCGCGAACTCAAGCAGAGTTCTTTGACGGTCGCCGGTGAAACGCCGCAATTGCAATATGCCGTGGATGATGGCGCCGGCAGCAACCAGTTCCTGCAACTGGCCTTTGATGCGCAGCAGTTGATCGGGTCCGTTGCTGAAGACGATTCGTTCGGCAGCCTGGTCGATACACTGCTCCATCGCGAGGTCATCGAGTACACCAACGGCTATTTCGTGGTTTCCAATAGATTGATCATTTGCGTATTGGACGCCAAAATTACCCTTGGCGGCAAGGAATTCACGCATAAACAGACCTTGCGGACCAGTATCATCAATTTGTAAGGGGTGAACGATGAAGAATCAAAAAAGCGGTATTGTATTGGTTTCCGTGGTCGTGTTGCTCATGATCACGTCCATGTTGGCGGGTGGTTTGATGCATTTCAGCCAAACCGGCGTGCGCATGGCTCGTAGGTGGCATCTCTACGATCAATGTCTGCTGGCGGCCCAATCCGGCCTGGAGCAGAGCAAGTTCGAAGCGTATAATGTATTTAGCGGTTATTTCTACGGTCCGGTGGGCAGACAGAGCTGGACCTGCCTGAACGACTGGTTTTCCGAATCGACGCCCGGCTATATCGGTATGCCCAGTGATCGGTATCAATTCGTTACCAATATGGTCTACCATGATGCGCTGGTAACCATAACCCTGGTCCAGGCCACCAATGTCGTCCAATTTACGCCGTCCAACGCCAATCTTTTTGCGGACATGGTGCTGCGTTCGACTGCGGTATCGATGACCGACACCAGTATTACGCGTACTGTGGAGGAACGTGTGCGCCTGGCTCTGATCCAGTCGCCCATTTTCGATTATGCCTATTTCATCAACAACTGGGGCTGGCTCTTTGGCAATACCATCCGGATGAATGGCGATGTGCGGGCCAACGGTAATTTCACGCCCAAAAACTGCACCATCAACGGCGATATGTTCGCAGCCTACAATGACGAGGCCGGTGCCGAAGGCATTATCGACGAAAGCTCTGGCGTGGCACTCCACCAGAATGAAAACAACTATCGCAACAGCATCAACGAGCTGAATGCACCTATCCGTCCGACCAATCCGGCCGACATCGCCGACTCTATCCCCTGGCCCATGGGCTACGACGACAATGTGCAATACCATGAGTACCAGGAGCAACTTATCATGCCCTATCTCGGAGACCTGGACCAATACGAACTCTTCGCTTCCAACATGAACGGCAGGATCATCTCCATTGACAGCGACGGCAACGAGGAGGTTCTCGTTGACGCGGTGTACACTGGCGAAGGTCCAGACGGCATTGCCGACAATGCCGACGACGGAACGCTCATTCTTACCAGCGGCGTCAATCAGATCGTGATCCAGGGCCCGGTCGTTATCCATGGCGACGTGCTGGTCAAAGGCACCAATTTCACCGGCCAGGGCACAGTCTATGCAGGCCGCAACTTGCATGTGATGGGCACGTTGACCACGGCCAACCCTCCAGTCTGGCCCACCAAGATCGGCGACAGCGATCCGGAAGCCACCATGACGGACAACATCAACGCCGACCTGATCGGTTTCGCCTGCAAAGGCAACGTGGTTTTCGGCTCCTACGATTGCTGGCACAATATCATGTGGTATTACCTGAAATCCGTGGACAACGGCGGGTGCGTGCCCCATTACCGGGTCGACGAATCGGATGACGCCCTCGGTTACGTCTCTTATATGAGCACCAACGGTCCCATGTTCGATGGCAACTACACCGGCCTGGATGGCGGTCAACGCCTGGACAACGACGGCAATGAAATTGGTCGTCATTTCTACGAACCGTCGGTAAGCGATAATGTCTGGACCAGCCTGAACGAGTTTGTCCAGAACGGTTCGACGCCCATGCAGATTGACGCGATCCTGTACAACAACCACTGCAACCTCGGCTTTTTTAATAAGCTAACCTTGAACGGTTGCATGGTCGGTCGTGACGATGCCATGGTCTACAGCGGCTATGCCCGCTGGAACTGGGACATCCGGCTCGGCAGCCGCAGTAGAGAATTGACCAAAAACTATTTCCTACCGCTCTCTCTGGTGCGCTATCCCATAACTATTGCCTGGCGTGAGGTAGATGAATGAAACCGAGATTGAAAAGTGTTGTCGGATGTCTTTTGTCGATGTGGTCCGGGATGTGCCTGGCCGTGTTCGACCAGAGTACGGTCGTGTTCGACCAACCTCTCACGAATCTTGAAAACCGACAGCGACCGAAGCTGGATGAACAGGCCTATATCCAGCGGCGCACCCGCGAATACCAGGCCGCGCTCGCACATGTTCAAAAGGAAAAATCCCTAACCTACACGGATCTGGTTAACAGTCGCCGCTTCATACCCCGAGATCGTGCCGGTTCGACCGAGACGGTCGGCAAACGTATCGTCAATCCCGAAATCGCCATGCTGCAAAATAAGCGTAAAGGCCGCAACGCCGTCGTAAACGCTGTGTTTATGACGTTGCTCGTAGCCATCGGTGTGATGGTCGGCAAGGTATATGGAAAGAAAAAGGCAACATAGGGGTAGCACATGAACAGAAAAGGTTTTTCACTGATCGAAATCCTGATCGCGGTGGCGATAATCGGCGTGCTGGCGACCATGGCCATGATTTCGTTCAAGTACGCGCGTCAGGCCAAAATAAAAACCACATTTATCCATGCGCTGAACAGGGCCGTGAGTAGCTTTGAGCGCTATGCTACCAAACATGGCCGCTATCCTGAAGATGCCACAGCCGGCGCTCTGCCGGTGCTAGATCCGCCGGAACCGGACCTGATTGATACATTGAGGGATATAGGCTGGATCAGGTCGGATGTTATTGTGGCGGGTGGAATTTGGAAATGGGAGAAGGCCGCTGCTGGCGGCGGCAAATACAGTTATTCGGTCATGTTCCAGGCCCCTGGTTTCATGCCGCTGTTCAATGAGATTGACGAGAGCATCGACAACGGCAACCTGGCCACCGGCCAGTTCGTGGCCTATGCCGACGATTGGTATGCCTGGGTTATCACTGTAGAGTAAACTTTCGCGACTACCTAAGGGTTCATCAGGCCCCGGAACATACCTATTCCAATATCCCCTATGGCGAACACGAACGCCACGTCATCGATCTATGGATCGCCCCGAGTCCAACCCCCACGCCTTGGGCCATTTTCTTTCATGGCGGCGGGTTTCGCGGCGGCGACAAGCGTTCCATTGATGTCGCTTTGATAAACTACTCAAGGGCGGGATCAGCGTGGCCGTCACCAATTACCGTTACTGGGGTATGCACTTGGCTATACCCATCTTTGATGGTATGTTATGAAAGATTATCCAAGATCCATTATTGTGAAGAAGTTCCGTCACGGCTGGCACGATTTTTCACGACACCCGGAAGCCACTTCGTCTTTGGTTTGAGGCTATGTGGTATATAACAAGCCAAAAACATGGAGCCAATGCCTTGGGAATCCAAAGAGTCCTTTCCTTGGGGAGTTACCATCCGGTGTGGAAGTGAAGAAGAGTTTTAACCACGGGTACAGTCAAGTGCATACCCAAAATTACCGGTTTACTGATAGCGCCCCGTTTCCGGCCCAGATGTTGGATGCAGCCCATGCGGTCCAGTTCCTGCGTCATAACGCTAAACGTTACAACCTCGCCCCGGCTCAACGCCATCGTTTTGTTCAACGCCCAAACCACCTACGATCCGCACAAACACCAGAAAATGTTTGACACCAAAGATAAAACGCTGTATGTTCATCTTTTTAAGGTATGAAAGACGCAGCCGATCTCAACAATCCCGCGCTCCAAGCGCTGTTCGAGAAAGCTTCGCCGATCAATCACGTCACATCCGACGATCCGCTGGTGTACATGTTTTTCAACCAGTCCAGCGCACCGTTGCCGGTCGGTTGTACTGGTCAGCAATACATTCAACTTCTCATGCAGAAGCTGGACAGCCTGGGTATCGAATGCGTCATGCGTTTACGCGAACAGACAAATCAGACGCCCGTGGACGAGTATGCCCGGTTTTTCTTTAAACATCTGACCGGTCGGGAGCAGCCGGAGGATACGAAGCTATTGAAACAAAAGATCGAGGTTCCTAAATGGTGAGGATCGTATGAGCCCGGACAAACGCAAACATCGCATGGCCCATCCCGAGGATGAGTTTATGTTCGCCACCAAATGGATTCCCATGCTGCGCGACGCGGTGACGGACCTGAGTTGGCTACTGGGTCGCGGCTATTCGGATAAAGCGTCCTTAAAGCTGGTGGGCGATCACTTCAACCTGACTGATCGTCAGCGCCTGGCCATCAGCCGTTGCGCCTGCGCGGAAGAGATGGCTCAGGATATCAAATCACGCGAACAACCCCTTGAGGAAGCTTGCGGCAAAGCGCTGATGATCGATGGATTCAACCTGATCATCACCCTCGAAGCCGCCATCAGCGGCGGCATACTTTTACTGGGACGCGACGGGGCCATGCGCGACATGTCCAGCGTGCACGGATCCTACCGCACGGTGGAAGAAACCGACGAAGCGATCGACCTTGCCACGGATATCCTGTGCCGCCTGAAACCGGCCGATGTACTCTGGTTGCTGGACAAGCCGGTGTCCAACAGCGGCAAGCTGGCCCAGCGCCTGCGCGATGCGGGCATCCCGTTCAAAGGCTCCTGGCGTGTGGAACTGGTCAACAATCCGGACCGCGACATTGCGGTGAGCAACAGCCTGGTCATCACCAGCGACATGCCGATCCTGGCCAAGGGGCCTTCCTGGATCAACGCGGCCCGCCGGCTTGTCGAGGCCAACATGCCCGATGCCTGGATCGTGGACTTGAGCAAGGAGAAGAAAAAGATCACGGTCCAGCCATAACGCGGTTGGGGGGACACGAACCGACATGTTTGCTCATCCAGCTTTGCACCCTGCTCCCTGCTCGCTGTTCCTCCCTGCACCCTCCCCGGTCTACCCCGGCACGGCTCTTATCAGGCGGATCATTTCGTGCAGCTTCCGCAGGGTATCGGTCTGTTGCAGCCGGGGAAATTGACTATCGTTTTTTAAATAGGCGCCTTTCTTTTGCAGCATCAGTTTGCCTTCGCGTACTTCGACCTTGTCCACTCCGCGCGCCACGGCGAGCAACCTTATTTCGACCACAGTCAGCAACCTTTCCGCATGTTCCGGGATCGGGCCGAAACGGTCGCGTAATTCGTCGCGCAAAGCGCGCAACTCCTCGTCACCGGTGATGCCCGCAATGCGTCGGTAGATCCCCAGACGCTGGCTTTCGTCTTCGATGTAAGCATAGGGCAGAATTGTGGAGCGGCGGTCGTCGCTGCCGGTTGGGGACAGGTCAATGAAATCGAGCATTATCTCCACATCGATTATGGGGGGCAGGGTTTCGCCTTTCAATTGGGCCACGGTTCGTTTTAAAAGCTGACAATACAGATCGAAACCGACCGCGGCGATGTGACCGCTTTGCTCCGCGCCCAGCAAGTTGCCGGCGCCGCGGATTTCCAGGTCCTTGAGCGCGAGTTTGAAGCCGGCGCCCAGGCTGGAGTATTTGCGCAGCGCGGCTATGCGCTTGCGCGCCGAATCGAACAGGCGACCGTGACGCGGCAGCAGCAGATAGGCAAACGCCTTGCGGTTGAATCGCCCTACCCTGCCGCGCAACTGGTACAGGTCGGCCATGCCGAACCGGTCAGCACGATCGATAAGGATGGTGTTGACGTTGGGAATGTCGACCCCGCTCTCGATGATGGTTGTGCATAGCAGAACTTGGGTCCGGCCATGGATGAAATCTTGCATGGTCGTGTATAGTTCCTTCTCGCTCATCCGGCCATGGCCGATACCGATGCGCACTTCAGGAATCAGTTGCTCCAGCTTGTCTTTGACCATTTGAATGGAGTGAACCCGGTTGTGCAGGTAAAAGACCTGGCCGTCGCGGCTGACCTCACGCAGTACGACCTGGCGAATCAGCTTTTCATCGTACTGGGTTACGACAGTCTCCACGGGCAAGCGCTCCTGGGGCGGCGTCTGGATGGTGCTCATGTCCTTGGCGCCGGTCAGGCTCATGTAAAGCGTGCGCGGAATCGGCGTAGCGGTCATGGTCAGCACGTCGACCATTCGGCGCAAGTGCTTGAGCCTCTCCTTGTGCGCCACGCCGAAACGCTGCTCCTCGTCGATGATGACCAGGCCAAGGTTCTTGAAACCCACATCCGCCTGCACCAGGCGATGCGTGCCGATCACAATATCCACGCCGCCACATTTGAGTTGCTCGACAATATCGCGCTGCTGCCTTTTGGTGCGAAAGCGGCAGAGCATTTCGATGCTGACCGGAAAAGCAGACATGCGATCACTGAATGTGTCGTAGTGCTGTTGAGCCAGAATCGTGGTCGGCACCAGCACAGCCACCTGGCAACCATCCATCACGGCCTTGAACGCGGCGCGCATGGCCACTTCGGTCTTGCCGTAACCCACGTCGCCGCAGACAAGGCGGTCCATGGGCCGGCCCGTTTCCATATCGCGCTTCACATCCAAGATGGCGCGATGCTGGTCATCGGTCTCCTGGTAGGGAAACGCAGCTTCGAAATCGTGTTGCCACGGGGTGTCGCCGCCGAACGCATGCCCCTTCAGCGACTCGCGCATGGCCTGGGTCTCTAGCATCGCGGCAGCCAGGTCACGGATCGCTTTTTCCGCCGCGATTTTTTCACGGTTCCAGCGCTTGCCGCCTAGGGCGTGCAGTTCCGGCGCTTTCTTGCCTACGCCCACGTAGCGGCTGAGCAGATGGGCCTGGTTCACGGGCAGGTACAACTTGGCGTTGCCGGCATACTCGATAGTCAGCGTTTCCCGGGGAGTGCCGTTGTATTCGATGACATAGATCCCGAGATATTTGCCAATGCCATGGTCGACATGCACGACCATGTCGCCGGGCTGGATGTCGGTCCAGTCGCGCAACCGTTCGCCAGCCTCGCGCGCCGGCCCTTTCTTGCGCTTCAACGGATCGTAGCGGCCGCGCTGTTGCTTGCTGTGCCCGTAGATATCGGCCTGGGACAAGACCACGGTCCTTAACGGCGCACAGCGGAAACCTTCGGAAAGCGGCCGCGTATGCAGGTCGAGACTGGCCTGCCGTCCGGAAGCGCCGCTGTACAGTTCGAGAAAATGATCGCGCGTGCCTTCGGCATCAAAGAAAATATGGATCGTCTCCCCGGCATCGGCGCGCGCATACAGATCGGCGACAAACCGGTTGCGCGCGTTTTCCAGCACATCGGGCAGCCAGTCGCCTTTGATCAGCGCGGGCAATCCCTCTTCCGGATAAAAACCCAGGTTGATCGCCGGTGTATCCGGATCGTCGTCGCCGCCGACAATCCACTCGTGCATGCGTCGCGCCGTGCGAATGCGACCGCGCAACTCTTCATAAAGCAGGCAAATGGCTTCAGTGCCATTGACCTCGGCGTGCTCGTGAAAGACGCCAGCGTGTTCCGTGAGCTGTGCCGGGTCATCCCAGACCCAGATCGCGTTCTTTGGCACGTGATCGGTCATGGCGACCAGCGCCGAAAGGTTGTCGCGGTCGTGCCAATCGCGGGCTGGCGTAACGAGCAGTTCGCGGATGCGCTCAACGGATTGCTGCGTAAACGGATCGAACGTGCGCATGGAATCCACTTCGGCGCCAAAAAATTCGATACGCATCGGCCAGGCCGCGCCGGGCGGCCAGATATCCACAATACCGCCGCGATGAGCAGCCTGGCCCTTGGCCTGAACTTCGACGCAGAATTCGTAACCGGACTGGTCCAGGCAAGCCAGAAAAACGTCGCGCTCGCGGCGATCCCCCAAGGCCAGGGCGAACAGGCCCTGCTTCAAGTGTCGCGGGGCCATGGTTTTCTGCAGCACGGCCTGAATGCAAGTGGCCACGAGCGGCGGAGCGGCGTCCGACTGGCAGGCGTGCAACGTGGCCAAACGGTCACCGACCACATTGGGATTAGGCGGCTTGTCAAAGCCCGGCCAACTGTCCCAGGCCGAGAAGCAAGCCATTGGCGGCGCGGCGTCATCGCCGGGCGGGGACAGCGCTTCGAGATCCTGGCAGAAACGGTCCAGACTGCCCGGACCATCCAGCACCCAGACCACGCAACGCTGGTAATGCAGGCGCGCATGCCAGGCCAGGAAAGCGCGAGCGGCCATGGGCATGG
>CAZOLK010000118.1:0-15101 GCA_964580325.1 uncultured Verrucomicrobiota bacterium | reverse complement strand
CGCAGCCGCGCGGCATGCTCGAAACAGGAGCGCGCCTGATCGGCCTGGCCTTTCTGGGCCAGCAGATGGCCCAGGTTGGCCAGCGCTTCGAAATAGTCCGGTTGCAGGCGCAAGGCGGCACGATACTGCCCCTCAGCTTCGTCAAAGCGATTGCCGTCCTTGAGCAGCACGGCCAGGTTATTGTGCACCGCGGCCTGATCGGGGTAGCGTTCGAGCGCCTGACGAAACACATCCAACGCCTCCTGGTAGCGGCCCAGGTCGCCGAGCAGGTTGCCCAGGTTATTGAGCGTTTCAAAGTGGTCCGGCTGCAGCTCGATCACGCGGCGATACGCGGGTATCGCCTGCTCCGGGCAACTGCGCGCGACCTGAATATGGCCCTGCAGCAGATGGCATGGAACCGCGTCCGGACAATGTCGCAGCGCTTCGGCACAAGCCGCAGCCGCGTCGTCCAAGCGCTGTTGCGCAAACAGAAAGCCCACCAGCATGGCATGGGCCTCGGCCATAGCCGGATGTTGCCCGATCAGCAAGCGCAGATGACTCGCCATGGCATCGTAATCTTCGCGCAACGCACAGACTGCGGCCAGCATGTAGCGCGCCTGGGGCTGGGCCGGACCGCACGCAAGCAGTTGCTCCAAAATAGCCGTCGCTTCCGCATAGCACGAATGGTTGATCGCCTGCAGGGCCTGCTGTATAGTCGGGTCCTGGTTCATATCGCTGTCTGGATTCGTTGACCGGCGCCTATTTCCTCAACTTCCCTACAAAACAGGCCATACGCCGCATGGCTTCCTTGAGTTCCTCCATGGACGTCGCATAAGAGCAGCGCAAAAAGCCTTCGCCACAGGGACCAAAGGCCGAACCGGGCACGGCCGCCACTTTCTGTTCATCCAGCAGGGTGAGGGCAAAGTCGCGCGAAGACAGGCCGAGATCGCCGATATAGGGGAAGATATAGAAGGCACCGGCGGGCTTGGCGCAGGACAACTCCATTTCGCGGAACGAGTTGTAGATGAAATTACGTCGTCTCTGGTACTCGGCGCGCATATCTTCGACATCGCTCTCGGGATTGATCAACGCCTCATAGGCCGCTTCCTGGCTCAGAACAGGCGCGCAGAGCATGGTGTATTGATGGATCTTCATCATAGCCTCGGTCAGCACATGCGGCGCACAGGCGTAGCCGATGCGGAACCCGGTCATGGCCCAAGCCTTGGAGAAACCGTGCAGAAAAATGGTGCGCTCACGCATGCTCGGCAGGGAGGCAATGGAAGTATGCTCGTCCTCATAACTCAACTCGGCATAGATCTCGTCGCAGATCACCAGCAGATCGTGCTCGACGACAAAATTGGCGATCTCCTGTACATAATCGCACGGCAGAGCCGCGCCGGTAGGGTTGTTGGGATAGTTCAGAATCAGCAGGCGGGTGCGGTCGGTGACATGCTGTTCGAGCTTGGCGCGGGTGAGCCGGAACTGATCCTCGGGTCCGGTGGAGATCGGCACAGGTTTGCCGTGGGCCATGACGATCAGCGGTTTGTACGAAACGTAACAGGGCTCATGATAGAGCACTTCATCGCCCGGGTTAAGCACGGCGCGCACGGCCAGATCCATAGCCTCGCTGACCCCCACACTGATCAGTGTTTCTTGATGGGGATCGTAATCGATCCCGAAATGTTCGCGCACGTAATCGGTGATGGCCCGGCGCAGTTTGAGCAGGCCCAGGTTCGAGGTATAATGGGTTTCGCCCAGTTCCAGCCGGTAAATCGAGGCTTCGCGGATATGCCAGGGCGTATCGAAATCGGGTTCACCAATGCCAAGACTGATAATATCCTTCATGGTGCTGACAATATCGAAAAAATCGCGGATCCCGGAACGCGGGATATCCAGCAGATGCCGCGCTACGCGGTCTTCAAGGCGTAACTTTGAGTCGTTCGATTCCATTTTCCTCTTCCATCAATAAGCCGTTGAGTTTGTAGGTTTTGAGCATAAACGAGGTGGCTGTTGATGTGACCCCGTCGATGACCGCCAGCTTTTCGCTGACGAACGAGGCTGCCTCTTTCAAGCTTTTACCGCTGATAAACAACACCAGATCCGACGTCCCCGAGATCAGGAACGCGGACTGCACTTCGGGGAATTTGGCAATGCGCATGGCCACGTGGTCAAACCCACCCTCGCGCTGAGGCATGATCTTGACCTCGATGATGGCAGTGACATGACTGACGTTCAACTGGTCCTCGTTCAACACGGCCTGATACCCGCAGATAATGCCTTGCGCTTCGTATTCCGCGATCTTCCGCTTCACTTCATCAGAGGAAACATCCAGCATCTTGGCCAGGTTTTCCGGGCTCTCCAGAGCGTTGTTCTTCAACAACTGCAACAATTCGTCCATGTATGTAACTCCTTTATGGTCCCTTAACGATCACTAATGCCGGTGCTTAACGCCAACGCGAATACGCACGCGCCAGCACGGGCGCCAGGCCGATCCTGGCTTGGTTCAAAATGTAAAGGTGAATTCCGGGCACGCCCCGGGCGAGCAGCTCCTCGATCTGGCGCGAAGCCCACTGGATGCCCACGGCTTCCATGTGCTCTTTGTTGTCGGCAACGTCCTCCAGGTTGACCTCCAGTTGGGGAGGCAGCCGCGAATTGCACATTTTCATCATACGCCGGATCTGTTTCAGCGAAACAGCCGGCAGAATACCTGGCAGTACAGGTTGGTGGATACCACGTGCGCGACAAGCCTGGACAAAATCGAAATACACGACATTGTCGAAAAAGAGCTGAGTGGTGACGAACGAAGCGCCGGCCGCCAGCTTGGTTTTTAGGTGGATGATATCCAGATCCATGGACGTTGATTCGGGATGGCGTTCCGGATAACCGGCTACACCGCAACAGATTTCCGGATGATGATCGCGAATCAGGGCTACCAGATCCGAAGCGTGGGCCAGACCGTCGGGCGACACGGTGAAACGATCGCAACCAGCCGGCGGGTCACCGCGCAAGGTCATGATGTTGCGAAAACCACGCTGATGGATCTCATCGCACAACGCGGCCAATTCAGTTTGCGAAGAACCGACGCAAGTCAAGTGGGGCATGATCGGGCTGTAGCCCATATCCTGTAAAACGTCGCAGACCTCGAACGTTCGTTGACGCGTCGAGCCGCCCGCGCCATAGGTGACCGTGACGAAATCGGGCTGAGCCGCTTGCAGACTCTTCGCGTTCTCGATGAGCCGCTCCATACCTTTCTTATCCTTGGGCGGAAAGAACTCGAACGACAACAAGGGCTTATCGGCATTATAAAACAATTGATCTATGGTAATGTCAGACATAATAGCTCCTAAAATAGATGCCGCACGGAATGAGTCAAGCCATGGTCTAAAAAAAAATCGCGGTCCGAAGACCGCGATCTTTCCCAGACCCTACTCTCTCAACAATTATTTGGTGCCCAGAACGGCATCTTTGGCAGCTTTCGCGATCCGGAATTTCAGCACGGTCTTGGCCGGAATCTTGATCTCCTCACCCGTGGCCGGGTTGCGGCCCTTGCGCGCTTTGCGTTTCTGCTTGACCAGCTTGCCCAGGCCGGGGATGGTGAATCCATCTTTAGCGCCCTTATAGGCCTGGTTGACCAGCGACTCGATGGCAGAGCGGGCCTGCACCTTGGTGATTGCGGCGTCTTCCGCTACTTTGGCGATGATTTCTGTCTTTGTCTTAGGCTTAGCCATGATCTATTCTCCTTAATACTAATAATAATCTACTCTTCACTCTTCCTTCTTCGGTGAGACTACCGCCCCCGCGATGGCCCCAACAAAATTTAAACCGTCTTTTTCGACTACTTACATAACTCATTTTTGGAAGTATAAATACTACCCATAAAATTGTCAACCATTAAATTTACAAAAAAAGCTAAAAAATTAAAATAGAACCTCAAATGACACTTGTCAAAAGGTATCAAGATCCCTTTCACCCCCTTCAAGACACATAGAACAAGGTGTTCGAGACCTGACCTTTTCTAGGATGAAAGTCTGATAGGCATGAAAAGAAGGTCATGCTCAAAAAAAAAAGTTCTGCTTGAATTAAACTTGATTAGATAAAAATCAAGCTTTTTCTCATGTCCAACAACAAACGGTTCGCTCCAAGAAGATCACGACGTCGGACAGTTGACGATAGCGGGCGATAATAGCGGATTACCATTTTTTTTTGAATAAAGAAGCAGCCCGCTCAGGTTGCTTCGCAACCTCGGAGATGTGCTGTTTTTTTTATTTTTAGCATTTGACCAAATGACCATGCACATGTTATTTTTGTTTTATGAATGCGATAACGATTGAGCGGATCATGTCCGAGCGCGCTGAAATTTTCAAAGCCCTGGGACATCCGGCGCGTTTGGCCATAGTGGTGGCCCTGGGCGTTCAGGAACATTGCGTGTGTGAATTGCGTGAAATCGTGCAATTGGATATGTCGACCGTATCCAAACACTTGACCGTATTACGCAGCGCGGGTCTGGTGAATTCGAAAAAGTATGGCAAGCAGGTGGTGTATTCATTGCGCTTGCCTTGCACGTTGCAGTTTTTGCGTTGTGTGGATCGCGCCCTAGACGAGCGCGGGCGCTGAGTAACGCCAAACGTTTTTCGATATGAGGAGGATGGACATGCTGGATTGGCGCCAGCATATCGTGATCGCAAATGGGGGGCGACGGCTTCTAACCAAGAACACTTGTTCTGCTTATTTTTCGCATGCCCTTAGCGCATCACCGCCTTGTTCAGAATGCTTCGGGCCAGACCGAACAGCAAGGCCACACTAATCGCCAGGATACTGAAATTCATGCAGAACCCCTTGACCGCCGCGATCTTCTCGGGCCGTTCCAGCATCTGCTTGTCGTAGGTCAACGGTTTCTCGCCCTGAAACCATAACCCGTGAAACGAGGAGGCGGCATGCATCGGACATTCGGCCAGCGCAATGGCCAGGAACGGATATTCCGGTCGATACGCGTTGCATAGCGCTGTATGCAAAATGCGCATACGGTCCGGGCCGTGCACGTCATGGGCCGGGATCGGCTCGCCGTAGGAATCAGCCCCGATGATCGGGAAACTGAACACAATGGCCATCAGCGTGATGGTCAACGCAATGAGTTGCGCAGTCACGGGTCCGGTCAGCCGCGGCTGCAGACGATGCTGCACTGTGGACCAGAACAGGCCCGTGAGCATGCCGTTCATGCCAGCCCAAGCGCCCCAGAACAGAAGCGCGCCATAGGACAGGCTCAAAGGATGGAGAGGCTTGAGGCGCAGGCGCAGCAGGTCCTGCCAATGCAGATATTTCACCACCGCGGCGGCCAATCCCGACTGAAGCGTCAGTTGAATCGCCAGCGCAACCAAGAAGCCGCCCATATAGGCAAAAGACGACGCGCCCTGACGGCCTTCGCGATAGAACAGAATCCGTTCGTCGGTCCAGAACGCGGTGGCCTGCACCGCGCCAAGCCAGAAACAGGTCAGCGCAAAGAAAAACAGCAGCGCCATGGCGCGCGGTTCGCGCACTGGGTAAATGGCCAGCCGCACCAGGGCCAGAAACAGCAGCGGTGCGATCAGGTAGACCTTGCCCCAACCCTGGAAAAAGAGCAGCAGCCGCCGGCGCGTATACAGGCCCAGTTGATCCAGACGCCGATCGAATTTATCGCGCGGCGGTTCATGCAACGTCATGTCAACTGCTGCGCGCGCTGCCTGGTCGTCCGCACGCACCAGGTTGGTTTCCGGCGTGCATTGGATGCGCCAGGCATGCAGATCCGCGATCGGTCCTTCGGCGACGGCATAATGGCTGACCATGAGGACGATCTTTCCGTACCTGGCGGCATGTGCGGTTAAGGTTTCAAACAGCACCCTGCGCCGCGCGGCATCCAGGCCGGCGTCAGGTTCGTCCAGCAGGATCAACTCCGCTGGCGAGCAGAGGCACATGAGCACATCTAGCCTGCGTTGCTGTCCACCGCTCAATTGGCGGATGCGCGGCTCCACGCGGGGTTTGGCTCCGTCAGACTTTGCCGCGGATGCATCCATGCCCCCATCTTGCCCGGTCAAGTCCAAGCCAAAGATCTGACGCTGTTCCTGAACCGAGAAAAGGCGCGAGCCGAGTTCTTCGCGGATCTCAGCTACCTGGGCGCGCAGCAGATGATCGGCTGGGTAGGACGCCAACAGAATCCGCTGCCAGTCGTCCAGCGCCTGGCGCGGGGTTGCGTCAGAACGCAAGATCGATTGCTGGGGCAGGTAGGCCATGCGCGTCGGTTGCGCCAGGAACGCGTCCAGCGGCGTTACCTGACTGCCGTCCGCTGCCAAGACCGTTGCCGCAACTGCTTGCCGACCGTCACTCAACGGACGGTAACCGGCCAGCATCTCTAGCAGCACGCTCTTGCCCGAACCGCTCTCGCCGCTGATCACGGTCACCGTACCGACCGGCGCGGTCAGCGCCGACCGGCTGGAGAGCGATATGTCGGCGCTGATCCGGAACTGGGTAAACGGTTCGATGTTCAGCATGCTTTATCCTGTTTGGCGCTGTCGTCCTTCATGCGCGCCAAGGCACCCATCAGTCTGCATGGCCTGGGGATGGACGAACACCCCAGAGCCTTGCTGCGTCTCCAGGATCTGCATGAACTGCAACTGGTTGTAAGCCTTGACGACGGTATTCGGATTAATGCTGAGCGACACGGCCAGTTCACGGATGGTGGGCAGTTTATCGCCGGGCAGAATCCGACAGCCAGCCACCCCGGCCAGAATCATGTCAACAATTTGCCGATAAAAAGGCACTGGACTGCGTTTATCGAGTTCTATCCTCATAATGTACTATAAGACTATAACAATAAAACACTCTTGCCAAATGAAAAGAGGAGAATGGCGCGGCGGGCGGCGGGTGGCAGGTGGAGAGTGGCGACGACGATTTTTTTTGATATGGGAGACACTTCGCATTACCGTTGCTTTCAACCTCATCGACCCTATCGTCGTCCATAAACCTCAACCTTTCCCGAAACGTCGAACAATTCGGCAACATAGATTCTCATTGGATTCGTCATTCTCTTCATTGGATATTGGAGATTGAACATTGATTTTCTCCCCGTAATCCTTGACACCTACCGCTTTTTTTTAGGCGCTTCCGGGTTTGTAGGGGGATTTTTCATTGTGGGAACTGGACATGGATAAGGCTGCCCGGGCAGAAATCGGCGGCGGATGCGGATGAAATGGTTGTACAGACCCTGCTCTTTATCAACCTGGCGCCGGCCGTAGCGCTCTGGCTGCGCGACCGCAAACTGTTTTTCGGCTTTCTGGCCGTCGGCGCGGCATTGGCTTTTATGGTCGGGTTCCAGCTATGGGCCGCGGAATGCGAGTTCATTCATCTGCTCTGGTCCGGGGGTCCGAACAAGCAGGCGTTCTGGTTCTGGACCGTCTATGCGCTGGCCGTGCCCCTGGTGGCCGGCAGACTGGGGCCACGCGGCAAGGTCGTCATGATTGCACTGTTGCTTTTCGGTCTCGGCCTGGCCTGTTATCTGTACTTGCCGTTGGCTTCCTCGCGCAACCCGCTCATGAACCCCGAACAGCTAACTCCTATCTCCGACAACTCCACTCTTGCCTTGTCTTGAAAAATCTGATATAGTACTTAAATGTTAAATGAAATGAATTAAATAAATGAGGTTATCTGGTGTCTGAAGTCGGGAAACAAAACAGCGACGATCCGCGGTACGAGATCAAGGAGACCATCAGCAGCGGTGGTTTCGGTACGATTTTGAAGGCATGGGATAACCATCTTCATCGTTTTGTCGCCTTGAAAAGGCTGGACCAGAGCAATGTCGATCAGGTGACCAAGGTCGATGACATGTGGTGGGAGGCCATATCCCTGGCGTCCATGCAGCATCCCAACATCCTGAGCATCTACGATTTTAATGTAGACGACGACGGACCTTATATCATCACCGAATTCATTGACGGTATGAACCTGGCCCAGTTCGTCAAAGCTCATCGCTATAGCCGCACGATGTTTCAGGACGCGGTGCAGCAGACGTTGCGCGGCTTGATCGCGGCCCATGAAAAAGACTTGGTTCATAGAGACATCAAGCCCAAAAACATCATGGTCATGCGTTTGCCCGGCCACTACCTGCTGTATAAAATCCTGGATTTCGGCATGGTCGATATCCTGGACATCGAATTGGACGATCCGTTCGCCAAGCCGGACTATATCTACGGCTCGCTTTATTTCATAGCCCCCGAACAGCTCAAACGACAACCCCCGGATTTCAAGACCGACCTTTACTCCATGGGTTGCGTTTATTATTACATGCTGACTGGCCGCAATCCGTTCACCGGCAAAACGTCCGAAGATGTAATCATGAGCCATTTGCGCCATCGCGTCATGCCGCTGCACAAAATCCGACCGGATATACCTGACGCGGTCAACGACTGGGTCATGAACCTGATCAGCCTCGAACCGCAACATCGTCCGGAAACCGCGAAAAAGGCATTGGATCTATTTCAACATTTGACTTGCGGCGGAAATCGCCAAGGCACGACAACGCAACTCGTTGTGATCGACGACGATCATAACAATAGCGATCCTATTGTGTAGATCGAGGAGCCTGGTGCGCCGCCTTCATAACAACAAGATGCTTCGCATGAAGGAAAAAACAGAATATATTGGATCGTTTATATCGCACCCATTCCTGGCCAGCGTTCCGGTTTGAACGGCCAGGGGAGCAGGTGGCAGATGGATTGCCAGCGATCTTCCATGTCAGTTTCATACAGAAAAGGTACAAAACCCAGTTTCAGATAGATCCGGATCGCGGACAGGCGGTGGTCGTCGGTCATCAGGTAGATGCGGCGGTAACCGGCACGAATGAACCGGTCGACCGTTGCGGCGCAGGCCGTGGCGCCCAGCCCATGGCCGCGATGATCCGGAGCTGCCGCGACCCAGCCTAGTTCGCCGCCATAGGGATGCAGGTGTTTGGCATTGTGCGTCGCCATGGTGGTGGCGGCCAGCGCGTTGTCGGTCAGGTGCTCCAAAACAAAGAAGCCGTCAGGCAGGGTTCTGGTCATGGCATCCGCCAGCATGGCTTCGGAAAAGGTGTCGAAGCCAGCATCCCGCATCAGCCCCAAGTAGGCCTGCTTGTCGTCCGTCCGGTATTGGCGCAGGCGATAACCGGCGGCTGGTCGGATCGGCGGGGGTTTATCCAGGCGCGTCTCAGGCCAAAGCATGTGCAATTGCTTGGTAAACATCACGTTCTCCAGATGAGGCGATGTTCGGCCAGCAGAATGGCCTGCATCGCGGCCGCGGCCTGTTCCAGATTGTCGTTGACGACCAGGTACTTATACTCACGCCAGTGCCGCATCTCCTGCTCCGCGTTGATCATGCGCTTGCGCACCACCTCGGCATCGTCCGTGCCGCGCCCGTTCAACCGCACATGGAGGACCTCCATCGAAGGCGGAGCAATGAAGATATCGACGAATCCACGCTGGATCAGGTCGCTCTCCGACGCATGACGCACATACTCGCGGATCTGGGCCGCGCCCTGGACGTCAATGTCCATGAGCACGTCTTTGCCAGCCGCGAGTTGATCGACCACGGTGCGCCGCAAGGTGCCGTACCAGTTGCCGTGCACGCGCGCATATTCGATGAATTCGTTTTTTTCGATCCGCTTGTTAAATGCGTCCTGGTCCAGGAAATGGTAGTCGTGGCCATCCACTTCGCCCTGGCGCGGAGCGCGGGTCGTACACGAGATGGAATAGTGAATCTGTTCGCATGCCGCCACCAGGCGGTCGCAGAGCGTCGTCTTGCCGGCGCCGGAAGGCGCGGACACGACCATCAATAAAGCTCGATCCTGTTGCGTAATCATTCTATATTTTGCACCTGTTCTCTGATTTTTTCCAATTCAGCTTTAAAGGTCACGACCTGGGTCGCGATTTCGGCGTCGCTCGATTTGGAGCCGATCGTGTTGATCTCACGAAACATCTCCTGGGCCAGGAAATCCAGGGTTTTGCCGCTGGTGCCGCCCGCACGGAACAGCTTTTTAGCCTGCTTGAGATGGCTGCCCAACCGCACCAGTTCTTCGGTGATATCCAATCGGTCCGCATAAAAAACAATTTCGCGCTGCAGCCGTTCGTCATCGACGTCAATCTCGAGTTCGGCTTTTTTAATGCGCTCGATCAGGCCCAGACGCCGTTGGTCCTGGGCTTGGGGCGCCCTTTGCTGAATAGCCTTGACCAATTGGGCCAGATGTCGGATACGCGCCTCCAGGTCTTTCTGCAGTTCCTGGCCTTCTTGTTTACGCATGGCGATCAACTCGCGCAATGCAGTTAGCAACGCGGACTGAGCCACGGACCACAGCTTTTCCGTATCCTGAATCGGCGGCACGAAATTGACCACCTCCGGCAGTTCAAAAAGGATTTCGGCTGACATATTTTCGCTCAACCCCAGCTTGGCGGCCGCGTGTTTGAGCGCATCGATAAAGGCCTGGGCCAGGTCTTCGTCCACTTCGACCGCCTTGCGCTTGACCGGCGCTGACCAGGCGACGGTCAACTCGCCGGTCACCCTGCCGCGATGGATCGCCTCGCCTATGGTCTTGTGCAACCGCGCCTGGAGCATGTGCAGCATTTTGGGCAGCGACACCTGGATGTCCAGTTGCTTGCGGTTGACCGTGTTCAACTCCACGTTGATGGTCACGCCGTAGCGCGAAGCGGAACCGCGGCCGTAACCGGTCATGCTGATCAAGCTCATGCTTCACCGTCCGCTTTGGGGTGTTGCTCGCGCCAGGCCACCATCTGTTGCACGTCCTTGTCGCCGCGGCCGGACAGATTGACGATGACGATGTCGTCTTTGGACCAGGCATCTGCGTGTTTGCGTACATAGGCCACGGCATGAGACGATTCCAGCGCCGGCAAGATGCCTTCGGTGCGGGTCAACCATTCGGCGGCCCCCACCGCTTCTTCATCGGTGGCATAGGTATAGATCGCACGGTCCAGGTCACGCAGCAGGCAATGTTCCGGTCCGACGCCGGCGTAATCGAGCCCGGCGCTGACCGAATGGGTGCCCAGGATCTGGCCGTGTTCATCCTGCAAGATCATGGTCTTGGTTCCCTGCAACACGCCCAGTCGGCCCGTGGCGAAACGGGCCGCATGCCGGCCGCTTTCGATGCCCAGGCCGCCGGCTTCGACCCCGACCATGGCCACGCCGTCATCGTTGACAAACGCATGGAACAGGCCCATGGCATTGCTGCCGCCGCCCACGCAGGCGACCAACCGTGTGGGCAGGCGCTTTTCGCGGGCCAGGCATTGTTCGCGTGCTTCACGGCCGATCACGCTCTGGAAATTGCGTACCATCAGCGGGTAAGGATGCGCGCCGTACACGGTGCCCAGTATGTAGTGCGTGTCATAGACATTGGTGGCCCAATCGCGCATGGCTTCGCTGATGGCTTCCTTGAGCGTCTGCTGACCGCCGGTCACCGGCTTGACTTCTGCGCCCAACTGGCGCATGCGAAACACGTTCAACGCCTGGCGCTCCATATCGACCGCGCCCATGTAGATTACGCACTTCAGCCCGAACATGGCGCTGACCGTGGCTGTGGCCACACCGTGCTGACCCGCGCCGGTCTCGGCAATGATGCGTTTTTTGCCCATGCGTACGGCCAGCAGGATCTGGCCGATGCAGTTGTTGATCTTGTGCGCGCCGGTATGGCAGAGATCCTCGCGTTTCAGGTAAATCTTCGCGGTCCCCAGCTCGCGGGTGATGCGCTCGGCAAACGTCAGCGGCGTGGGGCGGCCTACATATTCGCGAAGGTAATACTGGAACTGTTCCTCGAATGCCGGATCTTGCATGGCCTGTTCGTATTCGCGAGTCAGTTCCTCCAAGGGCGGCATCAGGATTTCCGGCACAAACATGCCACCGTATGCGCCGAAGCGCCCGAACTCATCGGGAGTTGTCACAGGTTCCGACATTTTTCTATAAATTCCTTTACAAGCTTGAGATCCTTCATTCCCGGCGCTGCCTCGACCCCGGAACTGACGTCAACACCCCAGGGCGCCACCTGGTGTAGTGCTTCCTGAACATTGCCGGGATGCAGACCGCCGGCCAGTATTACCGGCTTTTGCACAGCGCTCACAAACGCGCGTGCTTTGTCCCAGTCGCAGGTCTGGCCCGTACCGCCGGGTGAAGTTTGACTATAGCTGTCTACCAAGAAGGCGTCAACGGCATTAGCGGTTGGATTTTCGGCGCGATCCAGGTGAACCACTTTCCATATCCGCAGGTCGGGCCGCATCTTGCGCAGACGGATCGGGATGTCCGGCGTTTCATCGCCGTGCAACTGGACCACGTCCAGGCCGGCCGCGTCTGCCGCGGCTGCAATATGCTCCAGCGTCTCGTCAACGAATACGCCCACCTTGAGTATGCCCGGCTGCGCCAGCGCACGCCAACCCGCGACCTGCTCAGGCATGACGTACCGTTTGGAGCGCGGCCAAAAAATATAGCCGATGGCATCCGGTTTCAGGGCTGTCACGTCCATAACCATGGCCGCGGACGTCAGGCCGCAGATTTTTATGAACACATTCACGCTTTACCCATCAACACGGCCACGGCACGATCCAGGTCAGGCTGCTCCAGCAGTTGCTGGCCCACCAGGATGCCGTGGAAACCAGCCTGTTTCAAGCGCAGCACGTCGTCCGGCGTGCGAATGCCGCTTTCGCTGATCAGCGTGCAATCCGCCGGCGCCGCCTCGCGAAGACGCAACGATGTTTCCAACGAAACCTGGAACGTTTTCAGATCGCGGTTATTGACGCCGATGACGCCAGCGCCGGCATCGACCGCAGCGGTCATCTCGATTGCCTGGTGCACTTCGACCAGCGCGGTCAGTCCCGCGTCGCGACAGACCGTCTGCAACGCACCGAGCGCGTCGCGGTCCAGGGCAGCCACAATCAGCAGCACGGCCGAAGCGCCCAGCGCCGCCGCGTGCCAGACCTGCCATGGATCCACGACGAACTCCTTATACAGCAGCGGTAATTCCACAGCCGCGCGCACATCCTTGAAATGTGCCTCGCCGCCGCCGAAGTACTTCTCGTCCATCAGCACCGACATGGCCTGCGCGCCAGCCTGGGCATAAGCGTGCGCAATGGCGACCGGCTCGAACGGATCGCGAATGATGCCAGCCGAGGGTGACTTGCGTTTGGCTTCAGCGATCAGGCCAATGGGCACGGCGCGCAATGCGGCGATGAAATTCGGCGGTGCCGTGCGCCGGGCAGCCTGTTCGCGCAAGGCATCGAAAGGGACAGCGGCCTTGCGCGATGCCAGTTCCTCGCGCTTATGCGCCACGATTTCATGCAGAATGTCCATCTTTGCGTCCGATCTGTTTCAGGTACTTTTCAATAAAGATGTCCAAGTCGCCGTCCAGCACGCCGGCCACGTTGCCGACCTTGGTTTCGGTGCGGTGATCGGTAACCATGGTGTAGGGCTGCAGCACATAGGAGCGGATCTGGCTGCCCCAGGCGATCTCGCCCTTGTTGCCGTAGAACTTCTCCATCTCCTTGCGCTTCTTGTCCATCTCGTACTCGTACAACTTGGCAGCCAGCATCTTGAGCGCCTTGGCCCTGTTTTTGTGCTGCGAGCGTTCGGCCTGGCACTGGACCACGATGCCGCTGGCGATATGGGTCAGACGAATGGCCGAGTCGGTTTTGTTCACATGCTGCCCACCGGCGCCGCTGGCGCGATATGTATCCTCGCGATACTCGCTGCGGTCGATGTTGATCTCGATATCGTCATCCAGCTCGGCGATCACGTCCATGGCCACGAACGACGTGTGACGGCGCTTATTGGCGTCGAACGGGCTGATGCGCACCAGGCGGTGCACGCCGCGTTCGCCTTTCAGGTAGCCATAGGCAAAGGCTCCGCTGACCAGCACCGTGGAACTCTTGATGCCGGCTTCCTCACCAGACTGGTAATCCATGACGCTGATGTCAAAACCGTGCCGTTCCGCATAGCGCATATACATGCGCATAAGCATATCGGCCCAGTCGCACGATTCGGTGCCTCCGGCGCCGGCGTGCAGGCTCATGTAGACATTGTTGCGGTCCAGTTTGCCGGAGAGCAGCGAACGCATTTCAACGTCGCGGAATTTACGTTCGAGTTCCTCGATCATGGCGAGCACTTCGCCCAAGGTCCGTTCGCGTTCGGCTTCGTCGCTTTCGGCTTCGGCCAGTTCCAGCATCACATCCGCGTCCTCGGTGCCCGTAACCAGCTTGTCGAAAGGTTCGAGCACGGCCCGGACCACGTTGCACTTATCGATGTTGGCGCGCGCCTTTTCCTGGTCGTTCCAGAAACCGGGAGCAGCGGCTTCTTGTTCCAGTTCGCTCAGTTCCTGTCGTTTAGCCTCAGCGTTAAAGATAACCTCGCATTTCTTCAATGCGGATTTGTATCTGACCCAGTTTTTCGCGTAAATCGATATCCATGTTCATTCCTCTATTCTTGTTGTTGCGGTACAAAAAATCGGAACGGGGCCGGCCCTCCGCTGTGGATGGCCAAAACCCCGTACGAGCAGGTCCTGAAACAGGTCAGGACTTCCACAAACCGTGTTTATTGCAGTATTCGCGTGCGCCCACGTTTTCGCAAGCGCAGTCAAAAGCGGCTTCCGCATTGTCGCCAGGCTTGAGATACTTGCGGCAGATCATGTCTTCGGATTTGAGTTCGATCATCTGGATGTAGTGCGCCTCTTCCATGGGATGGGGCACGGAACCGACCTTGACGAGGATGCCAGCGTCGGTTTTTTCAATCACGGGCACGTGTTTTTCCGTGGCCGAGTCAGCGGTCTGCTCGGTCAGCTTTTCCATGGGCTGGTTGCAGCAGGTCAATGTGCCGCCGCCAACGATCATGACTTCAACAATGTTGCCGCAAGCGCTGCAGCTATAAATTTCCATACGCGTCATTTTGTTTCTCCTGATTGTAATGACTTGAGCCGCACCATAAAAGGTACAAGTCCGCATACTATAGAAGGCAAACCTGTTAAAAAGCAAGGACGAAATCGAGCAGCGGGTCGCGAGCGTGAAATTCCCGAAAACCAGTCATCGTACAGATGAAAGCCCCTTGCGCTTACAGCTACGTAACGTGCGTAGTTC